>JADJAK010000008.1 GCA_016704275.1 Gemmatimonadota bacterium
GCTCAGGGGCTGAGCTTGGTCGAGGAAGCCGTCAACCGTTCACCGCCGCGCATCGACATGCGCGGCTGAAAACTACCGCATCCTCCCATGCCACCGCATCACCCACCCTGGTTACCCCACCCTCCTCCACCGGCGCGAAGACGCCGCCGCGCCAGCGCGGCGTGAGCGCCGCCTGCAGGCCAGCGACGCCTCGTCCATCCGCTCGCACGGCGTGAAGGTTCGCCCGCCGATGACCGTCGGCATCTGCCGATGCGCAGGACCCTTGCCGCGCGTGTCGTAGAGGAGTCGAGGCCGGAGACTGAGGATGTTGGCGCGGCGCACCGCGGGATCGACGGCGGCAGCCGGGCTCGCTCGTCGCGGCATCCCACGCCTCGCGGGAGGATGGTGAATTTGGCGGCGTTTGCTGCGCCCCACGCTCCCGGCCATGCCCTGATTCGGCACCAGCGTGGCTTCGGCCTGCGGGTCCATCGGCCCGCGATGGGCGCGCTTGCTCCAGAGGGCTTCAATGCGGCCGGGCATGGGGGCTCCGAGGGGGAGGGCTAGTCAACATGCCCAATCACCCGCCACGCCCGCAACTTCTCCGCGCGCGACACGCCGGCGTTGGCGGGGCTGGTGGAGGGGAGCTGCCGCAGTTCAAGATCGAGCATCGCCGGGAGCGCGGGGGCGACGTGCCTGGCGAAGAGCGTCGCCGCCTTGGCGCCGTTGAAGCAGATGCGGCGGATCTCGGGATGCTTCGCGAAGAACTGCGCAAAGTCGTTCGGGACGATCGTCGACGGCTCGATGTCTGCGTCGAGGCTGCTCTCGCGCGTGCATGACTTTAGCACATCCCAGAGGGCGATCCGATTGCTCTGCAGCATCGCCACGCGCTCGGCGTAGGGAGTGGTCGGATCGAAGCCGAGGATCTCGGCAGTGATCTTCCAGAAGGCATTCTGCGGATGGGCGTAGTACTGCTGGTCGCGCAGCGAGACCTTCCCCGGCATCGAGCCGAGGATCAGGAGGCGCGCGTCAGGGCGCGCGATCGGTGGGAAGCTGTGGCAGTGCATCGGAGTGATCCCACGAGGGAATGCCAGCCGAACGCGCCATCTCCATGAGTTGGCGACGAGCCCTGAGCGTCGCGCGCAGCATGCCCGCGGAGAGGATCAGCGGTGCGACGCTCAGGCCCGCCGCGAATGCCAAAAAGAGCCATGGCATCGCCGTTTCCGGCTCCGGCATTCCCTGCGTGTAGTGCGACATCGGCGGGGGTGGCGGGGGAGTAAACACCATCCCGATCCACACCAGAAGAAAGATCAGCGGCATCCGCTGCCGACGCTTAGTCCAGATTCGTAACAACGGCCAGGAGACCAAGACCAACAGGAGGAGCGGGACGCCGTAGAATAGCAGCGAGATTGCGTGCCCAGCGTAGAGCAGCACGCCTGGGTCAGTCCATACCCACACGCCGAAGCCCGCCGCGTACGCCACACCGAGGAACCAGAACACCACCAAGGGCATGACCTTCCATGGTCGCACAGGCTTCGTTGACGGCCCTGGGGGCGCGGCAATCGACACCTACCGCGCCCCGTGCCAGTGCTTCCCCGCTTCTCCCAACGCCTCGCTCAACAGCCGCAGCCCCTTCGGCCCCACGCCGTGCAATGCCGCGACGTCGCCCTCCGACCACTTGGCCAGGTCCCCGAGTGAGCGGATATTCGCGTTGGCGAGCGCGCGCAACACCGGGCCGCCGACGCCCTTGGGGAATGCGGCCTCGTTGGGGTGGGTTGAGGTGCGACTCACTGCTCCTGCTCCGGCGCCGCTGGCTCGGGTCTGTGGTGAAAGCTCAAATCCTTCGGTAGCCTAGTCGACGTGAAGCCGAAGTACGGCGCCCAATTCGGATAGAACGAGTAGGCGGTGCCTGCCAGCAGCACCACGGCCGCAGCGAGGAGGATCCAGAGCGGGAGCGATCCGTATCGATGGTGCAGGAAGATGATCGTCGCCAGGTAGATGGCCATTCCCCCCAGAGGGGGGAGCGTTCGCCGCAAGCCGTGTCGGCGCCACCCTGCATAGAGCATCATGAGCAGGAGCAGCACGGAGATGCCGATCTGGACCAGCAGTTGCAGCGTTTGGAGTCGTGTCATCGCGGTGGTTCCAGGGGAGCGGACGTGATGAGCCAGCACACGCACTGACCCGATTACTTGCCGGCAATCATCAATTTGTAGATCCGGATCTGCGGGAGGCCGTCGTCGTTCTCTTCGAGAGCGGCCAAGCGATCGCGCCCCATCACCCAGAGCCGGGCCGGTCGACTCGCCGGGAAGGGCACCTCGCCGAGGTACTTGCCACTGGGGTCGAAGACGCCGTAGTGGGCTGCGCCGCCCTTGGCGGCCGGCAGGCCGACCCAGGTCCGATCCGCCTGGTCGATCATCACCCCGTTCCACGCGTTGCTCCGGTCAGGGATGTCGCTCGGCTTGGCGACCTTTCGCAGCGCCTCCTGCAGGGCGGTCGACGGGAGCCCTTCGACGATTCCCTCAATCATCCTTTCCTTTTCGGCGGCCGTGACCGGCAGCCGCTTCGTCGGCCCCTCGAAGACCCTGACGGTGTCGCGACCGGTGCGCGAGACCACGAATCGCATCGAGTCGCTGCGGCCCATCACCATCAGGCCGTCGTAGCGCAGGGCCGAAAATTCGTACGGATGACCAGGGACCGTGAGGGTGTATTCCGTTGGTATCGATGCATTCCGTGCTTCGGCTCGCCACGTCTTGCTGAGTTTGTTCTCCGGCACGGTGAGGGTATCGAGCACCCGCCCGGTCGCGTCGATGCGCAGGTAGCCGCGCGCGCCACCGCGCAGTATCCCCTGCACCCACGCACGTCCGTTCCCATCGACATGAAGAGAGGCCGTGCTGAAGCAGCAGAGCGACGGCACCGGTGATGACGTGAGTGCCGTTGGTTCGGAAGATCGTGAAGCGTCGCGCGCTCCAGTCCTGCACCAGCAGGAGGTTGCTTCTGACGCCGATCACGCCGCTGCGCAGTTCGCCGGGGCCGTCGCCCTCCCTGCCGATGGTGCGGAGGAATTTCCCGTCGGGCCCGAAGACCAGCACGGTCGCCGGCTTCTTCTGCATCGCGTAGATGGTACCGTCGTCGGCGATCGCCAGTGAGGTGATCTCGCCGAGTTCACCCTTGGAGCCTTCGGGTGGTGCGATGACGCGCTCGCTGATCCAGTGCCAGGGGAGCGGCCCCGAGATCGACCGGGTCGCAGGCATGGTCGCGATGAGCGCGAAAGCGGTGGTGCACCAGCGGGTCAGATGCATCAAGAGACTCGAGCCTCGGCGAATGCCATCATGTACCCGTGAAGACGACGCGCCACACATGAAACGATACCACCCCGTCCGCCGACTCCACGCGCGTGGCGAGCATGCCGTTCCCGATGGCCGCACTGATCCAGGCATCGGCGCGCCACGACCCCAGGAAGCTCCCGGCGGTACTGTCGTACACATCGATGACCCCGTCGAAGTACCGGCCGAGCCCACCGGTGGGAACCCAGGGCGCGGCTTGCCGTTCGCCTCCTCCCGCAGGGATCTTCGCGACCTTCGGCGAGTTCGGGTCGGCCTTCCACTTGGCATCCGCCGCTCGCGCGAGGAGAAAGAGCCGCCCGCTGTCCGACCAGAGCGCGAGCGCGAAGGGGAGCGGCGGGGTGACCCCTGCCCCGCGACGACGCGCCTCGGCTAACGCGGCGTAGTCATGCGTCGGGAACCAGCTCGGCGTGCGAGCAATGGTCTGCAGCTTCTCGCCGCTGGCGGACCAGCGCTGCAGGCCGTAGCGGTAGAATTGCGGCGCAGCCCAGAAACCGTCGCCCGTTGCCGGAGCAACCAGGTACTGCTGGCTGTCGTAATCCGGCCCTTGGCCACCGTTGCCGAAGTCCACGACCGTTGCCGGAGGACCGAATGTCAGTTTCAGGGCGGCATTCGGCGCGAGCACGACGAATGGCAGCGTCGGGGCGGCGTAGTTCTGGACGAGCACGTCGCCGTTCGCAAGTGCGAGATGACGAAACGCGCTCAGCGGTTTTGCGGCCTGGGCACTGCGCCCGCGCCCGGTCGAGACGGCGATCGTCGTCACCCTGCCGTAGGAGAAGATCGAGACGGAATCGCCGCGCGCTGCAACGACCGACTTCTGCCCGCGGTATTCCCCCGGTCCATCACCAATCCGGCCGAGGGTACCGAGGAAGCGTCCATCGGCAGCGTAGCGGAGGATCGGCCCTTCGCCCCAGACGAGAAACTCACCGCTCGGGAGCGCCAGCAGCGCGCCCTCGTCGTTGATCAACTCCTTGTCGTTCATGGAGCCGACGGTCGCGACGTAACTGAGCGTCATCGTGCAGCGCGCACAGCTGCCGGGCTCGGTGCGCACCAAGGTGGGCGGCGCCGGCTTCCCTTGCGCCGCGACCACGGAGGGGAGGGCGAGGATCAGCGTCATGCAGAGCGTGCGAATCATCGAGGTCCTCTCATCGAGGCGGTTCCAGAGAGCGCGGCCCTCACCGCGGCCGCTCGTAGCGCCGGACCACCCACTCCCCGCTCTCCGACTCCCGCGCGGCATAGATCGCGGTGGCACTCACGGCGATGATCTTCCACGACTGTGGCAGCACGAGGGTGCGGAGGTGGACGCCGGTGCGATCGAACTCTGCATACTGCTCCGTGGTGTAGCCCGCCGGCTGATTCAGCCAGAGGGAAGTAGCGCCCCGACAGGTCGGCGCGGACTTCCTGGAACGGACCCTTGATCGGTGCCAGCTCCCGCGCGGCGCGGTCGAGCCCCTCGGGCGCGGGCAGGCCGCGGAAGAGCGCGCGATCGGCGTCGACGGTCGGGATCGGCGCGAACGGGAGCGGGAAGGTCGTCAGCGTGCCCTCGCGACTGATGAACTCCAACACTCGGCGCGATCCCCGCGCGATCCACACCGTGCCGTCGTGATCGACGCCCCAGAGGTCGCGCGGCGCGTACTCCGCCGGCGCCATCATCCCCATCTGACCGATCTGGATCGGGGCCGTCTGCAACCGCTCCACAAAGCCGACGGTGTCGACGGTCGTGGCCGCCGCACGAAGGCGCACGACGGGCGCGGAATCACCGGGCGCCGCTTGCGGGGCGCCTGGGCCGACACCGAGCTGATTGCCCAGCGTGTCGGCACGCAGCAGGAACGGCGAGAGCCCCGCGGGAATGGCACGGTGCTCCTCGAAGGTCAGCGCCGGGGCCAAGACAGTGACGCGCCTGGCGACTCCGTCGACGACGCCAATGCGGCCTGCCGGCAACGCGAAGACGAAGCCTGGTCCCCGATACTCCCCGGGGCCGTCCCCGGCGCGACCGATCGTGTCGCGGCGTCCGGTCGCGAAAATCGAGTCGGATCAATCCGGGCAGGCGTGGGTCGGGAGCAGCAACACACCAGGTGCCGTCTCGTAGGCCACCTCGGGCTGATCGACGCCGACGACGCTGTCGAGGACCGGGCCGAGGTCGATGACCGCGGCGGACGTCGACGCAGGGTCGGCCTCGCGGCAAGAGGTGAGCAGGGTGAGTGCGCCGGCGAGCGCGATCTGTCTCAGCAGGATACAACCTCCGGGGTGATCACGATCCCTCGATGTCCGGGATCGTGGCTCGTGGCGCCCACTGTTCCCTTGTCGCTCGGCGTGGTGAGTTGATCCCTGAAATCCTGCTCTTCGCGCAAGCTGTCAATCGCCGCCCGCATCTTCCATTGTGCCTCGCGAAGCTGACCGACCTGACTGGTGAGCTCACTCACGCGCACCGCGAGGGAACCGTGGATCTCGTTGTTCCGGCGCATCCGCACGGCATAGTACGCGGCACCACCCAGGACCATGAACAGCAGGAGTCCGCCCATCAGTCAGTCTCCTACGCCGTCGGTGGATGGGTCAGGCTGCTCGTCGCGCGCGGCTGCCGCTCGGTTGCCGCGAGGCGTGTCGACCCCTTCGCCTCGGCGGCGAGCTCGGCCAGTTCGTCGGCCAGCAGGAAATTCTGCTCGGCCAGCGCCGCGACCTCCGCGCTGAGCCGGTGCAGGTCGCGCGCCGCACTGTCCCGCCGGTCCCAGGCCCGGATCAGGAGCCAGCCCGCAGCCACCGGGACAGCGATGATGTTGAGGACGATCAAGTACTCGAGGGGGCCGATGTTCCCGAACATGGTGGCGCCTCATCAGGGGGATGGGGAAGTGCCATCGTGCGTGGTGCTGCGGGGTGGACGTTGCGCCGGGCGAAAGGGGCCCGGACGCTCACTCATTCCAGCTACCACGACCCCGTCACCGGCGCGGCCGCCAGTGGCGCGGAAGCTCGGCCGAGCCCTACCGCTTCGCCAGATGATACGCGACCAGCGCATTCGCGTGGCCGTGCCCGAGGCCGTGCTCCGATTTGAGCAGCGCGACCAGCTCCATGTGCTTGAGATCGCCGGCGCGCTTCAGCACGCCGAACCAGTGGGCCACTGGATGGCCGTACTTCTTCTCAATGGACGGGAAGTAGGACGCTGGGCCCTGGACCTTTTCGGAACCTGCCATCGGTGGCCTCCTGAGAGTCTTGATGAAGCTATCAGCATACCGAGCCGGGCGAGGCGCCACTCCAATCCGCCCCTGTTTGAAGAGCCATCCGGGTAAGGTCCTTCGACTGCGCAGCCCTTCGGGCTGCTCCGCTCAGGATGACAACGCCGTGATCCATCATCCATCATCCATCATCGATCATCGATCACCGCGCATTGACCCTTCGCTACGCTCAGGTCAAGCATGCGCGGCTGAAACCTCGACATGCATGTCATGCGCATAACCCATCGCCACCACCATCGTCACCAGCCCGACCCCCGCCAGCCCGACAAACACCCACGTCATCCCGTGCCCGGCCACCGGGCCAGGGAGTCCGCGCAGCGCGCCGAGGGCGGCGACACCGATCGCACCGCCCAGGAAGCGTGAGAAGGCGCCGAGTGCGGTGACGACGCCGCGCTGGCCGTGCGCGACGGTCGATTGCGCATCGACCACCGTCGTCGTCGAGAGGAGGCCGAAGCCCAGGCCCATCACGAACATGATCACTGCGAGCACCCAGATCGGTGCGCTGCTCGAGACGAAGCCCGCGAGTGCGATCGCCCCGATCGCGAGCAGCAGCGCGCCCAGCCGGATGGTCGCTTGCCGGCCGTTCTTGATCATCAACGCCGGCGACCGGCTCGCCGCGATCGGCCAGCCCAGCAGCAGCGGCGAGAGCGCGGCCGACGCGGCGATCGAGCCACCACCTGCAATCAGCCGCAGCGGCAGCCAAGTGAGCACCACCATCATCATCGCCCCGACTAAACCGAGCAGCGCGATGCCGGTGCCGAGGCGCGGTGAGCGGAGGATCTGCACCGGGATGACCGGATCGGCGGCGCGTCCCTCGACAAAGATCAGCGCACCGAACGCTGCCGCAGAGAGGATCGCCATCGGGAGCGTCGCGACCTGCTCGATCGCGAGCAGCAACGCAAACGCACCGACCGCGGTGCAGAGCACGCCGAGTCGGTCGAGCGGGACAGTGCTGCGCACGCGTGCGGGCTCGCGATAGGCGAGCGCCACGATGCCGATCGCCGCGAGTGCAAACGGAATGTTGATCCAGAAGATCCAGCGCCAGCCGATGGTGGTCGCGAGCAGCGACCCGAGCAGCGGACCGATCGCGCCGGACGTGCCCCAGACCGCGCCGATGATCCCCTGCACCTTGCCGCGCTCGTGCACTTCCCAGAGATCGCCGACGATCGTCATCGTGACCGGCTGGATCGCGCCGGCCCCGGCACCCTGGATCACTCGGCCGAGGACCAGCAGGTCGAAGGTCGGCGCAAAGCCGGAGACGAGCGAGCCGAGCGCAAAGAGGAGGAGGCCGACATAGAGCAGCGGCGCGCGACCATGCCGATCGGCGAGCTTGCCGTAGAGCGGAATCGCGACCGTGCTGGCCAGCAGATAGGCGATGTTGACCCAACCGTAGCGGGCGTCACCGCCCAGGTCGTGCACGATGGTCGGGAGGGCGGTGGCCACGACGGTGGCCTCGATCGCCGAGAGGAACATCGCCAGCACGAGGCCGACGAGGGTCCAGCGGCGACCGACGAAACGGGGGGAAAGCGGGGGCATGCGGCAAGATAGCGAGAAGGGTGGTTCCCTAGGCGTGTGTCATCCTGAGTGGAGCAACCGGAACGGTTGCGTAGTCGAAGGACCTCTTGCCGTGCGCCGGGAGAGGTCCTTCGACTGC
Organism: Gemmatimonadota bacterium; assembly: GCA_016704275.1. NCBI lineage: Bacteria > Pseudomonadati > Gemmatimonadota > Gemmatimonadota bacterium. Next base: position 8,199 of record JADJAK010000008.1, read on the forward strand.
GCCCGCTTCGCGGGCTCCGCTCAGGATGACAAGCCTTGAGCCCCCTTCACCGTCCGAAGAAACTCGCCACCATCTCCTTCAAATCCCTTCCCAGCCCCGCCGGGTTCGCCCGCGTGTACTCGGCGTACGTCCGCTCCTCGGCCTCACGGACGGCCAGCCACGCGAGCTCGCCCTGCGCACGCGCCGCGGCGATCCGGTGCGGACCGGCGTCGGCCGGCGAGGTCGCCTCGACATGCGCCAGGTGCGCCGCGAGCAGCGCCGCGCGGCATTCGTACAGCGGCCGAGCGGCCGCGAGTTCCTTCGGTTGAACGGGATGTGCCCCAACGCCACCAAAAGCCAGCAGATCCGAGATCATTATGGGCTCAACAGTAGAAGTGAGTCTCATCATACCCCGGAACTGGGGAAAGATTCACCATAGGGGGAGTCCGGATTGGCGAACGGCGAACGGCGAACGGCGAATTGTCCGCTGTTCGCCGTTCGCTGTTCGCTGCTTCTCAAGGCGCCGACCGGAGTCGAACCGGTGATGGAGGTTTTGCAGACCTCTGCCTTACCACTTGGCTACGGCGCCGAATGCCGGGGGATTCTAGTCGCCCCTCTGGCCAGTGTCCACCGAATCGGGAACCGGGGGCCGGTACCCGGCGTTATCCTCTTGGGCAGGGTGTCCCCCCTCCCTGCCCAATCCGGAGTACCCCATGCCCTGCAATGAATCCCCCCTGTTCCGCGGGATCCGTGTCGTCGCCGGCCTCGCCATGCTCTACCTCGGCTGGACCCACACTGTCACCGGGACCGCCGGGACCGTGCTGCAGTGGCTCGGCTTCGTCCCCCTGCTGACCGGGCTGACCGGCTTCTGCCCCCTCTACACCGCCCTGGGCATCAACCGCTGCGGGCCGAAGGTGGCGTAGGCGCGCACTCGGGCGAACCCCGCCCGCGTTGACGATGCCTTGAGACGGGCAGCGTACCCTGCATCACGGGGTGCGGTGCCCGTCGCGGCGTCGGACCCCGGGGAAGGTGGTGGCGCCCCGTTCCGGCCGGCGGTTATACTATGGGTATGAAAACGGCGATCTCCCTTCCGGACGCACTGTTCCGCGCGGCCGACCAGCTGGCAAAGCGCGCGCGCAAATCCCGCAGCCAGCTGTACGCTGACGCGTTGACGGAATATCTGACCCGGCACGCCCCGGATGAGGTGACCGAGGCGATGAACCGCGTGGTCGACCAGCTCGGCGCGGGCGCCATCGACCCGTTCATCGAGGCCGCGAGCCGACGCACGCTCGAGCAGAGCGAGTGGTAGCCGTCGCGCAGGGCGATGTCTGGTGGGCGGAACTGCCTGACCCGGTCGGTTCGGGACCGGGCTTTCGTCGACCAGTCGTCGTCGTGCAGGGCAACTCGCTCAACCGAAGCAAGCTCCCGACGGTGGTCTGCATCCCACTGACGAGCAACCTGACCTGGGCAGAGGCGCCGGGGAACACGCCGTTGTCCGCCAAGTCGACCGGCCTGCCCAAGGCCTCGGTCGCCAACGCCACCCTGATCTTGGCACTGGATCGTGCCGTGCTGACGGAGAGGGCCGGGAAGCTCACGGCGAAGCAGGTGGAGCAGATTCTTCAGGAAGTCGACGTGGTGCTGGGGCGGTAGGGCCGCAGCCCGCGCAGCCTAGCGCCGCAAGAAGTTTCCCCTGCCCGAACCTCCCGGGGCAGCAACTGCCCACACCCACCCCGTAACGTACTGAAAGACCACGGCCGCGACACGCCTTGGTGTTTCTCGATTTGATGATCCGTTGATAGTGGCAGCTTACCCTGTGGTGGTGGGGTTGGCTGCCGGTGATCCACCACGCGCCCTCCTCATCGAATACTCGGAAAGCCTGGACCGCCAGGGCCTAGAAAGCTCTGACCTTCCGCCCCGGCTCCCCATCACTTCCCCTGAGGGCTCCATGAGATTGGCGTGGATGAAACGAAGTGTGCTACCCATGATGATCCTGTTCGTCCTCGGTTGCGCTCAACTTCCGACAGGCGCCGACGAAGCGACGGTTACGCTTCCGGCTGACCGCATGGCCTCGCAGGAAAGCAACGGTGACTCGATCCAGTACCTGGGTGACATCACGACGACCGTCATTCAGGCGATGGCAACCGGCCCGTTCTGGCACGCTGACCGCTGGTGGCACGACGGTGGCCTGCCGTATCCTATGCCGTGGACACCGCCAGAAATTTGGGGTCGACCGAGGATCCGGTGTGGGCGGAACGCCCCCAGGTGATCTTGCCCCTTGGGACCCGCTCGCGGCGTCAGATACCTTGTGCAGGGCTTGGAACAACGAGACGGTTGAACCCGGCAAATTGGCAGGCCGAAGCGGCCCAATGAACAGCCAAGCGATGATGGATTCACTACGCGCGCTGTTTGCTGACGCAAGGGCCGCCAACACAGAAATGGGAGGGTACTTCTATCAGGAGTACTACAACTCTCCAATTCAGTTCATCCGGCTTGCACCCGACTTGACGCTCACCGATGCGTGCAAGTTCTATCCGCTCGCGACGGGACAAGCGCCCGGTGCGATTGTTGGATACGTTCACACGCATCAAGCGGTCGTCGGAGTGAACACGCCGTGCATTAAAGGCGGCGGGTCAGTCAGCCCAGACAATATCGCGGGTGGTGGTGGCTCCCCTGAAGATTGGGACGGGGCAACGACGACCAAGATCAGCACCTACACTGTCGACGCGACCGATATATGGCGACTCGATCCCGGCGTACTAACACAGAATCGGCTGGGGAACCGCAATCGGTGGGCCTACTTCGCGACCGGGTGTCCGGTCCGCTTCACGTACTAGGAGCCAGCCAATGATCACCGTGCGAAGCATGCTCGGCGTACTAGCCGCAATCACCCTTGGTGTTTTTCCTGGGCACGCGGTGCCAGGGGGCAACACCAGCACCAACTGCTGGCCAGCGGAGAAGGAACTTTCAGACTTTGAGATCTACGTGCGCGGCGTCGTTGCGCATCCGATCTTGCAGGACCTTCGAAATCGACTCGGGCTGAAAACCATGCCAGCCGATAGCGTGATCATCATTCGTGATGACGCGCTCTGTGCTCGCGCAGGCTTACTCTTCCCATCCAAGCATGCGTCAGTGCAGCGCATTCGTCTGGCACGCCTCGGCTCGGTCTACTGGGCCGAAGACGGGAGCAAGGGAGGGGAGTGGACTATCGGATTGCTTGCGGACAGCACACTCACCAAGGTGCTGCACCGTCCGAGTCGGTAGCTCAGGCGTGGTGCACCGACGAAGCTCGTGGCGTACTCGCACCTATTTCGCCACGCTGTGACCTCGGCCAGGGCTGGACTCTACCCATCCCGCTCCAGCGTCACCGTCAGCCCCCGCCGGCACGAGTCGCAGCTGATCGCGAGCGGCTGGTCGGGGTGGATCATGCCGAAGCCGCCGCCGATCCGGTTCACCGCCTGACACTTCGGGCAGGCGAGCCGGATCGGGGTGAGCCGCGCCACCGCCCGCAGCTGCCGCCCCGCCGCGATGCCGCCACCAATCAGCAGCAGCGGCGGTCCCATCAGATGGATGATCGGAATCGGGATCAGCGCCACCGACGCCAGTATTGCCACCACGAAGATCCCGACCGCGCGCACCACGCGCGTGCCAAAGGGAATCTCGATCAGTTCCCCCTCACCCCTCACCTCGCCGCCGTCAGCGCTTGCCAAGGCGACCATCACCGCTCGTTTATGCATCGACGGTATCCCGCTCTGCCGTGCCCCGGAAAAAGACCACGGCCAGCGCGATCCAGAGCGGAATGTCGCCGAGCAGCTTCATCGTGAGGCCGGCGAGCATGATGTCGTCGTTGGCGGAGAAGCGGACGTCGACGCGCGGCGCCAGCTCATACAGCGCGTACATCGGCCAGTCGGAGAAGACCATCATCATCGCCGGAATCGTCGGGATGATCGTCGCGCCGAAGAGGTAGCCCATCTTGCCGAAGGTGCCGAGCTGCTTGAACGCCTTCGGCGCCACCAGCGGCCACCAGAGGAAGAGCCCCGCCGCCAGCCAGCTGCAATCGATCAGGAACGAGCCGAGCTGCGACTGCATCGCCGGGTCGACGACGGCGGGGAGGTGGCTCGTCACCACGATCAGGTTGTAGCAGGCCAGCCCGGGAATCGCCTTCGCCATCGTGCTCAGCAGCCGGTGACGACTCGAGCCCACCGGCGCAAACGCGAGCCACCCTTCCTCGGGGATCGAGCGCAGCAGCGCCGGCCCCACCAGCAGGGTGAGCATCAGGAACTGGAAGGTGTGCACCGAGGCGAGATACCCCGCGCCGAGTTTGCCGACCGGCCAGTCGAGCGTGACGAGCAGCGCGATCCACGCCGTGCAGAACCACCCCCACGGACGGCGCGTCCACTGCTGCCGCACGCCGAGCTGCCACCACGCGTACGCGAGCAGCAGCAGCGCGAGGTTCACCCCTGGATACCATTGCCACTGCCAGCTCCACGGCAACCCGGTCGCCGCACACCACCACTGCATCAGCTACTCCTTTCCGCCCACTGCGCGCACGGTGGTCGACTGCTCAATCGTCAGCCCACTGCGGAAGTGGAACGTCAGCACCACGTCGGCACCTACCGCGAGGGGCGTCGGGAAATGCTCCAGCATCAGATGATGCCCGCCCATGGCGAAGACCACCGAGTCACCCGCCGGCACCGCGATCCACGTCAGCGGCATCATCATCACCTGGCCGTCGCCATGATCCATCGATTCGTGCAGCGTCACCGAATCGGCAGCGGGCGTCGTCACCCGATCGAGCGTGTCGGCCGACTCGCCAGCATTCCGCAACACCAGATACCCCGACGCGGCCACCGCACCGACCGGCGCCACACTCACCTCGAGCCGCGACACCCTGAGCGGACCCTCCGCCGCGCCGCAGGCGGTGGTGCAGATGAGCAGCAGGAGCAGGCGCGCGGAGGTCATAAGTCGTAAGTCGTAGGTCGTAGGTCGTAGGTCTCGCAAAGTTGTCATCCTGAGCGGAGCAGCCCGAAGGGCTGCGCAGTCGAAGGACCTCTCGCCGAGGCAACAAGGTCCTTCGACTTCGCCCGCTGCGCGGGCTCCGCTCAGGATGACAACGCGGTGAGCACCCCTCACCCCTCACCATCCATCATCCATCATCCATCATCGATCATCGGCCATACTCCACCAGCCTCGGCAAGTCATGCGCCCAATCCCGCTGCCTGGTCCCGAACGGATACTGCACCCGGCCGAGGCCGTCGCGCGTGTGCGCGATCACCTGCGAGGCGTGCCCCACCAGGTACGTCCCCGCGGCACTCGCCGTCACCGTGTCCTGCTCGGCCGTCAGCAATCCGGCGGCGAGTTGCGCCGCCTTGATGGTGGAGTCGCTGCCGGTGAGCGCAGTGAAGCGCGGGTCGAAGCCCGCCACCCACGGCGCCAGCACCGCCATCGAGTCGCGCGCCGGATCGACCGTCACGAAGACGACCTTGATCTGGCGCGAGACCTCTTCGGGCAGCTTGTCGAGCACCGCCGCGATGTTGGCGAGGTGCACCGGACAGACATCGGGGCAATGCATGTAGCCGAAGAAGAGCAGCGTCACCGTGCCGCGCGTCTGCTCGGCCAGGTTGTACGGCGCGCCCTTGGCGTCGGTGAGGACCACGTTCGGCATCGGGCGCGGCGTGACCACCTCGGCGCCGATGAAGCCGCCGGGGGAGAGCTCACGATCGATCTTCTCGCCGCAAGCCAGCACGCCCACGGCGAGCAGCACCGACCACGCCCGCCTCACTCGACGAAGTCGACCGAGAAGCTGTAGGCGCCGCGGACCACGTGGCCGTCGGCCGCGGCGGTCTTCCAGCGCACGACGTACCGCCCCGGCGGGATCGGCCGGGTCACCGGTGCGTGGAGCTCCTTGCCGGCCGCCTTGGTGTCGATCACCAGCGACATCACGTTGCTGGAATCGGGACGCAGGATGGTGATCGACGACAGCTTCGGATTCACCTTGCCGGTGAAGGTCAGGACGACCTCACGCGGCGGCCCCTTCACGGTGGAATCGCGCTCGGGGATGGAGCTCTTCAGTTCAGTGTGAAACAGCAGCGCTGCCGGCGCGACCACCGCACCGATCACCACCGCGACAACCTTGGACAACATCACGTGCGCTCCACGTTGGCAGACCCCACAATATAGTGGGCCGTCAGGGCGCGATGGTGACCTTGTCGACGAAGTACGGCGTGTCGCCGAAGCAGGTCGTCGGCACCCCGCGATGCTCGGCGTAGTGGAGCACGACACGCTTCCCGACCGCCTCGCTCATCGACTTGGCGACGAGGTCGTCCCGCACCGTGAAGGTCCACATGACCGGGGCGACGCCCGGCACGGTGGTCATCGCGATCTCCCCTTCCCACGTCTTGCAGAGCCATCCCTTGTTCGAAAACTTCTGCAGCACGCCGGCGCGCTCCCCTTCGGAGTAGGCCCAGTTGAGCGCGGCGCCCGCGTAGATCGAGAAGAGGAGGACGGGGGTCGCCACGACCGCCACGGCGATCAGTCCCCAACGGCGCTTCTTCTTCGGTGCATCGGATTCGGACATGACGTGCTCCTCCCTCGGTATCGACCCGCCGCCGCTCAGCGTCCGCCGCGCAGCCCAGTCGAAAAGGTAAAGCCCTTCCCCACCACGAAGACCCAGCCCGACGCTTCGCGGTCATTCCCCACCCGATAGACCAGATCCATCCGGTTGGCCTCGAGGTCCGGCGCGCGCGAGGCGCCGAGCCGCAGCCCGACCCCCATGTCCCACCCGGTGCGCATCGTCGAACCACGATACCAGGCGCCACCATGGTCCACGAACGTCGCGATCCCCACGTCCATCACCTTCAGGAAGTCGACCGCCGCGCCGTAGCGATACTCGGCCGTCACGAAGAAGGCGCGGTCTCCAGTGAACGCGTGCGACCGGAAGGCGCGCGGCCCGGCGCCCAGCCCGAGGTCGAACTCGCTGCCAGGGAGGAGTCCGCGGAGGACGCCCCCCGAGGCATGCACGAGCGCGAGATGCTTCGGCGAAGGGATCCACGCCGCCGTGGCCGCGACCTGCGCGGTGGCCGAGTCGAGGCCGCTGCTGGTGATCATCCCGCCGACATTCCACTCGAGCAGCGAGAAGCCGCGCGCCGAGCCGTGTCCGGTGCGGCCCGCGATCGCCGGGGCGATGCCGCTCTTCTCGTAACCGAACACCGACGGTGCCAGCAGCAGCGAGGCGCGCACCACGGTACTGAGATCGACGTCCTCGTCGCGCGAGAGCGAGTTGTAGCCCTGCAGCTTCACGTAGCGTCCTTTCCGCGCCTCGATCCAGCCGCCGACCGCACCGGTCACCGATCGCTCGGTGATCCCGATGTTGTCATACGTGGCCTGCGTGGTGAAGTCGTCGCGCCGGAGCTGCGCCACCACTCCGGCCCGCACATAGCCGAGGCTCGGTGTCCGCAGCGCGCGCGCCACTTCGGCGCGGCCGAGGACGTAGCGCCGCTGCAGCGTGTCGGTCGCCTGCTCGATCCCGTCGCGGAAGCGGAGGATCCGTTCGCGGCGAGTGTCGCCGGTGATGCTCCACGCCGACTTGGCGCCGAGGTTGAAGAACGACTTCCCGATGGTACCCGCCGCCAACTGGCCGTCGCTGCGGTCCTCCAGCGCGGCCACCATGCCGATGGTGCCGCCGATCAGCCGCGGCTGCCGGAACGCCAGCGTGGTGGTGCTCCGATCGGGGTTCTTCCGGTACAGCAACGACGTCTGCGTCGCGGTGCCGAGGAGGTTGTCCTCGATCAGCGCCAGGGTATAGACGACCTGGCCGCCGGTGGAGCCGAAGCGGAAGTCGGGCCGCGTACTCCAGCCGTCGCGCGTGGTGACCGTCACCACCAGCCCGGAATCGACCGAGCTGGTGTCGATCTTCACGCTGCGGAACACCCCGAGCCGGCGGAGGTTGCGCTCACTCTCGGCGATCTTCGCCGAGTCATACGGCTCGCCCGGATGGAGCAGCACCTCGCGCCGGACCACATACGGCAGCGTGGTGATGTGGAGCCGATTGACGAGGTTGAGCAACCAGAAGCGGGACTCGTCGGGGTCGAAGATGGAGCGGCGTTCGAGGACGACGGCGGCGACGGTGGCCTGGGCGAGCAGCGGTGCCGGGGCGAGGATCAACGCCACGATGATCGATGATCGATGATCGATGATCGATAGCGCACGCCGAGCGACAGCCCCCGTGAACGCACGGAGCCCCATCGACCATCGATCATCGATCATCGATCATCCTGTTTTTCTTCAGCTCAACGACTCCAACAGCCGCCACAACTCCAGCGGCGAAAACTCCGCGAATCGGGCCTTCACGTCGGGGACGCTCCATTCGCGAAAGATCCACGCGGAGGAGCGGCGGACGTCGCCAGCGACGAAGTGGACCCGGCCGACGGCGAGGGGGCCGTCCTGGCGCGTCTCGAGGTGGACCGACCAATTGGTGCCGCCCCGGGCGAGGTCGCCCATGTGGTCGGCATTGGAGAGGTCGATCGTATCGGAAGGAGGTGTGGTCATGGTCACCGGGGCGAAAGACGTTTCAAGGGTAGCGAGGGGCCACGGCCTGCGCCAGCAGGGGACACTATATTGCGGCGCCGCCGATGGTGGCGATCCCCCGGCAATTCCCTGGAGACTCCGTGTCCGATACCCCTGCTTCCTCCTCGACCAAGCGCTTCTGCACCGGCTGCGGCGTGGCCCTGCCGAACGGTGTCCGCTTCTGCTCGGCCTGTGGAACCCCGGCCGGTGGCGCGCCGGCGGGTCACGCCGCCCAGCACGTCCACGCTGCGGCGGGCGGCTCGGCGGCCCCGACGGCCCCGACGCAGGCGGCTCCCTGGATCGTGGCCGGGCTGCTGACGGTGGTCGCGGTGGTGGCCGTGATCTATGCCGCGACCGACCGGACCTCCGCCGAGCCGCCGGCGATGGGCAGCGCGGCCCCGGCCGGAGGCGCGCTGGGAGCCACCGCCGCCCCGGACATCTCCAACATGACGCCGCGCGAGCAGTTCACCCGGCTCACGGACCGGGTCACCGCCGCGGCCGAAAAGGGCGACACCGCCACCGTCTTCCGCTTCACCCCGATGGCCCTCGGCGCCTACACCAATCTCCCCCCGGGTGACCGCGACATCGACGCCCGCTACCACACGGCGATGATCCAGGCCCAGGTCGGGATGTTCCCCGAGGCGCTGGCCCTGGCCGACACGATGCTGAAGGAAGCCCCGAACAACCTGATGGGCTTCTTCGTCCAGGCCATCGTGGGCGACTATCAGGGGAAGAAGGCCGAGGCTGAGGCCGCGCGGGCCGCCTTCCGGAAGCACTACGACGCCGAGATCGCCAAGAAGCGCGACGAGTACGAGGCACATCGTCCCCTGCTCGAGAACTTCAAGACCACCCCGGGACCCAAGTAAATGACCACGACCATTCGCGTCGCCCATTCGCCGGACTCCGACGACGCGTTCATGTTCTATGCGCTGGCCGAAGGGAAGATCGACACCGACATCACGTACGTGCATGAGCTCTCGGACATCGAGTCGCTCAACCAGCGCGCGCGTCACAAGGAACTCGACGTCTCGGCGGTCTCGATCCACGCCTACGCCTATATCGCCCACGACTACGCGCTGCTCAACAGCGGCTCGTCGATGGGCGACGGCTACGGCCCGCGGCTCGTCTCGCTGACGCCGCCCCCGGGCGACCGCCGCGCTGACTCTGCGATCATCCGCGAAGCCGCCAAGGGGAAGCGGATCGCCGTCCCGGGGCTGCTGACCACCGCCTACCTGGCGCTCAAGCTCTGGCAGCCCGACTTCGTCCCGGTGGTGATGGCGTTCGACGCCATCGAAGAGGCCGTCCACAAGGGCGAGGTGGACCTCGGGTTGATCATCCACGAGGGGCAGCTCACCTACGTCGACGACGGCCTCCACCTCTGGGCCGACACCGGCGAGTGGTGGCTCGACGAGACCGGCCTCCCGCTCCCGCTCGGCGGCAACGTCGTCCGCCGCGACCTCGGCCGCGAGGTGATCGAGCAGGTCGCCAAGGACCTCAAGGCGTCGATCGTCTACGGCCTCGTCCACCGCGCCGACGCCCTGGCCCACGCCAAGCAGTACAACCGCGGCATCTCCGATGAGCGCACCGATGAATTTGTCGGGATGTACGTCAACGAGTGGACCGTCGATTACGGCGATCGCGGCCGCGAAGCGGTGCAGCTGCTGCTCGATGAGGCGGCGGAGGCGGGGATCATTCCGGGGAAGGTGGAAGTGGAATTTGTGGGATGATCGATGGTCGATGATCGATGATCGATGATGGATTGAGATTGTCATCCTGAGCGCAGCCCGCGAAGCGGGCGCAGTCGAAGGACCTCTTCCGCATTCGCGGAGAGAGGTCCTTCGACTGCGCAGCCCTTCGGGCTGCTCCGCTCAGGATGACACTCGATGATCGATCATCGATCATCGATCATCGACTATCTCGGCCGCTCGAAGTACAGCAATCCCCCACTCACATCACCCACCAGCAACGCCAGCACCCCGCTCCCATACAAGTCTCCGAAGGTCGCCGCCGACCCGCGGTGCGTCGCGACGGTGTAGTTCGAGTCGAGGACGAAGCGGATCTCGTTGCCGGCGCTGACGTTGCGCCAGCGCTGAAGGCCGCCGTCATCGCTGCCGAGGAAGAGGTCGGGGCGGCCGGTGCGCTCGGGGTCGGCAAAGGTCGGTGAGGCACGGCGGCCGACGTCGATTCCCTGGAAGTTGTCGCTGACCAGCTCGAACTTCGGCGCGGTGCGGCTGCCGACATTGCGATAGAGATTGAGCTGCCCGCTCGCCTCACCGACCATCATGTCGAGATCGCCGTCGCCATCGAGGTCGGCGAGCGCCGGCACCGAGTTGCTGCCGCGCGTCAGCACGATCAGGGCGCTGTCGGCCAGCGTCCACGTCGGGGCGGACTTGGTGCCGCTGTTCCGGAACCACTGGACGCGGTCGCGCCAGGTGCCCACCACCAGGTCCGGCAGGCCGTCGCCATCGAGGTCGGCCACGGCGGCGGTGGGATTGAACTCGGTCGGCAACCCGAGCGGCCCGCGGTCGCGGAATGACGGCGCCGTGCGGCTGCCGACATTCTCGAGCCACGTCAGCGTGCCGCGTTCGCCCTCCCCCTGCACGATTCTATTGCCCACCAGCAGGTCGAGGTCGCCGTCGCCATCGAGGTCGGCCAGCGTCGGCACGCTCTCGCTGCCGACATCGAGCATCGGCAACAAGCGCGAGGTGCGCGTGCTCCACTCGCCGCGCTTCACCTGCTCCACCAGGTAGAGATTGTCGATCGAGGTCCGGTTCGGGCCGAAGGCGCCGCCAATCACGCCCATCACCAGGTCGAGGTCGCCGTCGCCGTCGAAGTCGCCGAGCGAGGGGGCGTTGTAGCCGCTGGTGAGCAGCGGCGGCGTCACCGGGAACTGCGCCGGCGGGTGACGCAGGTCGGGCTGCGCACAGCTCCCCTGATTGGCGATCAACAACAGCCCCGGTTCGAAGAAGTCGCCCCAGAGCAGGTCCGGGTCGCCATCGCCGTCGACATCACCGAAGGCCATGGTGTTGGCGCCATGCAGCGAGGGACGGGTGCCGTCACTGCCAGTCCCGACGATCTCGATCTCCTCGAAGCGCTCGGTGAGCATCCGGAATCGCGGGATGCTCCCCTTCGTCGCCACCTCGGCCTCGTAATGCACGATCGTCCCGCTGACCCGCCCGATGAAGAGGTCGAGCCGGCCGTTGCAGTTGAGGTCGACGAGATTCAGGATGTTCTGCCGATCGGCGAAGATCGGCTGTCCCTCGCTGTCGCGCAGCGAGTCGGCGGCCGCCTCGAACTGTGCGGCGGTCTTGGTCCCGACGTTGCGCCAGAGGCGGATGTAGCTGTTCGGCATCTCGGTGAGGAGGTCGATCACGCCGTCCTGATCGAGGTCGACGAAGCGGGCCCACTCCCCCACTGCCATCCCGCCGTATTGATCGGTGCGCCACTGCAGCTTGCCCTTGACGTTCTCGAAGAACATCAGCGCGTCGGCGCGTTCCTGCAGGAAGAGATCGAGGTCGCCGTCACCGTCGATGTCGACCAGCTGCGGCCGCGGCACGTCGAGCCCGCCAAGAAACGGTTCGGCGATCGGCGTGCCGGCGCGGTCGGCGACGGGGAACGGCGCGATCTTCCGAGCGAACGCGGCACCGCCCTGCGCCCCGAGCATAGCGGGGAGCAGGGCGGCACACACCGCGAGAGTGTGACGGCGGCTCACCGGGCGCGCGCCGCGCCGATCCCGGTCGGGCCGTTGCCCAGCATCAGCGTCGAGTGGACGGTACCGGCGGCAAGGTCGAGGATCGTCAGCCAGCCATCGGTGGCGGCGTGGCCCTCCATGCCGTGCATCTCGTGCCCGCTCTGCCCCGGCGTGATCGCCCCGGTGTTCTGGTTCACGATGAAGGCGTACTTGTTGTCGGCACGGAGGAGCAGGCCGTAGGGCTGCGCCATCCGCCCCTCGATGATGCGCCGCACCGTGCCAGTCGCGACGTCCACCTCGGCCAGCGCGTTCTTCACCAGCAGCGTGATGTAGACCTGCTTGCCATCACGCGAGAAGCGTGGATCCCACGGCTTCCCCGCCAGCGGAATCTCCTTCACCGGCACAAACGGCGGCGGCTTGGTGAGGTCGAACAGCAACAGCGTGTTCGACAATTCACCGCCGGCCACCATCGTCTTGCCATCGGGCGAGAGCGCGAACTGCACCAGCGAGCGTGGCGCACCGGGGATCGTGGTGATCGTCACCCGACCCGTCGCCGTCTCGACCGACGCGATCCGGTTCTCGGCGAGCGACGCGGTGTGGACCCACTTCCCGTCGAGCGTGACGGCGAGTGCATGCGGCCGCGGAATCAGGATCTCCTGCTCCTCGACCATCACGAACGCCTTCCGCGCAATCACGCCGAGTGCCTTCGGCGGATTCACCGCCGTCATCGAGCGGCCGACATAGAGCGAGTCGTGCACCGGGTCGAGCGTCAGCAATCCCGGCGTCTCCATCTTCACTTGACCGAGCAGACGATTGGCGCGGTCGAACTTCAGCACGCGACCGTCACCGATCAGCGAGACATACCAGAACGCGCCGTCGGCTTCGACGGCGATATGGTGCGGCTTGGCGTTGGCGGTGAAGCCGAGGCCGCGGAGGTCGATCACGGTGTCGACCGCGAGCCGCTGCTGGTCGATCACCGAGATGCTCGCCCCGGACTGATTCACCACATACAACTTGGCCCCGCCGGACGGGCTCGGGGCCGTGGCGGGGGCAGCACCCCCGCCGCTGCAGGCCAGGGCGGCGAATGCCGCCCCGGCCGTCAGGAACCTGCGGATCATGGCACCGTCGAGGTGCGGTCACGCACCAGGAAGATCCCCTTCCCCATGTTGTTCACGAGGATCGAGCCGTTCTTGAAGTACGGGTAGCTGTTCCACGTCCCCGAGAAGCCCGGCGAGTTCTCGCCCGGCTCGACGTCGAAGAAGCCGACTTCGCGGGGTTGCGTCGGGTTGGTGATGTCGATGATGCGGAGGCCAGCCTTGTAGTTCGACTGGTACATCCGGTTGCCCTTCACGTACAGGTTGTGGTCCGACGCCTTGCTGGTGCCGAGGAACGGCCCGACGAAGACGGGGTCATCGAGCTTGGCGAAGTCGAAGATCAGGGTGCGGGTCGCCTTGGCGGCGTCGCCCTTGCCACCGGTCTCGTCGAGTTCGTCGTTGAGGTAAAAGTAGCGCATGTCCTCGCTCCACCACCCCTGGTGCGTGTAGCCGACATCCGGATAGGTCGCCAGACCGAGGACCGTCGGATTCTTCTTGTCGCTGAAGTCGGCGATGGAGATGGCCGTCTCGTTCGAGCCGAGGCAGATCTCCTTCCCCTGATAACGCGTGTCCGGCCCGCGGTAGACCTGGCAGAGCGCGTCGTGCGAATAGCCGGTGCCGCTGCGGCCGGTGCGCTTGTCGGCGTGGCAGCCGGCGAAGGTCGGCTTGAGCGGATCGCGCATGTCGATCATGTGGTAGCCGCCACCGCAATTCTCACCCGGGCCGTTGCTGCCGACCGCGTAGGCGAACATCGACTCCTCGTTGGTGAGGATGTCGTGCACGGAGGCGACCTTGTCGTAGGTGACGTCGGGGGTGAATTCCTGCGGCGTCTTCACGCCACGCAGCCGGTGCATGTCGAAGATCTGCACACCGTGCGGGCCCGACGCGTCGGAAACGATCAGGGCGTAGTGCTTGAGCGTCTTGATCTCGCGCCACGAGGTGGCCTGCGCCTCGGCGGTCTTCGGCAGGTTGCCGAGGTAGCGCGGGCGCGCCGGATCCGTCACATCGACGAACGAGGTGCCATCGGTGCGGCCGACGAGCGCGTAGTCCTTGCCCGTCTCGGGGTCGGTCCAGCCCCAGTTGCCGCTGAGCCCGACGCCGCGCTTGCCGCCGATCGCCGAGATCGGCAGGTACGACATCAGCCCGGTGTTGCCGCACTCCCAATCCTTCACCTTGCCGTCCTTGCAGACGACTTCGGCACCTGTCATCGCCGTCCACGTCTCGGCGGGTGCCGGGATGATGGTGTTCTTGACGCTCCAGGTGCCGGCAACCGAGCGGCCGAGGAAGAGCACGGTCCCTTCGCCACCACCATCGCGCGGCATGCCGATCGCGGCGCCGTCACCCGAGACGGCCACCACATCGGCCAACCGGGCACCCGGGTCGATCCCCGCCACGTCGACGCGAGCGACCGACGTGAACTTGCCATCCTTGCCGAGCGCGGCGCGATAGAGGTGGCCGGTGTTGCGCACCGCCGCCGGCGCACCGATCAGCAACTCGTTGCCGGCGAACGCCACCGAGGTGCCGAAACCGGCACCGGCATAGGAGAACGGCACCGCGGCATCGGTCTCACGCCAGGCGGACGTCTTCGGATTCCACTGATAGGCGACCACCATCCCGACCGTGCCGTTGCCCTGGCCGGTGATCGGCAGCGCCCCCGGCGAGCCGACGGCGATCATGTCGCCCTTGATGGCGATCGACACGCCGAACTGCGCGTTGTCGGCGCCGCGGGAGGCGAGCAGCACCCCCTCCGACTTGAAGCTGCCATCAGTCTGCCGGCCAAAGACCAGCACGGCGCCCTTCCGCATCGACCGGCTCGGCGCACCGACGGCGATCCGCTGGCCATCCGACGCCAGCGAGGACCCGAAGGCATCGCCGAGCTCGGCACCGGCCAGCGTGCCGGCGGCGGTGTAGCTCCCGTCGGTCCCACGGCGGTAGAGGTAGACCGCGCCGGCGCCGTCGCGCGGCGAGCCGATGGCGACCACGTCGCCGAGGATGGTCATCGAGCGGCCGAAGTCGCCGCGGGCAACGCGGGTCCCGGCCTGCAACACGCCGGCGGCAGTCCAGACGCCGGCGGCGTTCTTCCGGAAGACGTGCACCGCGCCCTTGGCGCTATCGGTCGCGGTGGGGCCATCGATCCGCGAGACCAGCAGGGTGGTCCCGTCGCTCACGAGGGTCGTGCCGAAGCCGTCGTTGGGGGCGCCGGCCGGAGCGGTCAAGGTCCCGGTCTCCTTCCAGCCCGCCGGCCCGCGGCGGTAGATGTGGACCGTCCCGCCCTTGGCGCCGCGGGGTTCGCCGACGAAGGCCTGGTCGCCGACGATCGCCACGGTGGCGCCAAAGGATGGGAGAGACGACGCGCGCTCGTCGCGCCCGCCAGACGCGGAAACCGCGCTCACGGCCAGCGGGAGCAGCAGCAGTGCCGAACAGACTCGCTTCATCGGGGACGACCTCATGAGGGGGTGGGAATTGAGTCGGATAAGCTAACACCCGGCCGCCGCGCCCGGGGGGCGATCGGGCGGCCCAACGGGACCACCCGACGGCCACACAGCCCTCCCTGTACGGGGCGAATGGCGCCGGGGGTTTCGAATCGGGACCGCCACACGAGGCGCGGATCGGAACGACCGATATATTGAGAGGAGGAGCAGGACTACCACTTCCGGAGCACGGATGAGCCCCGACACCGCCGACCCGATGGGAGATGAGATCGACCTGGTCACGACCTTGGTGGTCGATGACGAGGATTCGATCCGGTCGGCCCTGCAGCGCCTGCTCACCAGCATGGGTCACGAGGTGATCGCCACGGGAACGGCCGGCGAGGCGCTGGCCGAGATCCGCCGGCGCAAGATCGCCTGCATCCTGCTCGATGTCCGGCTGCCGGATGCCTCCGGCCCCGACATGGTGCCGATGATCCTGAAGGAAGAGCCCAACGCCGCCATCCTGATGCTCACCGCCGTGAACGACGCCAACACCGCCGCACTCTGCATGCAGCGCGGGGCGATGGACTATCTCGTCAAGCCGGTCGACCTGCAGGACCTCGAGCGCGCCATCGGGCGGGCACTGGCGCGTCGGCGCGACCTGATCGAACAGGCCGAGACGCAGGCGTGGCTCAAGCAGGAGATCGTCCAGCGCGGCGCCGAGCTGCGGCGCGAGCGCGGCAATCTCGAGCGGATTTCGGTGGCCACGCTCGAAGCGCTCGTCAACGCGCTCGAGGCCAAGGACGCCTATCTCCGCGGCCACTCGGCGCGGGTGGCCGACCTCTCCGCGATGATCGCCGCCGAGATGGGGCTCTCCGACGAGCAGATCGAGATGGTGCGCACGGCGGGCCGTCTCCACGACATCGGCAAGATCGGCATCCGCGAAGCGGTGCTGCACAAGCACGGGCCGCTCTCCGAGGAGGAGTTCGACCACGTCAAGACGCACGTGCTGATCGGGGCGCAGATCCTCGCGCCGCTGCATCACCTGCGTGAGGTGATCAGCTACGTCCGGTCGCACCATGAGCGTCATGACGGCACGGGCTATCCGGACGGCCTGGTGGGCGAGGCGATCCCGATCGGTGCGCGCATCCTGGGCGTGGCCGAGGTGTTCGACGCGTTGACCACCGTGCGGCCGTATCAGGAGAAGATGAGTCAGGAGCAGGCGGTGTCCCGGATGCGCGACCTGGTCGGCACGGTGATTTCGCCGGATGTGCATCGGGCGCTGGCGGCGGTGATCACCCGTCGGCGGGCGTTGGTCTTCCTCGACGAGAGTCGCGCGCCCTGATCGGCGGCAATCGGGTCCATCACGCGGGGTTCGGTGCCGAGCACTGGATCCCGCGTTTGCTATTGTCGGGGCATGACTCGCGGCGTCACCCTGCTGGAGCTCTTGCTCGTTCTCGTCCTCATCGGCATCCTCGCCGGCTTGGGCCTCCCTCACCTCGGCGCCGTCGCCTCGGCAGCGGCGCTCCGCCACGAGGCCACCGAGCTGGTCGTGGCGCTCGACGCCGCCCGGCTCGACGCCATCCGCTTCGGTGCGGTGACTCGGCTCACATTGAGCGACAGCAGTTATCGACTCGAGCTGCTCATGGATGGCGACACCACGCTGCGCTGGCAGCATGCGGGGGCGGGGACGCGCGGGGTCCAGCTGAGCGGGGGCGGGGCGCCGATCCACTTCGGGGCGGCAGGGCTGGCGGTGGGGGTGTCGAATCGGACGCTCACGTTGACGCGCCTTGGGGCGAGCCGCCGGGTCGTCATCTCGCGGTTGGGGCGGATCACCCCGTGAGGTGGTACTTCCGAATCTTGGCCAGCAGCGTCGAGCGGGCGATGCCGAGGAGCAGCGCCGCCTGACGCCGGTTGCCGTGGGTGAAGTGCAGCGTGGCGCGGAGGTGACGCGCTTCAGCGGCCTCCAGCGTCTCGGGGGCCGGCAGCATCGCCGCCTCGGTCACCACGAACTCCGGTGCCGGTGCCACCCCGGGCGGCACCGTCGCGACCTCCTCGAAGACCACCACGTGCCCACCAGCCCGGAGCGTGTCGGCCAGGGCGACGACGTCCTCGCGGGCGGGATCGGTGACGAGGAGGCGGATGTGGAGGGAGGGCATGGGTGAATGATACGGGGAAGGGCGTCACGGGACACGAGTAGATTGCTGCCAGCGTAACCAGTAACCCGTAACCCGTCACCAGGAAGACCACCCGGGTCGGAGCCACTGGTCACTGGTCACTGGTCACCCCTCACCGGTCCCCCCGCATGCTCGACATCTCCGCCCTCGCCGTCGGCGACTCCGTCCACCACCCCTTCCTCGTCCTCGACGTGGTGGCCAAGGGTGGCGACCACCCGCGCACCGTCCTCGTCCTCGGCAACCGGACCGGGCGGATCGACACGGCGCCGTTCTGGGCCGGGCGCGACGATCAGGTGAAGGGACTCAGCAAGGGGATGATCGTCCAGGTGGTCGGGACGGTGACGGCGTACCGCGAGTCGCGCCAGCTCGATGCCACCTCGGTGCGGGCGCTGCCGAAGGGGTCGATCCCGCTCGCCGATCTGGCGCCGTCCGTCGGCGCGGTCGATGGCTACTGGCAGTTCCTCGACGATATCCGCGCCAAGCTGACCGCACCGCGGCTCCGCGCCGTGGTCGACCTCTTCTATGCCGACGACGAGTTCCGCAGCCGGTATCAGGAATGCCCCGGCGCGCCGGGCACCGGCCACCACGCCGCGATCGGCGGGCTGTTGCAGCACACCTGCGAAGTGGTCAGCATCGGCAAGCAGATGGCGCGCGTGGCGCGGGCCGATGCGGAGATCGTCACCGTCGGCGCGATGCTCCACGACATCGGCAAGCTGGAGACCTACAGTTGGGAGACCGGCGTCTTCGACACCACCGAGCGCGGCCGGCTCCTCGGGCACGTGACCCAGGGCTACGCCATGTTCCGCGAGCGCGTCGCCGCGCAGCCGACGCCGCCGTGCACGCCGGAGGAACAGCTCCTGATCGAGCACCTGATCCTCTCGCACCACGGCCAGCTCGAGTTTGGCTCGCCGGTGCGGCCGCTGACCCTCGAGGCGGAGATTCTCCACTACGCCGACGACGCCTCGGCCAAGACGGCCTCGATCAACGACGCCTATGCCTCACCCGAGCTCTTCCCGGGCGACGCACGGACCTCGACCAAGAAGGTCTGGCAGTTCGACAATCGCTGGTTGGTGCGGTTGGCGCCCGACTTCGGGCGAGACGAGGATGGCGGGAACGAAGAAGCGGCCGACCAGCAGGGCTGATCGACCGCTTCGCACTCCAGCGCAGACGCTCGGGGGCGTTGCGAGGGAATGAGCGCTGTGGGTCAGATCGGCTCGCGGACCGTTCGCCCACACGGCTCTCCGAGGCGCTGGATCGGAGAGGATGAAGCGTGCGACACGCCCCATCGGTACTCCTACCAAGCTACCGTACCCCAGAAAAGCCGCAAGTGCCTGATTTTATTCGGGTTAGCTCACCTGCGGTGGGCAACAATGTGGGTTCGAAGTGCCCATCACCACGGCAGTTCCCCCCTTTCTCCACGGGATGTGGAGATGTTAATCCACATCCCCACATGCCATCCGCCGTACTTCGTTACAATCCGCCGGGGACACCCTTGGGGCGCATCGGGATGTCGAACACCCGCAGCAGGCCGTCGGCCGCCTGATCGTAGTTCACGGCGGCTGCTTCGGCGCCGACGGCACTGGTCCTGAGCTGGGGCAGCCCCGGGTTGGGCGAGGCCAACTGGAGCGCCACGCTGCGGTCGCACTTGATCATCTCGGCGTTGGTCACGACGATCGCCTTCTGATAGGCGATCAGCGCCTCAGCCCCGGCCTTGGCCGACGCCTTCATCCCGGCGATGTGCGGCTCCGCACCGATCATCACCCGCGACGCCGCACCGCAAGCGGCGCGGAGCCGCCGGGCCGCCGACGTGGCGACCGCTGGCGACGACGCGCGCTGCAACCGTGACGCTTCCGCCTGCACGACCATCAGTGAGTCGCGCATCACCATCAGCAGGCCGCGCAGCCCGCTCTTGGCCGAGTCGAGCGGAATGTCGTAGAGCATCGAGGCAGCGGAGTTCAGCTTGCGCTGCGCCAGGGCCCGCTCCTCTGGAGTCATCTTCTTGATCGCTTCCGAGGGCGAGGGCGGTGCCTGCGCCGCGAGCGGTGCAGCCACCAGCAAGGCGCCCAGCATCATCCATCCGGCCTTCATGAGTCGATCCCCACTTCGATGTAGCGCCAGGCCGCGTCGGTCCCCTCGTCGCCGAGGAAGAGGACACCCCCGGCTGAGGCGGCAAACCACCCGGCAATCATTCGGCGTGATCCATCCAGTTCCTGCACGATCGGCGGCAACCAGCGCCGCAAGTGGCGCAGCTCCGGGGCACGACGCCCCAGCTGCGCAAAGATCGCCCCGGCGCCCATGGTGATGCGAAGGAAGTGCGCCAGCGCGATCGCCCGCTCCGCAAAACCGATCGCCAATACACCCGGCTCGTCGAGCAGCACCTCGCCATCTTCCGGCAGTGCCTGCGGCGTGTCGAGGCGTGGGCCGAGGAAGATGTAGCGGCGTCCCTCGGCAGTCTTCCGTTCGACGACGGCCGCCGCAGTGTCGCTGGTGAGGCGCCCCGCATGGAGGAGGTCGTCATCGGGGAGAATGCCGACGACGCGCGTCCACTCGAGGGCACCGAGCAGCTGTTCCATCGGGCAGCCGATCGTGTCGTCGAAGGCGGTGAAGCGCGGCGCCTCGCCGGCTCGCAGCACCGCATGCGCCATCGCCTCGGCCCGGTCCGCGAAGGTGCGAATCGTCAGCGTCGTCGGGGTTGTCATGCTGTGATGATAGACCGCCGAGGCAGTCGCGGGTAGGGCCCCCGCTTGCGTCCATGCCTCGTGCGGACCCACGTTTCGCGCCATGAGCGACCTCCCCTCTCTCCGCAGTCGGGTCACCGCCGGCACCGTCCTCCTCCTCCTGCTGGTCTGGGGGATGACGTTGCAGGGCGTGTCGGCGATGAAATCGCTCGATTCGGCGGTGCAGGACGAGCTGGCGACGTTCCGAGAGGCAACGGTCGTCGTCCAGGAACTCACTCGCGACGTGGTGACGGCCGTCCGGATCGGGGATGCACTGGCGTTGACGCCGGACGACTCGGCGAGCCGCGTCCAGCTCTCGGCGGCCTTCGCCAATGTGCGCGGTGCGAGCGGCAGCTACAGCGCGCTCTCGCTCACCGATCCCGAGCGGAAGGCCCTCCGCCGTATCGATACCCTGGTCTCGCGACTCGAACGGAGCAGCGCCCCCGGGACGCCGGACGGCCGCCGGGTCGCGACCGCCGATTCGTTGCTCGACGACGTGCGCGCCCTGGTCGCGGTGCAGGCGGCGGCCGCGTCGGATCGTGCCAGCGACCTCGCCAGCAACAGCGAGGAGCGGCGGACCTATGTCTGGCTCCTCTTCGGCCTGGCCCTGATCCTCGGCATCTGGTCGGCGGTCTACACCGTGCGTGCGGTGGTGCTCCCGTTGCGCCGACTGGTCGAGGCCACCGAACGAGTCGGCGCTGGCGACCTCCGCCCGATCGACCTGGGCCCGATGCCGAAGGAGCTCGGCCTCCTCGCCGCCGCGGTGCGCCGGATGAGCGAAGGACTGCGCGGCGTGGTGGGCAGCGTCGCCGACGTCAGCAGCACGCTGACCGAGAATGCCGGCGCGCTCTCGCGGCGATCGGAGCAGCTCACCGAGAGCGCCACCCAGGTGTCGCGCGCGATCGGTGCGGTGTCGGCCTCTGCCGAGAAACAGGCGACGGCCACGCGTGAGAGCGACGACCTGCTCAGCGACCTGCGCGCGGCCGCGGCACGCAGCGCGGGCGCGGGCCAGCGCGTGGTGTTGGTGGCCGATCGGATTCGCCGCACCGCCGACACCCACCGCAGCCACCTTGGCGCGGCCTCCGAGACGCTGCTCGAGTTGCACGAGGTGGTGGCGCAGACGACGTCCTCGGTCGGCCGGCTGACCAATGCAGCCGCGGCGGTGTCGGAGTTCGTGGCGCTCACCGGCCAGTTGGCGGCGCAGACCGAGTTGCTGGCGCTCAACGCGGCGATCGAGGCGGCGCGCGCGGGGGCGGCCGGGGAAGGCTTCGCGGTCGTCGCCGGCGAAATCCGGCAGCTCGCCGAGACCAGTGCGGAAGGGGCGCGGCGGATCGCCAAGACGGTGGCGACGCTCGATGAGCAGGTGCGGTTGGTGGCGCAGACGGTCGAGGCGGGGACGGAGCGCGTGGCGGGCGTCGAGGACGTGGCGGCTGGGGTGACCGCGGCGCTGGCGGAGATCGTCGGCTCGGTCGAGGAAGTTGCCGCAGCCGCCGGGACGGTGGCGCGCGAGGCCGCCGCGCACCGCGAGCTCGCCGACCGCCTGGGGGCCACCGCGGCTGACGTGGCTCGTGCCGCGCAGGTCAACGCGCACGCGGCGCAGGCGGTGACCGATTCGGCCGTCGAGCAGTCGGGCGCCACCCATGAAATCGCAACGGCGGCGACCACCGTAGTGGACACCGCCGATCGACTGACGAGACTGGTGCGCGGGTTCCGCGTCTGAACTGAGGTGACCAGTGACCAGTGACCCGGGTCACAGGTTACTGGTGACAGGTCACTTCTTCTTCTTCGCCGCCTTCTTCACTGGCACCACCTTCTTGGCGGGCGCGGCCTTGGCCACCGGCTTCTTGGGGGCCGGCTTGGCCGGCGCCTTGGCGGCAACCTTTGGCGCGGGCTTGGCGGCGGCCTTGGCCGCGGGCTTCGGCGGAGGCTTCGGTGCGGGCTTGGCCGGAGCCTTGGCGGCCGGCTTGACCGGAGGAGCCGTGCGGGCGGCCTTCGGGTCCTTGGAGGTCACCGCGGCCTTCACCCCGACCGCCTTGGCAGCCACCGGGGCTTCCGGGGGCTTGGCGGGCGTGTGGTGGACCGGCGGCGGGGGCGTTGGCCGCTTCGGCTTCTCGATCACCAACGGCTTCGACGCCTTCCCGGCCGGGGTCTCGCGAATCTCGGCCAGGACCTTCTCGACCTCGTCGTGGGTCAGCAGGTTCCGCCGGACGCCGTAGCGCATCAGCTCTTCGGCGTGGGCGATGGCATACTCTTCCAAGCCTGCGCCAGCCCGCGACAGCGCCACGATCGCGTTGGCGACCGGACTCCGGAGGACATGCGCAATGCCCGGGAGGGCTTCCATCAAGGAGGAGATCTGTGGCGCGGCCAATTCGGTCATTCACGGGCCTCGGAAAAACGGCAACGTACGCGCCGCGGACACCCCCCGTCAAGGTATTGGACGGTCGGACTCTTGACGGACCCCCCGAAAAAGCGTAGCTAAGAGGGTGTGCCACGGGTCCGACTTCCCGGCCCCCGGAGCCACAGAGGAGCGACGATGGGCCGTCGCCACGTGAAGGAATACCGGCCGGACGAGGCACTCGCCCTCATCAGCGCCGACCGGGAGGGACGGGCAATCCACTGCCCATCCTGCGGCAGTGAGGCCATGGAGCGAACACCCGAGCGCCCCGCCGAAGGGGGAGCGTCGCTGGGTCGGGTCGTCCTCACCTGCGGACAGTGCGCCCGTCTGGTCGCCTATATCGACCGGGCCGGCATCTCCACCTCGCCTCGCTGATCGACCCCCCAGCTTGACCTGCCTCCGGGGGTCGGCCATCCTCCCCCGATGACCACGTCTGCGTCCCTGCCCCGTTCCGCCATTCCCATCGTCATTGCCACCGTCTTCATCGACGTCATCGGGTTCGGGATGGTCCTGCCGCTCCTGCCGAGCTATGCGGCGCGGCTGGGGGGGACGCCGGGGAACATCGGGTTGCTGGTCGCCTCCTACTCGGCCATCCAGTTCGTCCTGGCGCCACTCTGGGGCCGGGTCTCCGACCGGATCGGCCGCCGTCCGGTGCTGCTGATCGGGCTGGCGGGGAGCGTCGCCTCGTACCTGGTCTTCGCCTTCGCCAACTCGCTGCCCCTCTTGCTGCTCTCGCGCGTCCTCGACGGCGGGTCGGGAGCGACGGTCAACGTGGCGCAGGCGTACCTCGCCGACGAGACCACCCCCGAGCAGCGCACCAAGGCGATGGGGATGGTCGGCGCGGCCTTCGGACTGGGCTTCATCGTCGGCCCGATCCTCGGCGGCATCACCGCCGCGATCGGCAACACGCTGCCGGGGATCATCGCCGCCATCATCACCGCCATCAATCTGATCATGGCGTGGCGGGTGCTGCCGGAGTCGATCCCCGCCGCGGTGGCCGCCAATGCCCCGGCCGCACGCACGCCGTGGCGCGCGCTCGCCGCACCGGTCGCGGTGCTCTTCCTCGCCACGCTCGCCTTCTCGGTGATGTACGTGGTGTTCCCGCTCTTCGGCGAGTTGCGCTTCAAGGCGAGCCGCAGCGTGGTGAGCTACTGGTTTGCGTACGTGGGGCTCGCAACAGCGATCGTGCAGGGCGGACTGCTCGGGCGCCTGGTCACTCGGCTCGGCGAGGTCGGTGTCGCGCGCCTCGGCGCCGGCGTGATGGCGGTCGGCTTCCTGCTGATTCCGCCCGCCGGCGCGGTCGGCGCACCGGGCCCGCTCTTCTACACCGCGCTGGCGCTGCTCGGTGCCGGCTTCGGGATGGCCGGCCCCGCGATGATCGGCCTCGCCTCGCGCCGCGCCGCGGCCACCGTGCAGGGCCGCACGCTCGGCGTCACGCAGAGCGCGTCGTCACTGGCACGGATCATCGGGCCGATCGTCGCCGGCGCCGTGATGCAGGCGGCGTCGGCGGAAGGCGCCTTCCGCCTCTCGGCGGCGATGGCGGCGGGGGCGCTGCTGCTGGCGGCAACGCTCTTCCCGAGGGAACGGCAAACGGCCACCCCGTAAGGAGTGGCCGTTGTCGTGCGTCGCACACGGGTGATCAGCGCGGCGTGCTGAAGAGCCGGTGCCACCGCACCTCGGTCAGGAACGCCATCGACTTCAGGCTCTGCACGTCGTAGCTGAAGTACACCAGCACCGGCGTGCCGACGACGTTGACGCGCGGCAGGAAGCCCCAGTAGCGGCCGTCATACGAGCCGTCGCGATTGTCTCCCATCACGAACAGCGAATCCTGCGGCACCACGACCGGACCCCAGTCGTGCAGGTCGGGCTCGTAGCCCATCGGCACCGGCCCGGCGAAGTGCGGCACCTGCCACGCGCGCATCCGTGAGCGCATCAGCTGGTCCTCGGACTTTTCCGGCTCGCTGTTGACCGCGTACGGCTCCTCGAGACGGCGACCGTTCCGATACACCACGCCGCTCCGCATCTCGAGCGTGTCGCCGGCAAGGCCGATCAGCCGCTTGACGACCTTCAGGTCTTCCTCGATCGAGTCGAAGACGACGATGTCGCCACGCGCCGGCTCGCGCACCGCGGGCAGCTTCGCCTTGAGCAGCGGCACTTCGGCGCCGTAGAGGAACTTGTTGACGAAGAGGAAGTCGCCGATCTGCAGCGTGTTCTGCATGCTCCCCGAGGGGATGCGGAACGCCTCGATCAGGAAGGTGCGCAACAGGAACCACGCGACCAGTGCGATGCTGATGGACTTGACCCAGTCCACCAGAATGCGGAGCGCACCGGCCACGCGGCCCTTGATCATGCTCAGTTCTTCCAGTCGGCGATGAAGAGGTTCGTCTCGCCCGATTCGCTGCCGTGGCGATTCGACGCGAACACCAGCTGCTTGCCATCCGGCGAGAACATCGGGAAGCCGTCGAAGTCACCGTACTGCGTGATCTGCTCGATCCCCGTGCCGTCGGCGTTGATCATGAACAGGTCGAAGCCACGGCCCTTCGGGTCCTTGTGGTTCGACGAGAAGATGATCCGCTTCCCATCCGGGTGGAAGAACGGCGCGAAGTTGGCGCCGCCGAGCGCGGTGATCTGCTTCGGGTTGCTGCCGTCGGCGTTGGCGACCCAGAGCTCGAGCTTGGCCGGGCGCACCAGGCGCGCCTTCAACAGCCGCTGATAGTCCGCGCTGTCGGTGGCCGTCACCGGGTACTGCGCCCGCCAGACGATCTTGGTCCCATCGGGCGAGAAGAAGGCGCCGCCGTCGTAGCCGACCCGTGTGGTCAGACGACGGAGATTGCTGCCGTCAGGATTCATCGTGTAGAGCTCGACGTCGCCGTCGCGGGTCGACGTGAAGATCACGTGCTTCCCGTCGGGCGACACCGTCGCCTCGGCGTTGTACGCCCCATTGTCGGTCAGCTGCTGGAGATCGGTGCCGTCCCGCTTGACGGTGAAGAGCTCGAAGCGGCCGAGCGGCCAGACGTAGCCCATCGCCCGATCCGGCGGGACCGGGCAGGCCGGGTCGCCCCGGTACGTCGAGGAGAAGATGATCCGCTGGTCCTTCGCGATGAAGTAGCCGCAGGTGGTCCGGCCGAGGCCGTTCGAGACCTGCCGCAGGTCGGAGCCGTCGGCGCGCATGATGTACTGCTGGTCGCAACCCTCGGTCACCTTCTTCTGCTTCTGGAAGGTGAGCCACTTGCCGTCGCTCGAGAAATACGCCTCGGCGTTGTTGCCGCCAAAGGTGAGCTGGCGCAGGCGGCCGAAGTGCCGCTCTCCCGGCTCGGGCGCGAAGAAGGTCGTCGAGGCCGAACTGCCGGGCCCTGGGTTGGCCGTCTGCGTGGCGCAGCCGGCGAGGAGGACGAGGGCAGCAGTGGCCGACAATGGGGTACGAATGGGAAACCTCGTGGTGCGTGAAAACAGCAGTCAGTCATCAAGCGCTGCCAAGACCGCCTCGGCATGCCCGGTCACCTTCACCTTCTCGAACACGTGGGTGATGACGCCCTCGGCGTCGATCACGAACGTGGTGCGTGCGATCCCGAAATACTTCTTGCCATACATCGACTTCTCGACCCAGACGCCGTAGGCCTGCGCGATGGCATGCTCATCATCGGCCAGCAGCGGAAAGGGCAACGCGTGCTTCGCTGCGAACTTCCGATGCGCCTTCACGTCGTCCCGCGACACGCCGAGGACCGTGGTGCCTCGCCGGCGGAGCTTCCGCCAGGCATCGCGGAAGCCGCACGCCTGCTCGGTGCAATCCGAGGTATCGTCCTTCGGGTAGAAATAAAGCACCACTCGCTGGCCCCGCAGCGCCGAGAGGGCGACCGGCTTCCCCTCGGCGTCGAGCGTCGTGAAATCTGGCGCCCTGTCCCCGGGTTGGAGCATCCGTAATGCTGCGGAGGTCACGGCACCAGCGCGCGGGGCACGCTGGGCAGGGCCGCCAACCGGCGCACCGGATGGCTCGCCCGGGCACGAACGGCGCGGTCAAAGGAGTTCCAGGTGGTGTAGCCGTCCTCCGACGCGGGCTCGAGCAGGAAGGCCGCCAGCATGCCGAAGCGCTGGTTGGTCGGGATGATGTAGCTGCCGGCCGGGAGGGAATCGGCCGCCGGGGCGACCCACTTGCCGTCGACCTTCATGGCCCGATGCCCCTCGAAGGGGCGGGCGGCGACCACGGCCGAGTCGACCTGGAAGCGCGCACTCTGGCCGACCCACGGCTGCGTGAGCTTCTCGACCACGATGCCTTGCCGACGAAGCAGCGCCACGACCTCGGTCCACTGCGCGTCGAGCACGTACGCCGCCGGAATCGCCTCGCGACGGGTGGCGACGAAGCGATCGACCACCGGCATGAAGACCTTCTTCATCTCGCCGGTGCGCTGACGCCGCGAGAAGCCGCCGTTCCCCTCACCCTGCTTGGTGAGCTCGGCAATGACGGTGTCCATGCGCGGCGGCGCGAAGGCGCTGCGCACGGCGACGGAGTCGGGACGCGCGGCAATCGTCGCCGCCATCACCCGGCGCAGGTCGGCCTGCTTCTCGGCCATGTAGCGCAGCGACTCGATCATGAACGCGTAGGTGGCATCGATCCGCTTCAGTAGCGGGTCGTTGCTGTACGCCTCGGAGAGGATCGAGATCCGCGACATCCCCATCAGGTTGCTGCCGTAGCGCGCGTAGGACTCATAGGTGTCCCAGCCGAGCACCAGCGAGTCGGGATGCTGGTTGCGGAAGTTGCCGTAGGGGAAGGTCTCGAACTTGTGGCGGTCCCGCATCCGCTTGCGAATCTCGGGCAGCGCCTTGTCCTGCAACCAGATGTTGGCCGGTGTCTGATTCGGATTGAGCCCCGGCGCCCACGTCAGGGCGTAGCCGTGGTACGAGCCGTTGGTGGTGTGCAGGTCCATCCAGACATCCGGATCCCACGCCGCCACCAGCGCCAGCGAACCGCGCGTCTCCGGTGCTTCCTGCTTGACGTAGTCGCGGTTGAGGTCGAGCCCCTGCCCGTTGGCGCGCAGGCCGACGATCGCGGGGCCGTTCTGCCCCCCGCGGTTGCGATCCCCGGGACCGAAGGCGTCGTTGCCATCGCTGTTGTAGATCGGCACCCAGACCACGATCACGCTGTCGAGCAGCTTGGTGAGCGGCCCCAGGGTCATGTCACGCAGCAACCGCTGCACCGCTTCCTTCCCCTCGACTTCACCCGCGTGGATGTTGCCCTGGATGTAGAAGACCGGCTTGCCACTGCGCTTGGCCTCGGCCGGGTCGGCCACCATCGGGCGTGCCGCGACGACGTACGGAATCCGGCGACCCTGCGGCGACTCGCCCAGCGTCCCGACGCGGATCGCGGCGCCGTGGTTGGCCAGCGAGTCGAGGAAGGCCAGCACCTCGGCGTGACTCGACGTCCGCTCCCCGGCGGTGCGCTCGGGAACAGTCTGCTGCGCAGCGAGTGGCGCGGCGGCCAGAAGGGCGACACCAGCGAGCCAGGAAAGCGGGCGGGCCATCAGTGCTCCGGAGGGTAGGGAGGAAAAAGGAGTCGACGAGCCACGGCATCGGCCACGCCGGCATCCCAGGTCAGGGTGATTTCAGGTACCACCGCGGCCGTCACCGGCCGTCGCAGCAGCAACGGCGCACCGCGCGCGCCGGCGGGGAAGTTAGCGAGTCGGGCGACGGCGGCCGGATCGTGCAGTCGCGTGACGAAGGTACTCCGTCGAGTCGCCACCGGAAGGCGCGCCGCAGCCGCCCGGACCAGTCGGTACCCGAGCGCGTGGGGATCCTCGCTCATGCCGCCCCACAGCGCCATCCGCTTCTCGGCGTCGAGCAGCAGCAGGAGCGGCGTCGACGCCGCGGCGGGACGGAGCGTCTCCTCGGTGGCCCATTCGGCGAATCCCTCCGCCAACCAGGGATCGTCCTCGAGCAGGCGGACGACGGTCGACCGGTCGGTCCGTGAGACACCCTGCCCTTCGAGTCGGGTCGCGGCCGCGAGAATGTGGTGCCACTCGTGGATCACGGTTGCCACCGCCAGCAGCGGCATGATGCCCGGGTCGATCCGAACCCCGTCGGCCGTCGCGAGCAGCGTCTGCAGGCCCGGCACGCGGGACGGCGGGAGGAGGGCGATGTCGCCGCCCGCCGCCGACAAGGTGAGCGTGTCGGACCAGGTCAGGGCGGACCATGCCGTGAGCGCCTCGACGCGCCCCGCCGGCAGCCACTCACGGGCCGAGGCATTCGCCGGCTCGACCAGGGTCCGGGCCAGGCGATCGCCGTTGACGAGTGGCATCGCTGCGAAGCCACCGAGTGGCTCCGGGAGCAGCACCGGTGGGGCGAGCGTCGCACGGCCCCAGACCTTGGCCATCAACTGGGCGGGGGCGCGGGGCCCCATGGGAGTGTCGATCCACGGGTGATCGAGCAGCCATTGCACTGCCTCGCGCCACCATGGCACTGCGTCGAGGTAGCACTCGAAGAGCAGGTTGAGCTCGCGACGAGCTTCGGGGTCGCTGGCGTCAAGCGCCGCCATCGCGCGGGCCATCGTGCTGTCGTGGCGAAACCAGGCGGGCCAGGACGCCAGCGCGGCGGCGCGCATCCGGCCCACGTCGTTCACGGTGTTTGCGTCGAGCACGCCGAGGCGGCGCAATCCGCGCGCGGCCGCGTCCCGTTGGTAGCCTCCTCGACTGCGCGCCATTGCCAGCGCCTCGGCGCGCTCGTGCAGGTCGATGATCACTCCGGCGGGGCCGACGAAGAGCCGACGGAAGGTGCTGTCGGCGGCGGGGCTTGCCGCGATCGCCGCGAGGGTCCGCCGCACGCTCGCTCGCGTCGCCTCGTCGGCACCGAGTGCCATCGCGCGGGAACGGTCGGCCCGCTCACGATCGCGCACCACCGGAAGGCCGGTCCGTCGCATCAACTCGGCATACTCTCGCTCGAGTGTCATCGAGTCCGGGAGCGCGGCGACCCACGCAGCGGGGATCACCGTGGCGTTGGCGCCGGTGCCGACGGCGAGCTGACGCACCCGCACGCGCGGTCGCACCGGCCAGCGCGCCGTCCCGGGTCGGATCAGCTCGCCCTCCCAGGAGGCGCCGCCGCCATCGGGGTAGCGGAGGCGGCCCGACATCGCTGCACCATCGCCATCGACATCAAGCTCGGCGCGCAGACCGAGCGCGCCGACGGCGAAGGAGAGATGATTGCCGGTGCGCTGCAGCTTGGTGAGCGGGAAGAAGAGCGAGTCGTGCGATTCGAGCAGAATCCGACTGCGCGCACCATCCAGCCGCAGGTCGGCGAACTCCACGCCGGCGGCGGTGCGCAGTTGCACCGCCCAGCGCGTGGCAGGCTCCTGCGCGCCGAGCACGGTCGGCACCAGCCAGCAGGCAGCGGCCGCCGCGCGGAACGTCACCCTTCGCGCGCGCCCTTCGGCCGCCGCTCGACGGTGGTGGCCTTGACGGTCACCCCTTCGACCAGCCGCTCGAGCCCGCCCACCACGACGCGGTCCCCGACCTCGATGCCGCGTCGGATCTCGACGAAGCCGGGGGAACGCACGCCGAGTTCGACCTCGCGCCGCGTGACCGTGCTGTCCTGTTGCACCCAGATGTAGGTGGCCCCGGCCGTCGGTACGATCGATTCCTCGGGGACTACCACGGCGTTGGCGCGCATCGCAGTCGCCAGCCGTGCCTCGAGGAACATCCCCGGCTGCAGCGTGCCGCCGCTATTCGCGGTGATCGCCTTCACGGTGATGGTGCGCCCCGGCAGCGTGACGACCGGATCGACGAAATCGACGCGCGCGGTGAATGTCTTGCCCGGCAACGACGCCACCTGGAAGGTGACCTCCTGCCCCATCTTCAACTCGGCGGCGTAGCGCTCCGGCACGGCAAAGTTGATCCGCGCCGGCGAGACGGTCTGCAGCGTGAGCAGCCGCGATTGGCTGTTGACGAAGTCGCCCATCGAGACCAGCCGCTGCCCGACCACGCCGGCGAACGGAGCACGTACCACCGTCCGCTCGAGGCGCAGCGCCAGCAGGTCGAGCGATGCCGTGGCCGCGCGCGACGACGCCTCGGCGCGCTCCAGGTCGGCCGGCGCCGCCGCCTTCTCCGCCAGGAGCAACCGGGTCCGCTCGAGCGCCTGCCTCGCGAGATCGCGATCGGCGGTGGCACGGGCCACCTGCGCCTTGAGCTCGGCATCGTCGATCTTGAGGAGCGGCGTGCCGACGCCAACGGTGGCGCCCTCGCGGGCGAGGATGTCGACCACTCGGCCTTCGATATCGGGACGGAGCTCGATGCGCTGCATCGCCTCGACCTGGCCGGTGGCGATGATCGCATCGATCACCGTGTCGGTGAAGGCGGCACTCACCTCGACCGGCAGCACCTGCGCGCCACCCCGGCCACCGCCGCCGCCCTTGGCGTCCTTCGGGTCGGCGCCGCCGCACGCGACGAGGAGCAGCAGGGCATATCCAATCAGGGGACGACGGCTCACGGGGTGCTCCGTTCAGAATCTGGGGTCAATCGTTGCCCGAGGATCACCTCGAGCGAGGCGCGCGCCAGGCGGACCGCGTAACGCGCCTGGACCAGGTCGGCCTGCGCCTGCACCAGCTGCGCCTGCGCGTCGAGCAGTTCGAGCACCGTGGCGGCACCGGCGCGATAGCGGGCGTTCTGCACCCGGAGAATTTCGGCGGCGACCCCGACCCCGGCGTGGGCCAGGTCGAGCGCCCGCCGCGAGACGTCGTAGCCGGTGTAGGCCTCGGTCACGTCGCGCCGCGCCGAGCGCTCGAGGTCCTCGCGGATGGCGCGGGCCACGGTGCGGTTGGTCTTGAGCCGCTGGATGGCGAGCTCGCGCTGGCCGCCATCCCAGATCGGCAACGCGATCGAGAAGCCGATGCTGCGCCGATTGGTCAGGGTCGGGAAGAACTTGTCGTCGAACTTGCCGAGCGACGCCGTCAGCGTGACCGACGGCAGATAACTCGCCTGCCGCACGCGGATCTGCGCCTCGCTCGACTTCTCGGCCGAGCGCGCCTCGCGCCACGCCGGCCCCTGTTCCACCGCCCGAGTCACCGCTTCGTCGAGCGTGATGGAGAGCGCGGCGGGGGTGGTGGAATCGATCGGCGCCGCATCGACCGGCACCGCCCGGCCGATTCGCCGCCCCAGCTGCAGCCGCGCCACGGTCAGCGCCGCCTCACGCCGCAACACCTCGGCCTCCGCGCGCTGCTGTTCCAGCAGCACCTGCAGCGAATCCGACGGCACCGTCGCGCCGCTCGTCACGCGGGCGCGCGCGGTGCCGAACTGTTCGGCCGCGCGAGTGGCCCGGTCGCGCGCCACATCGAGCAGTTCACGCGCGCCGAGGACGTCGTAGTAGTCACGCTCCACGTTGAGCGCCGTCTCGTAGCGTTGCGCGAGCTCGCCGGCCCGCGCCGTCTCGAGGTCGGCACTCGCCTGCCGTGCCCCGAAGAGCTTGCGCCCGCCGGTGAACAGCTCAGTACCGCGCGTCAATCGAGGCGCGGCCCGTGGCGTTCGCCGCGCGGCCGGTGCCGATGTTGAACTGCTGCGTCGAGAGCTCGGAGTAGTCGGCCGTGGCGTTGATCGTCGGCAGCACGAACACCAGCAGCGCCGCCTTTCGCGCCCACTCGGCGTTGTCGACCAGTCCGGCCGACTGCACCCACAGCGGATCGAGACGCACCGCTTCCCGCAGCGCGTCGCGCAGCGTGACCACTGGCA
The DNA here is from genome assembly GCA_016704275.1 of Gemmatimonadota bacterium. Taxonomy (NCBI): domain Bacteria; kingdom Pseudomonadati; phylum Gemmatimonadota; species Gemmatimonadota bacterium. Next base: position 40,929 of record JADJAK010000008.1, read on the forward strand.
GGGTGTCGACCGGCGCCATCGTCAGCGTGGCGAGCAGATGGAGGGCGGCGATCATGGAGCCTCCACCGTCGCGAACTCGGCCGTCGCTTCCCGAATGGCGCGTCGACGCGCCAGCCCCCGCTCGGCCAGCATCCAGACGACCGGCACCACGAAGAGCGTCAGCACGGTGGAGAAGGCGATCCCGCCGACGATGGCGTAGCCGAGCGGACGGCGCGCGGTGGCACCGGCGCCGGAGCCGAGCGCGATCGGGATCGCGCCCATGATCGTCGCCACCGAGGTCATCAGGATCGGCCGCAACCGGATCCGTCCCGCCTCGAGCATCGCGTCCACGACCTCCATCCCCTTGGCGCGGAGCTGGTTGGCGTAGTCCACCAGCAGGATCGAGTTCTTGGTTACCAACCCGACCAGCAGGATCATCCCGATCTGCGAGTAGAGGTTGATGGTGGCCCCGGCCAGCTTGAGCGTGAAGATCGCGCCGATCACCGCCAGCGGCACCGCCATGAGCACGGTGAACGGATGCACCACCGACTCGAACTGCGAGGCCAGCACCATGAACACCACCAGGATCGCGAGGCCGAAGGCGAGCAGCAGCTCGTTGCCGCTCTCGCTCAGCTCCCGGGCGTCACCGCCGAGGGCAATCGTGGTGTTGGCCGGGAGCTGCGCCGTGGCGATCGCGGTGAGCGAATCGATCGCGTCGCCGAGGGCGAGGCTCGGCGCCAGCGAGGCGGGAGAGAGTGAAGGCGCGCACCCGCTCGTAGTGGGCGATCCCGCGCGGTCCGGTGGTCTCGGTGATCGACGCCAGCGCATCCACGCGCACCAGCTGCCCGTTGCGCCCGCGCACGAAGAGCTGGTCCATGTCCTGCGGCGTGGCGCGGTGGGCGGCATCAAGCTGCAGGAAGACGTCATAGATGCGCGAGTCGCGCGTGAAGGTCGAGACGCGGGTGCCGCCGGAGCATCGACTGCAGCGTCGTGGCGACATCGCCGATCGGCACGCCGAGGTCGTCGGCGCGGTCGCGATCGTAGGCGATGGTCAGTTCCGGCTTGTTGTTCTTCAGGTCGGTATCGACGTTGACCAGGCCGGGAATCTTGCGCGCCGCCGCGATCAGTCGCTCGTTGGCGACCAGCAACGAGTCATAGTCGGGGTGGCGCACGATGAACTGCACCGGCGACCCGAATCCGCCGATCGCCGACGGGTTGGAGGCGAAGATCTGCACGCCGGCGATCGCCGCGAACTTCGGCCGCAGCTCGGCGATGATATCCTCGATGTTGCGCTCGCGGTCCTCCCAGTACCTGAGCCGCGCAACGACGAAACCGCCATTGGGCGAGCCGCCACGACCGATCACTGAGAAGACGGAGTTGACCTCCGGCACCTTGGCGAGGATCGCCTCGACCTGCTTCTGGTAGCCGTCGGTGTACTGCAGCGTCGCGCCTTCGGGGCCGACGATGTTGATGTTGATCACGCCACGGTCGTCGGCCGGGATGAACTCGCGCTTGAGCGTCTGGAACACCAGCGCCGCGCCGACCACCAGCGCCAACATCCCGACCACCACCGTGAGCGGGTGGCGCAAGGCGCGGCCGAGGACCCGTGCATAGCCGGCCGCGAGGCCGTCGAAACCGCGCTCCAGCAGCTGGTACATCCGACCGTGGCTGGGCGGCACCTTGAGCAGCTTGGCGCAGAGCATCGGCGTCAGCGTCAGCGCGACGAAGCCGGAGATGAAGACCGAGCCGGCCACCGCGATGCCGAATTCGTTGAAGAGCTTGCCGGTATTGCCCTTGAGGAAGGCGAGCGGGACGAAGACCGCCATGAGCGAGGCCGTCGTCGCCACGACGGCGAAGCCGATCTCGCGGGTGCCGTCGCGTGCGGCCTGCTCGGGCGACTTGCCAAGCTCTTCCTGGTGGCGATAGGCGTTCTCGAGCACGATGATCGCGTCGTCGACGACGATGCCGATCGCGATCGTCAGCGCCAACAGCGTGAAGTTGTTGATCGAGAATCCGAGCGCCGACATCACCGCGAAGGTCGCGATGATCGAGGCCGGAATGGCGAAGGCGGGGATGATCGTCGCCCGCAGGTTGCGCAGGAAGAGGAAGATGATGACCACGACCAGCAGCGCCGCCTCGATCAGCGTGCGCTGGGCGTCGCGGATCGAGCGTTCGACGAAGACCGACTGGTCGAATGCCTGCACCAGCTTCACGCCGGGCGGCAGTGCGGCCTGATCGAGGGCAGCGCCGCCTGGATCGCCTTGGAGACCTCGATGACATTGGCCTTCGACTGGCGGATCACGCCGAGGCCGATGCCGGGCATCTGATCGAAGCGGAGGGCGGAGCGGTCGTTTGCCGGGCCGAGCTCGACCCGGCCGACGTCGCGCAACCTGAGTGAGGACGCCGCCCTGGCTGGAGACCACGAGGTCGGCAAATTCATTCGGCGTGCGCAACTCGCCCAGCGAGCGCACCGTGAACTCGCGCTGCGACGACTCGATCCGGCCCGCCGGCACCTCGACGTTGCGGGCGCGGATCGCCGCCGCGACATCCTGCACCGTGAGCGACCGCGCCGTGAGCGCGTTCTGGTCCAGCCAGATCTTCATCGCGTAGCGCCGCTCGCCCTGGATCTGCGCGCGCGCCACGCCCGGAATCGTCTGCAGGCGCTGCTTGACGATCCGGTCGGCGACGTCGTTGAGCTGGAGGAGGTCGAGCGTGGTCGACGTGAGCGCCAGATAGTAGAACGGGCGCGCGTCGGCATCCTGCTTGGCGACCACCGGCTCGTCCACGTCCTCGGGGAGTCGGCCGCGCACCCGACTCACCAGGTCGCGGACGTCCTGCGCCGCCGATTCAACATCCCGCGAGGCCGAACTCCAGCCGGACACTGCTGCGCTGCTCGTTGCTCGACGAGGTCAGCGTCCGGATCCCCTCGGCAGTGCTCAGCTCCTCCTCGAGCACGTCCGTCACCGACGACTCCATCACCCGCGGATTGGCACCCCGCAGCGAGGTCTCGACCGAGACAATCGGCGGATCGATGTCGGGGAGTTCACGCACCGGCAGGCGCAGGTAGCCGAGCACGCCGAAGAGCACGAGGGCGAGGGAGCCCATCGTGGCCAGTACGGGTCGGGAGATCGATACGTCCGAAATCTTCATCGCGATGCTCTATCTTGACGGGGTCGGTGGGCGCGGTGCCCGCCGAGACTACGGATTGCAGGACCCCGAGGTTCAACCCGCAGGAGTTCGTGATGGGCGCCAAGCTTACCGCACGTCAGCAAGCCCAACTGGCCTGGCTCGAATCGCTCCCCCCGAAGATCGAGAAGGCCACTCGGATCATCGAGATGATCAGCACCATGCAGGCCGACGAAAGCCAGGTGCGCGGCCTCGGCCGGATGTGCGACGAGCTCAAGGCCCAGGCCGGTTCCCTGAACCTGACCCCGATCGGCGACGGCTTCGGTTACATGGGGATGATGCTGCGCCGCGCGGGGGGGCTGCAGGTCAAGGTGCGCGGGCTGCGGGAGCTGCTCGCCGGCGTGAAGATCAACCTGGAAGGCGCCATCCGCACCGCGGCCACGCCAGAGCGTGACGCCAAGGAGGAGGGCGATCCGCCGGTCAGTCCTTGAGGACCTTGTCCAGAATCGGGCCGGCCGTGAAGGCGAACATCGACGTGATGACGAGACCGAGCATGACGGTCACGTAGGTCAGCGCGCTGATCAACACCCCGGCGCCGAGCCCGGCCAGGACCATTCCGACATAATAGAGCACGAAGTTTCTCCTTGAAACGTTCCGGCGGGCGACGACACCCACGCCTGATCCGACGCCAAGAATAGCAGGACCCACGCGGCCTCGGCAACGCGGCGAATCCCGACCGCGCCGCCATCTGGTTCCCGCACCCCGCGACCCATAACTTCGATTCAGCGCACCGCTGGGAGGACACCCCCAACTCCTCCTCTTCTCTTGGAGGCGCTATGTGGACCAGGACTCGACTTCTCGCGCTCGCCGTCGTCGGCGGGTTGTTTGTCGCGTGCGGCAAGGACAGCCCCACCGGCTCGGAACCGATCGGCGGCGACACCGATCTCGCCATCAGCGCCGTCGGCAACGCCATCCCGACCGGCTCGATCAACCTGAACGGGACCTATTACAACGTCGGCAGTTCGCTGACCGTCACCGCCAACAACAACGGCCTGACCACGCTCCACCTGACCGCTGACCTCTCCAACGCCCCGGCGTTGCAGACCAAGGTCAATGCCATGGCCGGCTCGCTGGCCGGCGTCGGGGGCTGGGTCGCCGGCTTCCTCTCGGGCGGCGCGATCAGCACCGACATCAAGCTCCGGATCACCTCGGAGGGGATCCAGGACTTCTTCAACGCCGACAAGAAACAGCAAACGCTGGTGCGCTACGACGCGAAGGTGGGCGACACGTATCGCACCACCCTCAGCGACGGGAGCACCATCACCCGGACCGTGACAAAGGTGTCGACGACGGATGACTTCGCCTACGGCCTGTTCATGATCAAGACGATCAAGGTGGAGCAGGATTCCCACCTCGCCGGCGTGCGCAAGTTTGTCTACCACGCCAATCACCGCTTTGGCCTGGTCTGGGTCGAGGCGCAGATGGAGGATGGGACGTCGATCAGCTACTTCCTGTATCCGAACAACTATTGAGCGGTGAGGAGTGAGGGGGTGGCAACACGTTGTCATCCTGAGCGAAGCCCGCGAAGCGGGCGAAGTCGAAGGACCTCTTCCCGGTGCGCTGGGATAGAGGTCCTTCGACTGCGCAGCCGTTCCGGCTGCTTCGCTCAGGATGACAAGCCTTGTGCTACGCCTATTTCACAGTGAAGCGCGCCCAATCCCACCCCATCAACCCCCGCGCGTTCACCGCCTTCACCTGCACCACCATCCCGGCGGTCAGTCGGGGAATCCGCGCCGTCGGCGTCGTCACGCGGAGGCGGTTCTTCTCGGGCGCATCGGCCGGGCCCCACGTCACCAGGTAGCCGGTGATACCCTTCTCGGGGCTCCTGGTCCACGTCGCCACACCGTTCGCGACCGCGAGGTTCTTGAGGCGCGAAGGGCTCGACGCCAGCAGCATCAGCGTCGCCACCGTCGTCTTGCTCGCCTCGGCGATGAGTTGATGGCTCTCCACCTCGAGGATGTCGTGCGGCATGTGGTAGTGCGGGTTGCCGAGGACCGGATAGGAGCCGATGCCGCCGACGATGTCACCGTAGGCCTCGTAGTACGCGGCCGCATCCGTGCTCTTGTAGTAGAGCGCGTCGTAGGTGATCATCGACGAGAACTGCGCCGCGGCGGCGTGCTGGATGTCGCGGATGCCGGGGTTGGAGTAACGGATGGTGTTGTCGAGGTGATGGTCGTTGGCCCAGCCGAGCATGTCGTTGTTGAGCGCACCGACGAGCTTGAGCGAATCGGCGACCGCGCGGCGGACGTATTCGCGCGACCCGAGCAATCCCGACTCCTCGGCCGTGAACGAGGCGAAGACGATCGTCGCCGGCTGCGGATGCCTGGCCATGACACGCGCCGCCTCGAGCAGTGCGGCCGTCCCCGAGGTGTTGTCGTCCGCGCCCGGCCCCTCGGCGCGCGAATCGAAGTGCGAACTCACCACGTACACCAGCTCCGGATTCTCCGTCCCCTTGAGCACTGCGAGGACGTTGGCCGACTTCCCACCCAACGCCCCCTGCGGCGAGAACCACTGCGGCTGGGCGTCGTAGCCGAAGCTCTTGTAGGTCGCGAGGAGGTAGTCGATCGCCTTGGCGTTGCCGGGCTGCGAGATGTGCTTCGAGTCGAAGTCGAAGAGCGCCTTCTCGTAGCCGTACACGCGGCCCACATCGACCTGCGTCGTCACGGCGCGGACCTTGGCCGCAATCGGCGCAAACGAGGCGATGCCACGGTCACGCAGCGACACCTCGCCGGCACGGTCGGCGTCGAGCCGCGCGATCACCGCCTCGCGCGTCACGGGCCGCTTCAACTCGGTCAGATAGAGGCCGCGCTCCACGCTCACGGTGTTGCCATCGCGCTCGGCCACGGTGAGCACTGCCGAGCCGTCGGGCGTCGGCAACCACTCGTACTCGGGGGCGATCGTGCGCACCGTGTTGTTGTGGAAGAGCCGGGTCCGCGCGCCGGTCTCGGCGTCATACAGATAGGAGCGGCGATGCCTCGGCTCACCCATGACGGCCATCACGGTCGTGGGGTTGAGCCACTGCGGGACGACGTCGTGCTGTATCTCGCGGGTGAGGCGTGTCGGTGTTGCATTGGCGGTCGGCGAAATGTCGAGGGTGTAGAGCTCATAGTCCTGCACCGGCATCATCTGGAACGCGATCCGGTTGCCGTCGGGAGAGAGCGCCGGCGCGTCGATCCGACGAATGCCCTTGTAGAGCGTCATCGCGCCGCCGCCCGCGACGGGTGCGGCCACCAGCCGGTTCTCTTCCATGGCGACGCTTCCCTGCACCACGAGGTTCCCCTCGACCCAGGCCATCATTGAGCCGTCGGCCGAGATGGTCGCGGCGCGCCCGTCGATACGGCGAACCGTGTTGGCCTGCAGGTCGACGATCGCGAAGCTCACTGCGGCCCGCAGTCCGGCCAGGCCGACCGGGAGGCGCACGGGATTGCCGCTCGGAATCGGGTACACCAGGAAGCGTCCACCGGGGAGCGCCACCGGCACACCCTTGAAGCCGGCGGTCGGCGCGACAATCCCCTGCACCGCGAAGGCGTCACCGCTCCTCGTCAGGCGGAGGATGTCGTTGCGGGTCGCGTCCGATGCGCGCGAGACCACCACGAAGAGCGTGGCGTCGTCGGAGCCGAAGGTGGCGCCGGTCGGCAGCCACTCGCCGAGGCCGGTAATCGGCAGCTCGCGTCCGGTGGCGACCTCTTTGATGCCCAGCGGTACGCGATTCATCGTGCTCGGCGCCACCCACGCCACCAGCGATCCGCTCGGCGAGAGCGCGGCGCCACTCCCTACCACCTCGAGCAGCGCCTTCGTCGGGGCGCTGCGGCGGACCACCCGGGTCACGCGCGAGGCCGGGAGGCCGCTCTCGTAGGCGATCGTCTGACCGTCGGCGGACCAGGTCGGCCGCCCGCCGTCGGGGGTCAGTTCCACGGTCTCGTAGCGCTCACCGGTGAGGACTGCGACCGAGTCGATCCACGACCGGGCCACACCGGGGACCAACAGCGAGCGGAGCGCGTCGGTCGCCTCGATGTAGCGGCCAGCATCCCAGGCGCGGAAGCCCTTCTCCCAGAGCGTGCCGGGCGGGACGATGCCGCCGCTTTGGGCCGAGAGGGGGGCGGCGAGGAGGAGCAGGGCTGGGAGGAGGCGCATGGGGAGCTCGGTGGAGGCTGTGAGCCGCGGGCGTCACCAGTGCCAGTGACGTGTGACCTGTGACCAGCGGCCGTAAGTCGCGCGGAAGATGACAACCCAAAGGTAGCGTCCGCGCCAAGACTCTCGCACGACCTACGACCTACGACCTACGACTTACAACCAATTGACTAGTCTGACTAGTCTGACCAGATTATACCCCATGGCCGAAGAATATTCCATCTACGACGCCAAGGCGAAGCTCTCGGCGCTTGTCCGCCAGGTCCGCGAGGGGCGGAGCTTTGTGATCACCGTCCACGGCCAGCCGGTCGCGGAGCTGCGGCCGATCGAGCCGAAGCCGAAGGCGACGACGCTGGCGGAGCGGATCGAGGAACTCCGCGCCAAGGGGCTGATCACGCCGGCTCGGACGACGCCGGACGACCCGCGGGCGTTCCCGATCGGGGAGTATCGCGAAGGTGCGCTGCAGCGTTTCCTTGACGATCGCGACTGATGTTGGCCTACCTGGACACCTCTGTCGTGGTCGCGATCCGATTCAGCCAGCCTGGCGCGGAGCGATTTCGAGACGCCCTGACCCGCTTCGAGTTGTACGCCTCGCCCCTACTCGAGGCGGAATGGCGAAGCGCCCTGTGTCGCGAGCAGATCGAACCCAACCTCGCGGAACTCGAGCTGGTCCAGTGGGTCTTCCAGGAGCGTACCCTCAGCGAAGAACTGGAGCGCGTCTTCGCGGCCGGCTACGTCCGCGGCGCCGATGCCTGGCACTTGGCCACGGCCCTCTCCATGGCCCCGGACCCGAGCGAACTCACCTTCTTGACCTTGGACGATCGACAGCGGGCGGTGGCGGAGGCGTTGGGGTTCAAGACGTGAGTCGGTGATCGATCATTGATCATCCGTCACCACATCACCCGAAGTCGAATAGCAGCCTACGCAGTATCTTCCAGCTCTTCCCATCACAATTGCCCCAGCGACCCGAGAGCTCCCGTGAGCGTGCGCGCCTGTCACACCACTCGCCCCACGATCCTGCGCCTGATGGTGGCCTGTGGTGTGGCACTTGTTCCGGCGCAGCAGGCCGGCGCCCAGTCGTCGCCATCACCGGTCCCGCAGGCGCTGCTGGGGACCTGGCACCTCGTCACGAAGCATCCTGTCTACGACTCGACCCGCGTCATTGCGGCGCCAACCCAACCGTCCCGGCCGCCGGTGCTGGTGCCGCGGGACGCGATTCGATTTGCCGACGGTCCCTTCCCGGTGCCGCCGCGGCCGAGCGACGCCTATTCACTCTGGGTCGAGATGAACCCGCGCGATTCGATCATCTTCGCCATGGAGGATTCCACGTTGACGATCTTTGCCGACGGCGCGTACCCGACCTGGTGGACCGCCAACGGCGTGGCGCGTCAGGAGGCCGTTGGTGAGCAGCTCTTTCTGACCCGCGCGGAGTGGAAGAAGGACGTCCTCGTCCTGGAACGCAGCCGCCCCTCGGGCGGGATGTCGCAGCGACGGTTCCGTCTGCTCAAGGACGGTCGGTTGGAATTGACCTGGCCCGGCATCTATCGCCATCCGGACTTTCCCACGAAGTACGTCTTCAGTCGTGAACGCCCGGTGACCAAGCCATGAGCACGCTCGACCGCCTCGCTGCCGCACTGTCCGACCGCTACCGCCTCGACCGCGAGCTCGGGCAGGGCGGCATGGCCACCGTCTACCTCGCGCACGACCTCAAGCACGATCGCGACGTCGCCATCAAGGTGCTGCATCCCGACCTGGGCGCGGCCCTCGGTGGCGAGCGCTTCCTCTCCGAGATCCGCACCACGGCCCGCCTGCAGCATCCGCACATCCTGCCGCTGCTCGACTCGGGCGAGGCCGACGGCCTGCTCTACTACGTGATGCCGCTGGTCACCGGCGAGACGCTGCGCAGCCGCCTCGAGCGTGACCGCCAGTTGCCGGTGGACGAAGCGATCCGCACCGCGCGCGAAGTCGCCGATGCCCTCGGCTACGCCCACGGCCTCGGCGTGATCCACCGCGACATCAAGCCCGAGAACATCCTGCTGCAGGGCGGCCACGCACTGGTCGCCGACTTCGGCATCGCCCTCGCCGTGCAGCAGGCCGGCGGCCAGCGGATGACGCAGACCGGACTGAGTCTCGGCACGCCGCAATACATGTCGCCCGAGCAGGCGATGGGCGAGCGCACCATCGATGCGCGCAGCGACGTGTATGCGCTTGGTGCGGTGACGTACGAAATGCTGGTCGGCGAGGCGCCGTTCACGGGCCCTAGCGTGCAGGCGATCGTGGCGCGCTTGATTACCGAGGAGCCGCGCCCGCTCTCGGCGCAGCGCAAGGCGGTGCCCGACCATGTCGAGGCGGCGGTGTTGCGCGCGCTCGAGAAGCTGCCAGCCGATCGTTACGCCACGGCGACCGAGTTCGCCGTCGCCCTCAGCAACGCGACCGGTGCAACCGTCTCCACCGCCCGGACGCGCGCCGCCGCCGCCCCGCAGCAATCGCAGCACGATGCTGCTCGGCAGCGCGACGGTGCTCTCGCTCGCGGCCGCGGCGTTCGCGTGGTTCCGCCCGGTGGCGGTCGAGGCACCCAACTGGCAGACGATCGTCGTCAGCGACTCGCTCGAGTTTGACCAGCCCGGCTCGATGCTCGCCATCTCGCCGACCGGCGAGAACATCCTGTTCCGCAAGAGCATCCAGAACAGTCCGATCTGGCTCAAGCGCGCCGACCGCCTCGAGGCCGCCGCCATTCCGGGCACCGAGCGCGGGGCGACGCCCGCCTTCTCGCCGGACGGCCAGTGGATCGCCTTCACCGCCGACCGCCAGCTCAAGAAGGTGCGGCTCGACGGCGGCGCCTCGATGGTCCTCGCCGATTCGGCCGCCTCACAGGAGTACGGCCTCGCCTGGCTCGACGACAACACCATCGTCTATCCGTCACCCTCGGGCTCGGAGCTCCGTCGCGTGAGCGCCGCCGGGGGCGGCTACACCGCGACCTTTGCGGACACGGCCCTCCGAGGCTTCGGCCTGCTCAACGTCACCGCGCTCCCCGGCGCGCGCGGCGTGCTCACCGCCGTCTGCACATCGAACTGCGCCACCAGCACGATGAGCGTCATCGACCTGAAGACGAGCAAGCTCACCAGGCTCCTCCCCGACGTCATGAAGGCGTGGTACCTCCCGAGCGGCAACCTGCTCTACGTGCGGACCGACTTCACCGCGATGGTGGCGCCGTTCGACCTCGACAAGTTGACGATCACCGGACCGGCCACGGCGGTCCTCGATGGCACGACGATCCATGCCCTCTTCCGCACCGTGCCGATGCTCGCCATCTCGCGGAGCGGGACGTTGCTCTTCGCGCGCGGCAAGGCGGGGAACGCGAACTCCGAATTCGTCCGCGTCGACCGGCAGGGGACCGCCACGCGCATCGACACCAGCTGGTCGGGCGTCTTCAACTCGTTCGCACTCTCGGCGGATGGCCGTCGCGTCGCGGTCGGCACTGGCACCACTGGTGGCGGCCTCTCGGTCTACCTCAAACAGCTCGACGCCGGCGCCTTCTCCCGCCTCTCCTTCGGCGGGCAGGATCGCCGGCCAGCCTGGTCGCCCGATGGCAAGACCGTCGCCTTCATCCGCGACTCGCTGAATGGCGGCGGCGTCTATGGCATCGCCGCCGACGGCAGCGGCGGAGAGCGGCGCCTGGCGAAGATCGACCGGCCGATCCAGGAGGTCATCTGGTCGAACGACGGCCAGTGGCTGGTGCTCCGGACCGACAATGGCACCGCCGGCGCGGGCGACCTGGTCGGCGTCCGCACCAGTGGTGATTCGACGCCGGTGCCGTTGGTGGCCTCGAAGTTCACCGAGATGCACCCGGCGCTCTCGCCAGACGGCCGCTGGCTCGCCTACATCTCTGACGAATCGGGGGCGAACGAGATCTACGTGCGCCCCTTCCCCGCCACAAACGGCGGGCGGTGGCAGGTCTCGAACGGCGGCGGGATGTCGCCGGTCTGGTCCCCGGACAGCAAGGAGCTCTACTTCATCGGCGGCACCGGGCAGCTGATCGCCGCCGAGCTCCGGACCACGACCGCCTTCGAGGTGGTCCAGCTGCAGACCTTGTTCGACGTCACCGGCTACAACCTCGACCTCTTCCACCAGTCCTTCGCCGTCGCCCCCGACGGCAAGAGCTTCCTCTTCGCCCGCCAGCGCTCGTCGGGCGTCGGGTCGGCTCGGCCGACGGTGATCCTGGTACGGAACTGGTTCACCGACCTGGCGGCGCGGCTGAAGCGGTGAGGGTGTCGCGCGATTGAGCTCGCGGCTGCAAGCCGCGGCGCGATTGAGCTCGCGGCTAAAGCCGCGTCGGTGTCGGGCCCCGGCGGGGGGGGGCCGGCGGCCGGGGCCCCGCCGGGCCGGCGGGGGGGGGGCCGCGGGGGCGGGCGCCGCGCCCCGGGGGGGGAGCTCCCGAGCCGCGGCTCGGTTGGTGTCGCTAAAGCGACATGCCCCATGCCGAACGGAGCCCGTCGCTTTAGCGACGAGCTCGTTCGCGACGAGATCTATTCAACAACGTCCAAAGGCGGCCACCCCGCGATGGCCTCGGTCGGATGGCGCACGTGCTGCGCGCACACGTAGGCGCGGACGCGTTCGAGGCCACCAGGGCTGACCGAGGTGACACTGTACCCCTTGGCCCATTTCAGCGGCCGACGGGCACCAGGGGTGGCCGCATTGATCCCATGGGCGGTGCCGCCCTTCATGCGTTGCAGGAGACGTGGAAGGTCGCTTGTGGGATGTAACCGCACGAGCAGATGGAGATGGGTGGTCACCAGGCCAATCGCCAGCACTCGAGCCCTCTCCTGCCTGGCGATGATCGGCAAATGTTCGCTGAGATACGCCGCCCGCCCGGAATCGAGCGAAGGGACCCGATCCCGCGTGGTCCAGACGAGGTGGACATGCAGACGATGATGCATGGCCGAAGGCTAGGACAACGGACGCCCAACCGGGGTACCGGCGGCGCTCGCCCCGGCTGGCGCTTCGCCGCCCCCCCTCCCCGGTCGCTTGCGCCACGCGCCCCGCGGGGGCCCGCGGCTCAAGGCGCGGCTCGGTTGGTGTCGCTAAAGCGACACGCCCCCCGCAAGGTGGGGATCCGTCGCTTTAGCGACATCCGCCGAGCCGTCGCTTTAGCGACGAGCTCGTGAGCGACGAGCTCGACGGCGGGTCCTGGCGCCCCATCCCGTTCCGCCATCCCCGTTCCGGCAGTAGATTTCCCGGGTTCCCGACACAACTGAATCCCTCCGGACCCGAGCGAGGCGCGTGAGCGCACCAGCCCGTCTGATCGCCGCATTGGCGGATCGCTACCGGATCGAGCGCGAGCTCGGTCGCGGCGGCATGGCCACCGTCTACGTCGCCGAAGACCTCAAGCACCGGCGCCAGGTCGCCATCAAGGTGATGCGCCCGGAACTCTCGGCGTCCATGGGCGCCGACCGCTTCCTGCGCGAAGTCGAGATCGCCGCCAAGCTGTCGCATCCGAACATCCTCCCGGTGTACGACTCGGGCGAGGCCGACGGCTTCCTCTACTATGTCATGCCGCTGGTCGAGGGCGAGTCGCTCCCCGAGCGGATGGCGCGCGACAAGCAGATGCCGGCACTCGAGGCGCTGCGGCTCGCGCGCGAGGTCGCCGAGGCGTTGGCCTACGCGCATGCGCGGGGGATTGTCCACCGCGACATCAAGCCGGCCAACATCCTGCTCAGTGCAGGTCACGCCCTGGTCGCCGACTTCGGCATCGCGCGCGCGATGGAAAGCAGCGGCGAAGCGCTGACGCAGACCGGCCTCGCGATTGGGACGCCGGTCTACATGAGTCCCGAGCAGGCCACTGGCGCGACCGATATTGACGGACGCACCGACATCTACGCCCTCGGCTGCGTGCTCTACGAGATGCTCGCCGGTGAGCCGCCGTTCACGGGACCCACCGTGCAAGCCATCCTGGCGCGCTCGCTCACCGAGAATCCGCGTCCACTCGACCAGACCCGCACCACGCTCCCCGCCGCCGTGAACACCACGGTGATGAAGGCGCTCGCCAAGACCGCCGCCGACCGCTACTCGACCGGCGCCGAGTTCGTGACGGCGTTGAATGCCGCGGAAGATCAGGTCCGCACGCCGTCGGGCGAAGTCGTCGCGGCCGCGCCGGCACGCGGTGTCCGGCCGTGGCAGCTCGCCATCGCCGCGCTGGTCCTGCTCGCCGCGGGCGTGGCCGGCTCCAAGCTGCTCGGCGGCAAGGGTGGTGCGGCGGCAAGCACGGAGGAGAAGACCCTCGCGGTGCTGCCGTTCGAGAATCAGGGCACCGCAGACGATGCCTACTTCGCTGACGGCCTGGTGGATGAGCTGCGCGACAAACTCTCGCACGTCCCCAAGCTGACGGTGACGGCGTCTGCGAGCGCCGACCAGTACCGCGCCTCGCCCAAGACCGACGTGGTGATCGCCAAGGAACTCCGCGTCGATCAGGTGCTGCGCGGCAAGGTGCGCTACGCCAGCGGCGCCGATGGCACGCGGCAGGTGCGCGTCGCCACCGAGTTGGTTGATGGTGCCACCGGCAAGGTCACCTGGCGCGACACCTTCGATGCCCCGATGGCCGACGCCTTCACCATCCAGGGGCAGATTGCGACCCGCGTGACCGGGGCCCTCGGCACCGTGCTCGGCCAGGCCGCCACCGACGCGCTCGCGAGCACGCTGACGAAGAACCCCGAGGCGTACGATCTCTACCTGAAGGCGCAGGGTGTGCGAATCATCGGGACCGGCGGGGCACGGGCGCGCGCCACCCTGCTGGAACAGGCCGTCGCCCTCGACTCCACGTTCACGCGGGCGTGGGCGGGATTGGCGTGGAATCTCTCGGTGCTCTACTCCGACGGCACGCGGGAGGCCGTGGTTGGCCGGCGTGCCAAGGAGGCGCTCGATCGGCTGGTGCGCCTGGCCCCGGACTCGGTCGGCGCGCACCTGATCGCCGCCAATTACTACCAGAACGTGGCCCGTGACCTGCCACGCGCGCGCCAGGAGACCGAGCGAGCGCTGGCGCTCGACCCGAAGAGCATCTGGGCGCTGAATACCGCTGCCGGATTCGACCTCGACGATGGCAACTATCAGGCGATGTTCGAGAAGCTCTCGAAGGCGCGGCAGATCGACCCCCGCTCGATCGGCGTGCTGAACCGACTGGTACAGGCGCAGATCTATCTGGGGCGGACGGAGGAGGCGCTGGTCACCAGCGCCGAACTGCTCGCCCTTGAGCCGAAGGGATACGATGTCATTCAGTGGGCAGCCTTCGCCCACCTGAGCGCCGGTGACCTCGCCGGCGCCCAGAAGGTGGTGGCCGACGTGCTCAAGCGCGTCCCGGCCGTCGAGCTGATCACCTACTTCGCCGGCTATCAGGAGCTTGCGTACGTCCTTGGCGACAAGGAGCGCGAACTCCTCTTCCGGATGACGCCCGCCGCCTACGACAACGACATCGCGTGGTGGGGGCAGTCGCTCGCCACCGCCGCCTATCAGCAGGGCGACCTCAAGCGCGCCAAGGCCTACGCCGACTCCTCGCTCGCCACCGCCAAGCAGCAGAGCGACGCTTCGCCGAAGGACCCGCAGCTGCGTTCCCTCTATGCAGTGAGTCTGGCATACGTCGGGCGTGGGGCCGAGGCCAACAAGGAGATGACCCAGGCCGTCGCCGACGCCCCGAAGGGGAGCGGCCTCAACGAGTCGTATGTCCGCTTGCAGGCCATCCGCATGCACCTCGCCCTCGGCGAACAGGACGCGGCCCTGGACGGCATCGAGGACATCCTCACGCGGCAATCGTTCGTGACCCGCGGCTACCTGAAGTCCGACCCGATGTTCGCGCCGCTCAAGAACAACGAGCGCTTCAAGCGGATCGTCTCTGGCGGCATGGACCGGCCACGCGGATGATCACCGCCTTCAGCACCACGACCGAGTCGGAGCGTCCGCGCGACGACGAGCTCGACCTCTTCGGGCTCACGCACGCCGGAAAGGTCCGGCGTGACAACCAGGATCAGTTCCTCCTCGCCACCATCCATCCGCAGGTGGTGCTGCACGCCACCTCGCTCGCCGGCGCCCAGCAGCTGCCGCTTCGCGGTGAGCGCGTGGCCACGCTGATGATGGTGGCCGACGGTGTCGGTGGCGTGGCTGGCGGTGCAGAAGCCAGCCAACTCGCCGTCGAGGCGATCATGGGGTACGTGTCGTCGTCGCTGCGCTGCTATCACCTGGCTGGTGGCGCGCAGGACGGCGAGTTCGAGGCGGCGCTCCGCTCGGCGGCGTTCCAGGCCCATGCCGCGGTGCGCGCCGAGGCGGCGGCCCATGGGGACGGGTCGAAGATGGCGACGACGCTCACCCTGGCCATCATCATCTGGCCGTGGGTCTACGTGGTGCAGGTCGGCGACTCGCGCTGTTATCGCTACCTCTCCGGCGAGATCGCGCAGATCACCAAGGACCAGACGATGGCGCAGGCGCTCGTTGACCAGGGCGTGCTGAGCCGCGAGAAGGTGACCCGTTCGCCGCTCAACAACGTCCTGGTCAGCGCCATCGGTGGCGACCAGGCCGAGCCGGACGTGTCGCGCTTCGACATCCGCGACCGCCGCTCCGTCATCCTCCTCTGCAGCGACGGCCTCACCAAGCATGTCACCGATGCGGAGTTGGCCGAGCACCTCGACCGGATGACCTCGTCGGAGCAGCTCTGTCGTGAGCTGCTCGAGCTCGCGCTCAGCCGCGGCGGCAGCGACAACATCACCATCCTCGCCGGACGCGCCCCCGCCTGATGAGCACGCTCGATCGCCTCACCACCGCCCTCGCCGAGCGCTACCAGATCGTCCGGGAGCTCGGCGCCGGCGGCATGGCCACCGTTTACCTTGCGCGTGACCTCAAGCACGACCGCGACGTCGCCATCAAGGTGCTGCGTCCGGAGCTCGCCGCGGTCATCGGGGCCGAGCGCTTCCTCAAGGAAGTGAAGACCACCGCCAGCCTGCAGCACCCGCACATCCTTGGCCTGATCGATTCTGGCGAGAACGATGGCTTCCTCTGGTACGCCATGCCGTTCGTGGACGGCGAGTCGCTGCGCGACCGGCTCGGCCGCGAGAAGCAGCTCCCCATTGCCGACGCGGTGCGGCTGGCCTCCGACGTGGCGGCCGCGCTCGACTACGCCCACCGCCGTGGCGTGATCCATCGCGACATCAAGCCCGAGAACATCCTGCTGCATGACGGCAGCGCGCTGGTGGCCGACTTCGGCATTGCCCTCGCGGCAAGCAGCGCCGGCACCCGGATGACCGAGACCGGGATGTCGCTCGGGACGCCGCACTACATGAGCCCCGAGCAGGCGATGGGCGAACGCGCCCTCGACGCGCGGACCGACATCTACGCGCTGGGCTGCGTGCTCTACGAGATGCTCGCCGGCGAGCCGCCATTCACCGGCCCGACCGCGCAGGCGATCGTCGCCAAGGTCATGACGGCCACGCCGGAGCCGGTCACCACCTACCGGGCGACGATCCCCGCCCCGGTGGCGCATGCAGTGCACGTCGCGATCCAGAAGCTGCCGGCTGACCGCTTCGGCACGGCCGCGGAGCTTGCGGCCGCCCTCCATGCCACCAGTGGCACCTTCGAGGCGGGCGCCCCGGTGCGCCGGAGACAGGCGTGGCGGCTGGCACTCGCTGGCGGATTGCTGCTCGGTGCGATGGCCGGTGGCAGTCTCGTGGCGATGCGCTCCGGTCGCGCCGTGGAACGGTTCGCCACCCCGGGATTGGCCACGCCGGTGACGTGGGAGCAGGGCCTCGAGATCACGCCGGCGCTGTCGCCCGATGGCAAGCAGGTGGCCTATGCGTCCGGGAATGGCACCGTCAGTCGCATCTTCGTGCGCCCGGTCGGCGACGGTCGCCCCACCCCGTTGACGACCGACAGCACGGCGGTCGAGCTCTCGCCGCAGTGGTCGCGCGACGGCACCCGCATCCTCTTCATCAAGGACGGCCTCGTCTTCTCCGCGCCGGTGGGCGGCGGAGCGGCGCGTCAGGATGTCCCGTCCCGGGATGGGCAGGTCACCGCGCTGGCCTGGTCACCGGACAACCAGCAGATCGCCTACGTCATCGGGGACACCCTGTTCATCCATCGCGCCGACGGGACCAGCCGTCCGCTGGCGGCGGCCGAGCAACTGACCCTGTGCAACTGGGGCCCGCACGACGTGATTGCCTGCTCTGCCGGGAACTCGCTCTACCTTGCGCCGGGCATCGGCTTCGGCAACATCGCGCCGAGCTGGATCACCCTGATCCGGGTCGCCGATGGCACGCTGCAGACGATCACGGACAGCAGCTCCAACAACCAGTCGCCGCAGTGGTCACACGACGGAACGCACCTGCTCTACAGCTCAAACCGGCTCGGCCCGGCCGACATTTATGCGCTGCGGGTCACGGGCGACGGGACGCCGCGCGGCGAGCCCGAGCGGCTGACCGTCGGCCTGAACGTCTCCACCTTCAGCCTGTCGGGCGATGATCGTCGCCTCAGCTATGCGGTGATGTCCATCAGCGCCAACATCTGGTCGCAACCGTGGCAGGAGGGTCGACCCCTCGCCGGGGCGCGGCCCACGCCGGTCACCTTCGGCCAGCAGGTGATCGAGGCGTTCGCGCTCTCTTCCGACGGGCGGTGGATCTTCCACGACAACGACCTGGCCGGCAACTCGGACATCTACCGGATGTCGCTCGCCACCGGCATCGCGGAGCGCCTCACGACGGACCGCACCCCGGAGTTCGCGCCCGAGCCCTCGCCCGACGGCCGCACGGTTTCGTTCCACTCCTTCCGCGGCGATTCGCGCGACGTGTATGTGCTGCCGCTCGACGGGGGGGCGCTCGAGAGGGTCACCGACACCCCGGCACAGGAGGCGCAGGCCACCTGGTCGCCGGATGGATCGGCGCTGGCCTACTTCAACATCACCGGCGAGCCGAGCATCAAGATCGCGACCCGAGGTGCGGATCGTCGCTGGGTGAGTCGCGCGCTGGTGCCGGGATACTGGCCGCGCTTCTCGCCCGATGGCCGACGGGTCGTCTTCACGACCTCCCTGCTCGGCGGCGAGCTCCGGGTGATACCCTCCGACAGCGGCCCCTCGCGCCTCCTGTACCCGCTCGAGGTTCCCGGGGCGCCGGTCGCCGAGAACTCGACGTGGTCGGCGGACGGCGCCGCCATCTACTTCAAGAGCCACACGGCCGACGGGGCGGCCTCGATATGGTCGGTCCCCGCGAGCGGCGGCATCCCGACGCGCGTGCTGCAACTCGGCGATGGCCGGCTGCAGTCCGACCGCTACGGATTCCGGATCGCGAACGGGCTGGTGTACTACACGCTCACCGATCGGCAGAGCAACGTCTGGCTGATGGAACTGGTGCGATGAGCGTTGACCGTCTTGCATCAGCCCTCGCCGACCGCTACCAGATCGTCCGGGAGCTCGGCGCCGGCGGCATGGCCACCGTCTACCTCGCCCGTGACCTCAAGCACGACCGCGACGTCGCCATCAAGGTGCTGCGGCCCGAACTCGCCGCCGTGATCGGCGCCGAGCGCTTCCTCACCGAGATCAAGACCACCGCGAACCTGCAGCATCCGCACATCCTGCCACTATTCGATTCAGGGGAAGCGCTGGCGCCGTCGATCATCGATGATCGATCATCGATCATCGATCGGCACTCGCCGAGTTACCTGTTCTATGTGATGCCCTTCATCGAGGGCGAGACCCTGCGCGACCGGCTCGATCGCGAGAAGCAGCTGCCGATCGGCGAGGCGGTGCGGATCGCGAGCGAGGTCGCCGCGGCACTCGACTATGCCCACCGGCGCGGCGTGATCCATCGCGACATCAAGCCCGAGAACATCCTGCTGCACGACGGCGCGGCGCTTGTCGCCGACTTCGGCATCGCCCTCGCCGCGAGCAAGGCCGGTGGTTCCCGGATGACCGAGACCGGGATGTCGCTCGGCACGCCGCACTACATGAGCCCCGAGCAGGCGATGGGCGAGCGCGAGATCACCGCGCGCTCCGACGTCTATGCCCTCGGCTGCGTCACCTACGAGATGCTGATCGGCGACCCGCCCTTCACCGGCAGCACCGCCCAGGCGATCGTCGCCAAGGTGGTGACCGAGAAGCCGGCAGCGCTGACGCGCGTGCGCAGCACGATTCCCGAGGCGGTCGAGGATGCCGTCCTCACCGCGCTCGAGAAGCTCCCGGCCGACCGCTTCGCCACCGCCGCGGAATTCTCGGCCGCACTGGCTGGCGGCGTGACCGCTCGCGCGACGACACGCTCGGCGGCGCGACCGGTGGGGCCGACGCCCGGGCAGCGGCGGGGCTATGTCGTCGCGGGCATCACCCTCGCCGCCTGCTGCCTCGCGGGCGGCTGGCTCCTGGGCCGTCGCGGCGGCACCACCTCGAGCGCCGGCCCCTCGGTCTACGACGCGGCACTCCCCGACACGGCACTGATCTCCTTCGCGGCCAGCTCCCGGACCATCTCCTACGGCACGGCAATCAGGAGCCTCTCGGTCGCGAAGTCAGGCGAGTTCGTCGTCTACGCCGCCTCGCGCGGTGAATCGAGTGAACTCTGGTACCGTTCGCTCCGGACGGCCGAGGTGCATCCGATCGCGGGGACGGAGGGCGGCACCGCGCCACGGCTTTCGCTCGATGGGACGCAGGTCGCCTTCCTCATCGGCGACCAGATCATGATCATCCCGGTCGCGGGTGGGCAGGCGCGGCGACTCCTCGACGGGCGCAGCGTCTCCTGGCTGATGTGGACCGACACCGGCCAGCTGCTGGCCGCGGACCAGGACGGCAACCGGCTGAGCGAACTCGATCCGGCCGGCGGGGAGCCGAAGTCCCGGGCGATCACCCGCTGCGCCTTCGGCAGTTCGTGGATCGCCGCAAGCAAAGAGCTGCTCTGTTCGGCCAATCGGACCGCGCTCCTGGTCAACCCCGATTCGGCCAAGTCGAGCATTCTCCGCCTCGCCGGAACAGCGAACCTCCCCGGCAAGCTGGTCACCGGGTCGTCGTTCCGCCTGGTCGACGAGAAGTACCTCGTCTATCTCGCCATCGACGGATCGCTGGTGGCCACGCGCTTCGATCCCGTCACTCGGACGGCTGGCACGCCCGTGGCGCTGCTCTCGGGCGTCCGCCGCGAGTCGATCGGCGAGGGGCAGTTCGACCTGACCACCGACGGCTCCCTGATCTATGCGCCCGGGGTCGACGCGACGCAGGGCCGGATCGTGAAGCTGGTGGCGGGCAAGGAGCCCGAAGCACTGCCGACCGAGAGCGCCGACTTCCAGCGCTACGACCTGAGCCGCGATGGTCGGTGGCTGGCGGCGGCCGTGCAGGGCACCGTGGACAATGAGCTGCGGCTCTACGACCTGCGCGGTGGGCAGCATTTCACCTGGCTGCACAGCGAGTATCTCCGCCACCCGCTCTGGGATCCGACCGGCGAACAGTTGCTCACGATTGCCCGCGAGGGCGATCGATGGATGCTGCTGCGGGGCAAGCCGAATTCCGGCTCGGCACCCGACACCATCGCGAGCACACTGACCGAGGCCGCGCTCCCCGACGCCGTGGACTACCACGACGAGCACCTCGCCGTCGGCCAGAACTGGGGCGGCAGCATGGTCTTCCGCTTCGATCCCTCCCTGGCGAAGCCGACCTTCGACACCGTCCTCGCCGGCGGCCGCTTCGCGTCGCTCTCGCCGAGCGCGAGCCTGCTGCTCTACCAGACGCTCGAGGGGAATCGGATCATCATCACGTCGTTCCCGACACCGGGCCGTCGGTGGCAGATTGCCTCGGACGGCAACGAGCCGCTCTGGCTCTCGCCGACCGAAGTGGTCTATCGGGTCGGCGTCTCGTGGTTCATGGTGAAGGTGAATGCCGCGACGGGCGAACCGGCGGGCCCGCCGACGCCATGGGCGCGCGACCCCCGCTTCTCCGACACGTCGGGGTGGTCCAACCGCCCCTCGCACGACGGCGGCATCATCTACGTCCAGGGGCCAGCGCAGATCACCGGCACACACCTCCGGGTGATCCCGGGCTGGGTCGCCTCCATGAAGGCGGCGGTCGACAAGGCCGGCAACTAGGCGCCGTGACGTCCGCGGCCTGACGGCCGCGGCTGTCATACCGTTCACCCTTCACCGTTCACCCGGCTTTCACTTCAGTCCACATCCTGTCCCACAAGTCGGTCGCCGCCCCCAGGTCGCGCTGGAACTCCAGCCTGGCCTGCATCGCCGCGTCCGGTGGCGGCACCGGATCGGTCAGCAGCGGAAGCGCCGCCCCGTTCGGTGACGCCCCGCCCCCCTCGTTGCTGATCGCCGCGCCGACGTCCGCCCGCAGCACGTAGTTCAGGAAGGCATGCGCGGCGCGCCGGTTCGGTGCATCGCGCGGGATCGCGAAGTAGTCGGCGTAGAGCGTCGAGCCTTCCTTCGGCACGGTGAACGCCACCCGTGGCTCCTCGCCGCGCGCCATCCGGGCGTCGCTCAGGTACATCTGGGCCGCCGCGATGTCGCCGCTGATCAGCTGCCCCTTCACTGCCGCCGAGATGTACGCACGCAGGTTCGGCTTGATCGCCAGCGCGTCCCGCCGCGCCGCCTCGAGCAGCGCGGGCTCGGTGGCGTTGAGCGACTGGCCGCGCCATCGCAGCATCGCACCGAGCACCTCGCGGCCGTCATCCATCATCGTCAGACGCCCGCGCAGCGCGGCATCGCCAAACGCTGCCCAGCTCTCTGGCGGCGTCGCGACCAGGTCGGTCCGGTAGGCGACTCCGGTCATCCCCCACTGGTAGGGCATCGCATAGCGGCCCCCCGCGTCGACCCCCTGGTCGGCAAACAGCGGCAGCAGGTTGCCCCAGTTGGTGAGCACCCCGTGGTCGAGCGGCTGCAGCATCCCCCCCTCGGCCAGCAACGGCACGATGTAGCCGGTCGGGCAGATGATGTCGTAGCCCCCGCCCCCCGCCACCAGCTTGGCGAGCAGCTCCTCGTTGCTCTCGTAGGTGTCATACGACACGCGCACGCCGAACTCGCGCTCGAAGTCCGCCACCGTCGTGCGGCCGATGTAGTCGGACCAGTTGAAGATCCGCAGCTCGCGCTCCAGCGGCCCCGCCGCCGAGACGGCGGCCTCGTCGGTCGGCGGCGGCGTCCGCTTGGTGATGCAGCCCAGCAGCAGCGACGCGGTCGACGCCGAGAGCCCCAGCCGCGCGCAGCGCAGCAGGAATTCGCGACGCGCGACGCTGTTACGGGTCACGGGTCACGGGTCACTTTTCACCAGCCCCACCTTGGCTGCAATCACGAGCATCACCGTCGTCCCCAGCACCAGCAGCGTCGAGATCGCATTCACGCTCGGCTCCACCGTGCGCCGCACCATCGAGTACACCATCAGCGGCAGCGTCGTCGTCCCGGGGCCGGCGGTGAAGAAGGTGATCACGAAGTCGTCGAACGAGAGCGTGAACGCCAGCAGCGCCGCACCGATCACGCCGGGCATCAGCAGCGGCAGCGTCACCCGGCGGAAGGCGGTCCATTCGTCGGCGCCAAGCGTGAGTGCGGCCTCCTCGAGCGCGGTGTCCATCCCGCGGAGCCGTGCCAGCACCACCAGCGTGGTGAACGGCAGCGAGAAGGTCGTGTGCGCGATGATCACGGTGAGCAGCCCGAGCGGGAGGCCGAGGCCGGTCACCAGGATCAGCAGCGAGATCCCGGCGACGATCTCCGGCGTGACGATCGGCACCGCGAGGAGCGCCTCGAGGAGCGCCCGACCGCGGAACCTGCCACGCGCCAAGGCCAGCGCGGCGCCGGTGCCGAGTGCCGTCGCGAGCAGCGTCGAGATCGTGCCGACCACCAGCGACGTCCAGAGTGCGCGGAGCAGGTCGGGCCGTTCGAGCAGCCGCGTATACCATCCGATCGTGAAGCCATCCCAGCGCGCCCCGGTGCGCGACGCGTTGAAGCTCCATGCGATCAGCAGCAGCAGCGGAAGGTGCATCGCGAAGAGCCCGAGGCCCGCCACCGCCCCGACGAGGCGCCGGCTCATGCCAGCGACTCGTCGCGCGCCCAGCGGAGTCGCACCAGCATCCCCACGAGCACCACTGCCATCAGCAGGAACGCCAGCGCGGAGCCGAAGGGCCAATTGCGCCCCGAGGTGAACTGGTTCTGGATCAGGTTGCCGATCAGCACCACCTTCGCGCCACCCAGCAGATCCGACGTCAGGAACGAGCCGAGCGTCGGAATGAAGACCAACAACGCCCCGGCGATCACCCCCGGCAGCGTGAGCGGCCAGGTGACGCGCACGAACCGCCGCCATTCGGTCGCGCCGAGTGCCTCGGCGGCCTCGAGCAGCACGGGGTCGAGCTTCTCGAGCGAGGCATAGATCGGCAAGACCGCGAACGGGATGCTGCACGTCACCAGTCCGAAGAGCACCGCACCCGTGGTGTAGAGCAGCTGGACCGGCTCGGCGGTGACCCCGAGCGCCATCAGCAACTGGTTGAGCGGGCCGGTATCACGAAGCAGGAAGACGGTCGCGTACGTGCGCACGAGAAACGAAGTCCAGAATGGCAACACGACGAGCAACAGCAGCAGCGACCGCCACCGCGTGGCGCGGGCGATCACCAGCGCGATCGGATACGCGAGCAACAGCGTCAACAGCGTGGTCACCGCGGCGATCAGCAGCGAGTTGGAGAGGATGGTGAGGTAGAGCGGATCGAGCAGACGCACCACGGAGACGGTGGTCCACCCTGGATAGACGCCGCCCAGCAGGTGACGCGGCCGGAGCGCGTACGTCGCCATGATCGCGATCGGAACGCCGAACCAGAGCAGCATCCACGATGCCGCAGGGAGCAGCGCCGCCGTCGCCTCGAGTGCCGGGACGCGTCGCAGCGCGGCGAGTAGCCGGCGGCGCATGCTCACCCTTCAAGCACCTGAGCGTCAGCCGGATGCCACGCCACCTCGACCGCCTCGCCGGCGGCCCACGGCAGCGGCTTGGTCAGCAAGCCCTCATTCCGCAGCGCGACGCGCACGACCTGGCCGTCGCCGAGCACCACCACCACGTGGAGCGTCTCGCCGAGGAAGATCGTCTCGCGCACCACCCCGGCGCGGGATGATTCGCTGGCGGGACTCATCCCGGGGCGGTGCAGGTCGAGCCACTCGGGGCGCAGGGCGGCCCGCACGGGCGTTCCGTCTGCAGCGACGAGGTCGAAGAAATTCGCCTCGCCAATGAACTCGGCAACGAACGCCGTGCGCGGTGCCTCGTAGATCTCGGCCGGCGTACCCACCTGTTCGACCCGGCCGGCATGCATCACCGCGATCCGATCGGACATCACCAGCGCTTCTTCCTGATCGTGCGTCACCAGGATGAAGGTGATGCCGAGTCGACGGTTGAGCGCCTTGAGCTCGAGCTGCATCTCCTTGCGGAGCTGGAGGTCGAGGGCGGCGAGCGGTTCATCCAGGAGGAGGATCGGCGGCTCGAGCACCAGGGCGCGCGCCAGGGCGACGCGCTGGCGTTGGCCACCGGAGAGCTCGGCCGGCCGGCGATGCGCAAACTCGCTCGGGTCGAGCCGCACCAGCTCGAGGGCGCGCGCGACGCGCCCCGCAATCTCTCCACGCGGGACGCGCCGCTCTTCCAGCCCGAAGGCCACGTTCCCGGACACGGTCAGGTGCGGGAAGATCGCGTAGCTCTGGAACACCATCCCGATCGGCCGTTCATACGGCCGACGCAAGGTGACATCCTCGCCGAGCATCTGCACGCGCCCGGCGTCGGGCTGTTCGAAGCCGGCGATCAACCGGAGCGTCGTGGTCTTGCCGCAGCCGGATGGGCCGAGGAGCGAGAAGAACTCTCCCGGCGCCACGGCAAGCGAGACGCCGTCGACCGCCACGGTGCTGCCGAAGCGACGGGAGACGGCGTCGAGGGAGAGGACCGGCGGGGTCAGGGCTTGCCCAGGGCCTTCTTCGTGAACGTGCGCGAATAGACCGCCGGCGGATTGCTGCCGGTCGCCATGTCGTACGCCTTCTGATAGAAGCCGCGCGCCACATCGGCGTGGCCCATCTTGTCGTGGGTCATCCCGAGCAGCACCAGCTGGAACGGGTCGTTCGGCATCGCGGCCACGGTCTTGGTGAACTCGGCCTGCGCGGTCGCCAGGTCGCCGGTGAAGAGCGCCACGTAGCCGACCAGGTACGGGAAATACTGTTCCTGCGCCTTGGCCATCGCCGGGTCCGCATCGAGTGCCTTCCGCGCCTCGCCGACCCAACGCTTTGCCTCGGCCGCGTTGCCGCGCCGAGCGGCGACGCGGGCCAACGCATGCGCCTCGCGGAACGCCCAGAGCGACGCCGGATGCGTCCGGGGCGCCGGCTCGGCGTTGCCGAGGGCGGTGCCGCGCTTGTACATCTTCTCGGCCTCGTCGAGGAAGCCGTGATCGATGCACACGCGGGCGGCCTCGTTGGCCATCTCCCCTTCCTGATAGTGGGCATTCTGCGGCTCGGCGGCCCGACGCGTCTGCCAATAGGCGATCACCTGCTCCTCGAGCTCGATCACCTTGGCGCAGTTGGCGTCATAGCCGTACGACATCGCCAGGCGGCGGGTCGCGGCGGCCTTGGCGGCCGCGTCCGGCGCAGTGGCAATCAGCGCCTGATAGATCGCCCGCGCCTCGGCGTGCTTGCCGGCGGCATCGATCTGACCGGCGGTGCGGATCGAATCGGCCCGATTGGCCTGAGCGGCGAGCGGTGGGGCCACGAGTAGGGAGGCGACGGCAAGCGCCACAAGCGAGGGGCGGACGAACATCGGCTGACTCCGGGGAGGGGATTCGCCAAATCTAACGTCGGACGCACGGACCATCACCCCCCACTATCATCCGCTACGACTTACGACTTTTACGACCTACGACCGCGGCCTGACCCTTCGCTCTGCTCAGGGCAGGCGGCCGCGGCTGAAAAACCGGACCCCCCATGCCCCGTCTCCACGCTGCCGGCCCATTCGACGTCAAACTCCTCCCCCAGCAGGACGACCCTGCCACCGCGGGCCCCTTCGGCCGGATGCTGCTCGACAAGCGCTTCCATGGCGATCTCGAGGGGACCAGCAACGGCCAGATGCTGGCCGGGCGCACCGCCGTGGCCGGCTCGGCGGCGTACGTGGCCATGGAGTCGGTCACCGGCTCGCTGCACGGGCGGCGCGGCAACTTCATGTTGTGCCATGTGGGCATCATGAACCGCGGCGTCGCGTCGCTGAACGTCTCCGTCGTCCCCGATTCCGGTACCGATGAGCTGGTCGGCCTGACCGGCACGCTGCAGATCATCATCGAGGACGGCAAGCACTCGTATCACTTCGACTACACCCTCGACCAGGAGTAGCCGCACGATGGGTCGGTACACCAGCACCGCGACATGGGAGCGTGGCGACGCCACGTTCACCGATCAGCGCTACTCCCGGCGCCACACCCTGCACTTCGATGGCGGCGTGTCGGTGCCCGGGTCATCCTCGCCGCAGGTCGTGCCGACGCCGATGTCCGATCCGTCGGCGGTCGACCCGGAGGAGCTCTTCGTCGCGTCGCTCTCGGCCTGCCACCTCCTCTGGTTCCTCAGCATTGCCGCGGCGCGGGGATTTCGAGTCGAGCGCTATCGCGATGAGGCCGAGGGAATGCTGGCAAAGGACGGCGCCGGACGATTGGTGATGACGGTCGTGACGCTGCGGCCCGCAGTCGAGTGGAGCGGCGAACTGCAGCCGACGGCCGCTGAGGTCGATACGATGCACCATGAGGCTCACCGCCTCTGCTTTATTGCCAACTCGGTCACCACCGAGGTGCGCTGCGCACCCGCCCCATTCCTGCCCCGGAGCGATGCATGAAGCCGCTGATGCTCGTCCTGCTCCTGGCCGGCTGCGCCAGCAAGCCCGCCGCGCCAGACGCCGACTCGCTGACGCGCCACCAGAAGGACAGCATCATCGGACAGTCGCGACTCCCCGGCGCGGGCGGCGTGAACGGCGCCATGCGTCTCCAGGATTCCGCGGCCGCGCGCCGCGCCCGCGAACAGGCCGTCTCGGCCGCAGCGGCCGACTCGCTCTAGCCCGCCACACCCTACCCCGGCTTACCTTCCCGGCATGGAATCCGCCATGCCACTCGCTGCCGGCTCGGAACTCGCCGATGCCGTCTTCCAGGCGCTCATCACCGCGGGCCTCGCGATCTTCGCGCTGGTCCTCTGGTGGCGGGTGCGGGCCCGCTGGTTCGTCTGGTGGGCGGCCGCGTGGGCGCTGTACCTGCTGCGCCTCATCGCCATCATCTTCTTCCTCGCCACCGGCGACCTCACCTGGCTCTTCTGGCACCAGGTCGTCACGGGGTGGGTCGCCCTCGCCATCCTCTGGGCCGCGCTGGTCTTCTCCCGCGACCTGCCGTGGCGCAACGGGTACGCATCGCTCGCCCTGATCCCCGTCGGCTGGGCGTGGGTTGCGGTCAATGGCCTCGATCGGTTCCTGCTCGTGGCCCTCCCGATGGTCCTGCTCATTTCCGGCGTCACGATCTGGACCGGATGGGTCTTCTGGCAGCACGCCCGCCGCAACAACTCCAGCGGCGCCCGCTTCGTGGCGGTCACCTTCTGGCTCTGGGGCCTCCACCACCTCGACTATCCGTTCCTCCGCGCCAAGGGCGCGTGGCAGCCCTGGGGCTACTACCTCGACATCCTCTTCGAGTTGGCGGTCGGCATCGGCTTCGGCCTGATGGTCCTCTCCGAACTCGCCACGCGGCTCGCCGTCCGCACCGATGAGCTCGCGCGCCTGCAGGGCCGGGTCGTCGGCCAATACGAGGGCGAGCGCCGCCGACTCTCGCGCGAACTGCACGACGAAACCGCGCAGACCCTCTCGGCAGTGAAGCTCGAGGTCGGGATGCTCCGCGAGGGTGCCGACCCCATCACGAGTGCCCGACTCGACCATGTCCTCGGGCTGGTCGATGGCGGCATCCGCGGGATCCGGCGGGTCATCAACGACCTGCGCCCCGCCCTGCTCGACGACCTCGGCCTCGTCCCCGCGATCCGCTCGCTCGCGAATGACGTGGCCGAACGCAGCCGCCTGCAGATTTCCACCAAGCTCGACGACGCGCTGGCCCGGATCGGCCCCGAGGCCGAGCTGGCGCTCTTCCGCGCCGCACAGGAAGCGCTCGCGAACGTGGTGCGTCATGCCGAGGCGACCCACGTCACCCTCACGCTGACCGGTATTGGCCGCAACCTCCGCCTGACCGTGGCAGACGACGGCCGCGGCTTCGCGGTTGGCAGCGACATCGCCGCCTTCGAGCGCGACGGCCACCTCGGCCTCGCCGGGATGCGCGAGCGGATCACCGCCCTCGGCGGCACCGTGCAGGTGAGTGGCGCCAGCGGGGTGACGGTGGTGGTGGAAGTGCCCGTGGTGAGCACCTAGCCGGACCTGCGCCTTGTGTATCGATGATCGATGATCGATCATCGATGATCGGTATTTTCTCCTCCCCCGGAGTCCCCGCATGCCCGAGATCCGAGTCGCCGTCGTCGACGACCACGCCGTGGTCCGCGAGGGCATCCGCCGTGTGCTCGAGGGCGAGCCGGGTGTGGTGATCGTCGGCGAGGGCGCCAATGGCGACGAGGCCCTGCGCCTGGTGGCGAAGGAGAAGCCCGATGTCCTGGTGATGGATGTGGCGATGCCGGAAAAGGGCGGCCTGCAGGTGGCCGCCGAGCTGCATCGCCAGGGGAGTCGCACGAAGGTGCTGATGCTCTCGATGTACGACCAGCCCGAGTACGTGCTCGAGAGCGTGAAGTCGGGGGCCCGCGGCTATCTGCTGAAGGATTCGCCGCCGGCCGAACTGCGCCGCGCGGTCCGGGCGGTGTTCAACGGCGAACAGTTCTTCCCGCCCGCCGTCGCGGCCCGCCTGACCGATGCCCTGCGCGCCCCGGCGCCGCAGCCCGCGGCCACCGATGTCCTCACGCCGCGCGAGAAGGAAGTGTTGATCGGCGTGGCCGGCGGCGAGACCAACAAGGAGATCGCCGCGCGGCTCGGCATCTCCCACCGGACCGTCGAGACGCACCGGGAGTCGCTGATGGCCAAGCTCGACGTCCGCACCGTGGCCGGCCTCACCAAGCTCGCCATGGAAGAGGGCCTCATCGCGGGCTGATCCCAACCGCTCGCACTGCGCTCCGATTGGGTATGGGCGACGCATGCGTCGCCCCCTCAGCCCCCCCGGACCACCGCTTCCAGCGCAGCGCGCAGCGTCCGACGGCGCTGGGTCAGCCACCAGAAGAAGAAGAAGGTCAGGCCGACCCAGAAGATCGCGCGGAGATTGAACGCGAATACCCCCATCGCGTTGAAGACGCCGATGAAGACGAAGACGATGATCATCATGTTGTAGAGCGGCGGGCCGGCGGTGTCGTTGATCGCCTTGGCGATGTGCCCGACCTGGTTGGTGTCGTGATTCCACACCGTCGCATAGCTTCCGGTCGCGTTGCTCCCCACGAGCCCCCATCCCACCGTCACGATGTTGCCCACCCGCACCGCGACTCCCGCCGACGCCACCTCGACGGAGCGCTCCTCCCCATCGGACGCCCGCAGGAAGACCTGGTTGTAGTGCTCGGTCTGGGCGCTGACCTGCCCATTCTGGTGGCTGGTCACCGTGGTGTGGGAGGAGCGCTGGCTATCCAGCACCTCACCCGTGAAGCGATAGAGGCTGATCTGGCGGGAACCGATCCTGAGGCTGCTGACAGCGGACATGGTGGCGCGCTCCGGGGCGTGGGCAGATGACTTCCTGCCCGGCATTGCGCGAGAATGCGCCTCAGCCCGTCATTCACACCGCGCCCTCCATTCGTACGGGCGACGCCTGCGTCGCCCCGTTGTCCGCGCCACACCGGCCCCTACCGCCGCAACGCCCTCGCGATCGCCGCCTCCGCCAACGTCGCCATCATCCCGTAGCCCTTGGCCGTCGGATGCACGCCGTCCGCCGCGAGATCGGCATTGAGTCCAAGCTTCTCGTTGACCATCGCCGAGTGGTAGTCGAGGTAGGTCTCGTGGCGAGCGGCGGCGTACTCGCGCATCCAGGCGTTGAGCGCGACGATCTTCGGCCCCGGCTCAAGCCCCGGCTTCCAGGGATAGTCGGAGACCGGGAGAACGGAGGAGAGGACGACCCGGATCCCGTTCGCCTGGGCCATCTCCACCATCCCCATCAGGTTGTCGGCGATCATCGCCTGCGTCGACGGCCCGGTGTTGCCGGCGATGTCGTTGGTGCCCGCGAGGATCACCACCACCGCCGGCTTGAGCGCCACCACATCCTGCCGAAACCGGATCAGCATCTGCGGCGTGGTCTGCCCGCTGATGCCGCGGCCGACGTACGGCTTCCCCGGGAACTGCGCCGCGAAGTACGGCGCCCATCCCTCGGTGATCGAGTTGCCGAAGAAGACCACCCGCTGCTCACCGGGCTTCGGAAGGCCGAGCTCCGCATTGGCCGCGCGATAGCGATTCAGCCCCGCCCAATCCTGTGCCTCCAACGGGGCATCGCTCATTACCACTCCCAGCGCTGCGAGCGCCAGCATCAGCCGTTTCGCCATGGATTCCCCTTCGGTACGGGCGACGCATGCGTCGCCCATCGGTCCGCCACGCTCGCATCTCAATTCGGCGCGGGCGACGCATGCGTCGCCCCTACGGATCATCGCTTCGCGAAGACGATCTTCCCGCCAACGACGGTCAGTACATTCGTCGCCTGCAGGATCTCGGGCTCGGGAATCGTCATGATGTCCTTGTCGAACACCGTGAAGTCGCCGCGCATCCCGACGGCGATCGTCCCGGACCGATCTTCCTGAAACGCCGCAAACGCCGGGAACCAGGTGAACATCCTGAGCGCCTCATGACGGCTGACCTTCTCCTCCGGATGCCAGCCCGGGCCGTCCTTGCCGTCGAGCGACTTCCGCGCCACGGCGGCGTAGAACTCGATCAATGGCTCGCCGCGCTCGACCGGCGCGTCGGTGCCGCCGGCGACGGGGACGCCCATCTTCAGGAACGACTCCCAGGCATACGCCCCCGACGTGCGCGCCACCCCGATCCGGCTCGGCACGAAGAAGAGGTCGCCGATCGCGTGCGACGGCTGCATCGAGGCGATCAACCCGAGCGACTTGAAGCGCGGCAGGTCGGACGGTGCCACGATCTGCGCGTGCTCCACCCGCCACCGCGGCTCGGCGATCTTCCGCTCGGCCACCGGCACGCTGTTGAACGCCGCCTCGAACAGGTCGAGCGAGAGCCGGTTGCCACGGTCGCCGATGGCGTGGATCTCCACCTGCACGCCGGCCTTGAGGGCGCGCTGCAGCATGTCGCGCACGGCGACGGTGTCGGTGGTGATCAGTCCGGTCGTGGACGGGTCGTCGGTGTACGGGGCGAGCAACGCCGCACCGCGTGAGCCGAGGGCGCCGTCCATCACCAACTTGATGTCGCGCAGCGTGAAGTGGTCGTCGAATTCGGAGGGAAGCGGCCCGAGCTTGATGAGCGAATCGGCGGCCACACCCGGGCCGCTGATGGTCTTGTAGAGCCGGATCTTGATCCGCCCCTCACCGAACAGCTTCCGCATCCGCGCCACTTCCGGCCACGAGCCGTGCGCGTCGTGCAGGGCGGTCCAGCCGAGCATCACGGACCGCTCGCTTGCGAGCTCGAGCGCGCGCTCGAGCTCCTCCTCGGTCGGATCGGGCACCAGGTCGCGGAGCAGCCCCTGCGCCGCATCGATCAGCATCCCGGTCGGCTCGCCATCGGGGTCGAGGTTGATCGCGCCACCGGCCGGGGCGACCGACGCGCCCGTGATCCCCGCCAGCTTGAGCGCCGCGCTGTTGGCGACCGAGGCGTGGCCGTCGGCGCGCGTCAGTACCACCGGATTGTTCGGCGCGAGCTTGTCGAGGTCGTGCCGCGTCGGGAAGACCGGCGGCGTCCAGAAGGTCTCGATCCAGCCGCGACCGGTGACCCACTCTCCCGGCTTGGCCTTGGCCACCGCCGCCTCGACCTTGGCGAGGAAGGCGTCCTTGGTCGAGGTCCCTTCGAGGTTCAGCCGTTGCTCGCGCTGGCCGATCCCGGTGAAGTGCGCATGCGCGTCGACGAAGCCAGGATAGACGAATCGCCCGGCGAGGTCGATCGTCTCGGTCCCCTCGCGGATGTACTTCGCCACCCCGGCCTCGTCGCCGACATAGACGATCTTGCCGCCCTGCACCGCCACCGCCGTCGCGGTCGGCGCCAGCGAATCGCCGGTGTAGACGGTGGCATTGCGAAGCACGAGGTCGGTGGAGGGGACCGCCGGCTTCTTGGAGCAGGCGGCGAGGAGGAGGCAGAGCGGGAGGAGACGACGCATGGGAAACCGGTGAATGGTGAGGAAGGTGGGAGGATGATCGATGATCGATGATCGATACTCAGCGACCGGCTCACGTTTGTCGTCCATCGATCATCGATCATCCTGCAGTTTAGGCCGCCGGCCGATGCCGCTTCAACTTCGCCAGCGCCGCATTGATGGCGACGACATCGACGTACGCGGGATCGAAGTCATCCGGCAGCCAGTCGCGGGCGTGTGGGTCATGCGGGTCGTGCAGCGCGTCGAGCAGCCGCCGATACTCGGGGGCCCCGCTGCAATGCTCCGGCGGGGCGGCACGCCCCGCGCCGAGGCAGGTTGGCAACCGCTGGCCCACAAGGCGCGGCGTCACCTGTTCCAGCGACACCACGTGCCGCCATCCTTCGCCGTGGTGCTCCACCGCGTGTTCGACGCGGGCGCCGGGGAGGAGGCCGAGCTGCTCGAGGGCGATCGCATCGGCGGCATGGCCGCGCCGGGGACCATCCTCGGGGTCGAGGTACTCGACGCCGTCCACCAGGAAGCGATAGCCGAACGACATCTCGTCGTCGCGGTCGAACGCGCACTGGACGATCCCGTGCAGCTCCTGGAGCGACGCACGACCCGACACCGCCACGCGGCGCCAGACCGTAGGGAGGATCCCTTCCAATTCGATGCGGAGCTGGTAGACGTCGCCATCGCCGAAGCGAACGCGCGGTCGGGCGGAGAATCCCATCGTCACCTCAGGCACGGGGTGGTGCGGGAACCGCGCAAGCAGTCACATCGGCAAGCTACTCGAAAAGCCCGACGGGTTGAAGGGCCTCAGCCGCGCGGCGCGATCACCTGCCAGTCATCGGCGAAGTGCAGCACCACGCATGGCAGCAACCCCGCCGGCGCCGTGGCGGGAACCACGAGCGCGAGCCCACCCGCCTGCTCGACCACCCGCACGGCGGCGCCGGGAGCGCCCAGCAACTCCACCCGCCTCGGCATCGTGCGCAGGCCGGGGAGCGGCATCGGCCCGGTCGGCCAGCTCGTCAGGAAGAGGTTGCAGCGGCGTGCCTGCGTCGTCGACCGGAAGCCGACCGGCGTGGCGAAGCGCGACGCCCAGCTGCCGTAGACCGCCGACGAGTTCACCGCCATCCACTCGCCGACCGCCTCGAGCCGCTCGATCGCCGGTGCCGGAAAGCGACCATCCGCCATCGGCCCGACATTGAGCAGGAGGTTGCCCCCCTTCGAGGCCGTCTCCACCAGCAACTCCACCAGCTTCTGCGGCGACTTCCAGTTCTGGTCCTTCGCCTTGAAGCCCCAGTTCTCGTTCATCGTCATGCACGATTCCCAGTCGCGCTCGGGCGTCCCCGTCGCCGGCACCTCGTTCTCGGGGGTTCCGAAGTCACCAAGCCGGCCACCCTTCGGCGTCCCGGTGCCGTTGATCCGATCGTTGATGACGATATGCGGTGCCCGCCGGCGAATCCGCTGCTCCAGCTCGAGCGCCAACTGGTGCGTCCAGGTCGCCTCCCACTGGCCATCGAACCAGAGCACATCGATGGCGCCATAGTTGGTGAGCAACTCGTCGACCTGCGCCTGCAAGTACGTGACGTAGCGGGCGAACTGTGCCTCCGACGCCGGTCGGCTCGCCGCTTCCCAGTCGCGCCGCGGCAGGTAGTCGGGGTGATGCCAGTCCATGATCGAGTGATACCACCCCACGCGGATGCCGCGCTTGCGCAGCGCGGGGGCGAGGTCGCGGCAGATGTCGCGCGTCGAGGGCGTCTGCATCACGTCGAAGTCGGTCGCCGTCGAATCGAAGAGGCAGAAGCCGTCGTGATGCTTGGTGGTGAGCACGGCGTAGCGCATCCCGGCGCGCTGCGCCATGTGCGCCCACTGGTCCGGATCGAAGCCGGTCGGATTCCAGCGCGCCCGCAGCTGATCGTACTCGTCGATCGGGATCTTCGCGTTGTGCCGGATCCACTCGGCCCACCGATCATCCTCCTTCCACTTCCCGGCGAGGATCGAGTAGAGCCCCCAATGCAGGAACATCCCGAAGCGCGCCTCGCGCCACCACGCCATCCGGTCGGCGCTCGGCGCCACGGTGAGTCGCGGCTGCAGCCCGCGCAACGCCGGGATGGCGGCGGCACTCGCCGCGAGGAAGTGCCGTCGATCGATGGTCATGGAGTCTTCCTCTGTGCAGCCTGCGCCGCGCGGAAGGCGGCGGTTTCCGGCTGATTGTTCCACGTGGGCCGACCCGCTGCGTTGGCAATGCGGCGCACGGTCTCGGCCAGGGCATCAACATCCTCGGCGCCGCCGCGGAGGTCCCAGTCACCGCCAACCTCGTCACTTGGTGAGTGGTACGTGCCGGCGAGGTAGCGATCGAACAGCGCCTTTCCCCACCCGGCCGGGCGACCGACGAAATCCATCCCCGTGGCGGTGAACATCGCGGGGATGCCGACACGCGCGAAGGCAAAGTGATCGGAGCGTCGATAGAAGCCCTGCTCCGGATACGGATCGGGCGTCACGCGTCGACCCTGTGCCGCCGCCACCGCCCCAAAGATGCTGTCGAGCGACGACAGCGCCCCGCCGAGCACAATGACGTCGCGGGTGCGACCCCAGGGATTGCCGGCATCGAGGTTGACCGCGGCCACGGTCTTGGCCAGTGGGAAGCGCGGTTGGCGCGTGTACCACGTGGCGCCGAGCAGGCCGGACTCCTCGGCGGTGGTCGCCACGAAGAGCACACTGCGCTTTGGTCGCGGGCCCGCCGCGAGCACCCGGGCCATTTCCAGCATGCTCGCCGTGCCCACAGCGTTGTCGAATGCGCCGTTGAAGATCTGGTCGCCGGTCAGCGTCGGATTGCGACCGAAGTGATCCCAGTGGGCCGTGACCACGACCACCTCATCGCGCAGTGTGGGGTCGCTGCCCGCGAGCAGGCCGAGGACATTGGGCGACACGACCGCCCGGCGACGCGGCAGATAGTCGACGAAGACCTTGCCCGGCAATGCGCGCGGCCGGAAGCTCGCCTGCGCGGCCTCGCTGCGGGCGGCGGCGAGCGCCGTGCCGTCGCCGAAGAAGCGTGTCGCCGCATCCGGATGCACGAGGATTTCGAGTGTCCCAGCCACACTGGTGTCGGCAGCGAGGCGAACGGTCTCGCGGCGGAAGGCGGGGCTGAGCTGGGCCCACTGGGCGGGATTCACGATCATCGCCACGGCCCACGCACCGCGCGCGGTCGCCGTGCGCTGCTGTTCCCCAGGCGCGAGCGACACCCCCGTCGCGGCCTGCGGCACACCCCCCAACAGCACCACCACCTTCCCGCGCACATCGATGCCCTTGTAGTCGTCCCAGCGTCCGTCGGCGGTGACGATGCCATGGCCCACGAACACCACGTCCCCCGTGTCGAGTCGACGCGGGCCATCCATGCCACGTGTCCAGAGCAGGAGGTCGCTCGCGCCGAAGGTCGAGCGCGTCGCGCTGTCCTGCCAGCGACGCACCGTCCCGCCTGGTGTGACGCCAAGGAGTGACACCGACTGGAACCACGTCGCATCCGCGCTGCCCGCCGAGAGTCCCGCCGACGCCATCGCACGCTGCACGTAGCGCGTGGCCAGGGTGTCGCCACGGGTGCCGGGCTGCCGGCCTTCGTACGCGTCGGAGGCCAATGTGATCAGGTGACCGCGAATCCGATCCGCCGAGGCCCCCTGCTCCGGTGCGCCGCGCAACAGCGTGCGCACACTGTCGAGCGAGCCGTCGTTCGGTGCCGGCGTGACCCCGAGGATGTGCGCCATCAGGCTGTAGAGATGGATGTTCTCGAACGGCGCGACCGTTACGCCCTGCCGAAACGCCGGCCCCGACGCCACGAAGAGTGCGCCCATCTCGCGCGCCGCGTTGTCGAAGCCGTGGCCACCGGCGTTCGGGCGCCGCGCCGCGAGCCGCGCCGTCGAGGCGATGGTCCAGCCCGGATCGGCCACCAGCACGAGCGGCGTGATCCGCGCGTGATTGTTGAAGTGGAGGCGCGCGGGCACCTCTCCCTTGCGATAGACCTTGAGCCGGGGATGTGCTCGGACGAGCGCGTCGTAGACGGCCGTCTCCTTGCCCGGCTTCGGGATGATCGTTCCCACCGGCGACCAGTCCACCACGTCGATGTCGGCGAGGGAGATGTAGTCGTCGAGCTTGATGACCCGCTCAGCAGAGGTCGCAATCATGCCGTGATCACTGACGACGATCACGTTCACCCGGTCGGTCAACTTGCCTGCGGCAAGCCCGGCCATCAGTCGACCGACCATCGAGTCGACGCGCGCGATCGCCGAATCGGTCTGGGGCGCGTCGGGGCCGAAGTCATGCCCCGCGTGGTCGACGTCGCTGTAGTAGAGCGTCACCACCGACGGGGCTTCACCCCGTGGCCGCGACAACCAGGTGAGCACGGAGTCGACGCGGGCGGCGTTCGGGAAGGTGTCGTTGAACGCCATGGAACGCCACGGCATCGCGCCCCCGATCGGCGCCTCCGAACCTGGCCAGAAGAAGGCCGCCGCATGCTTCCCCTGCCGTTGCGCCGTGCGCCAGATCGGTTCGCCGCCCCACCAGCGGGCGTCGCGGACCGCGGTCGTGTCGGAGATCCGGAACGCCCCCAGCGCGGCGTCGCGCATGGTGTTGGCGACGATCCCATGGTGCTCCGGATAGAGCCCGGTGACCATCGTGTAGTGATTGGGAAAGGTCAGCGACGGAAAGGCGGGAGTCATCCACTGCGCGCGAACGCCGCCGCGCGCCAGTGCCTGGAGATTCGGTGCCACCGCCCGATCGAGATAGTCCCAGCGGAAGCCGTCGAGCGAGATCAGCAGCACCGTGCCGCCCCCAGCCGCTGGCACCGGGGTGGGGTCGACGCGCGAACCGCCCGCACAGGCAGTCAGCAGGAGCACCAAAGGGGCAAGGTAGGAGCGCATCCCGGAGGATCGCACCAAAGTGTCCTGCCAACAAGAGCACCAATGCTGGCGGCCTGACGAATATGAGGTAGTATTCCCAGTAGCATCACTCCACCCCCGGTTCTGAGGAGCGCATGCTACTTCCCGCCGTGATGGCGCTGTCCGCCAAC
Source organism: Gemmatimonadota bacterium (assembly GCA_016704275.1). Taxonomy (NCBI): domain Bacteria; kingdom Pseudomonadati; phylum Gemmatimonadota; species Gemmatimonadota bacterium. The sequence continues at coordinate 78,555 of JADJAK010000008.1, forward strand.
GCCCTCCTCCTGCTTGCCATGGTGACCATCTACGACCTGGTCACAGCGAAGCTGCGTCCGGCGCTCCGGGGGCGGCGCGACGCCGTGCTCGGCATCCTGCTCGGAGCCATCGGGATCGCGTTGATGATGGTCCCCTTCAAGGTGGGACCGGGCATCCAATTCGACGCCCGGGGGGTCCTCCTCGTGGTGGCCGGCCTCTATGCCGGCCTCGCGCCCGCCGGAATCGCGATGGCGATGACGGCGGCGTATCGGCTTTCGCTCGGAGGCGAAGGTGCCCTGATGGGCGTGGTCACCATCATGGCATCAGGTGGGATCGGCCTCGCATGGCGTCACTGGCGTCGCTCCCGTCTGGCCAATCTCGCGTGGCCCGAACTCCTCGCCCTCGGGATCGCGGTCAACCTGACCACGCTCCTCGGAACGGTCCTGCTGCCGCCCGACCATCGCGCCGCGGCACGCGACGACGTGATGATCCCGCTCCTTCTGGTCCTGCCGCTCGCCACCATGGTGCTCGGACTCTTGATGCGGGACCGGCTGCGTCGCGGTCGCGATTTTCGCTCGCTCAAGGCCACCGAGGAGCGGCTGGCGCTGGCGCTCGCCGCCGGCGGCCAGGGGACGTATGACCTCGACGTACGTACCGGGGAGGCGATCGTCTCGCCGGAATACGCGTCCATGCTCGGGTACGATCCGGCAACCTTTCGGGAAACCAACGCGGCCTGGATCGAGCGCCTTCACCCCGACGATCGCGAGCACGTCGCTGCCGCCTTCCGCGACTACATCAGCGGGAATCGGCCGGAGTATCGAGTGGAGTTCCGGCAGCGCACGGCCCATGGGGAGTGGCTCTGGATTCGATCCGTGGGCCGGACCATGGCCCGCGACCAGCACGGCGCCCCGCTCCGGATGCTCGGCACCCACACCGACATCTCCGAGCAGAAGGCCGCGGAACTGACCGCCCGCCTCGAGATGGTCGCGCTCGATGCGGCCGCCGACGCCGTCGTGATCACCGATCGGAACGGCGTCATCCACTGGTGCAATCCGGCGTTCACGACGCTCACGGGGTACAGTCGCGAGGAGGCTCTCGGCAGCAGCCCCCGTTTGCTGAGTCGCTCGGGGGCACAGGATCAGGCGTTCTACGAGGAGATGTGGAGCACCTTGTTGCGTGGCGAGGTGTGGCGCGGCGAACTCATCAACCGCCGCAAGGATCAGAGCCGCTACGTCGAACAGCAGACGATCACCCCGGTGTCTGACCCGCAAGGCGTGGTCACCCACTTCATCGCCATCAAGCGCGATGTCACCGCGCAGCGCCGCTTTGAGGCCCAGTTCCACCAGTCGCAGAAGATGGAAAGCGTCGGTCGCCTCGCCGGGTCGGTCGCCCACGACTTCAACAATCTGCTCACCGTCATCAATTCGTCGATCGACCTGGCCCAGGCCACGCTGCCGCCGGACCACGAGGCCAGGCCCGACCTGCAGGAGGCGGAACGCGCCGGGGCGCGTGCCGTCCTGCTGACGCGGCAGCTGCTCGGATTTTCCCGCCAGCAACCCGCGAAGGTCTCGAGGGTCGACCTGGCCGAGGTGGTCCGTGGCCTGCTGCCGATGCTCGAACGGTTGATCGGGGAGAACATCGAGATCGAAACCCGATTCGCCGAGACCCTCCCGCCGGTGCTGATCGATCGGGGTCAGATGGAACAGGTCGTGATGAACCTGGCCATCAACGCGCGCGACGCGATGCCGACGGGTGGCACGCTCACGTTGGCCATGGCCAACACTCGCCTCCCGTCGGAAGACGGCGAGAGCTGGGTGGAGCTCACCGTACGCGACACCGGCATGGGGATGGACGCCGAGGCGCAGGAGCATCTCTTTGAACCGTTTTTCACGACCAAGGAACCCGGCAAGGGCACCGGACTTGGACTCGCGACGTGCCTCGGGATCATCACGGGTGCCGGCGGTCGCATCACGGCGTCGAGCACGCCGGGCCGGGGTACCAGCTTCACCATCCGACTGCCGGGCGCCAGAGGCGACGCCGACACGCCACTTCCGGCCACGGCGGCAGCGACACCACGCGCGCCGAGCCGTCCCACCGGCGGCCCGGCCTCGGTGCAGCGCATCCTGGTCGTCGACGATGAGGAGCCGGTCCGTCGTGTGATGCGGCGGGTGCTCGAGCGGGACGGCTTCGAGGTGCTCGAGGCGGTGGATGGCGACGCAGCGCTGGTCGCGATCGCGGAGCACCGCGACTCGCTGGCGCTGGTGATCACCGACATGATGATGCCGGGACTGAGCGGGGGGGAGCTGATCGCCAGCGTTCGCGCCGGGGGATCCGCGATGCCGGTGATCCTCACCTCCGGCTACTCGGTCGAGTTCACGCGCGAGCGGGCCGGAGTCGGTGCGGACGTCACCATCGTGAGCAAGCCCTTCATGATCGACCAGCTGCTGGCCACCGTCCGCAGCGTCCTCGCGGCCACCAACTAGCCGATCGCCATCAGGGCGTCGCGCCCACCGCCTCCACCCAGACCGCCCCACGACTCCCGAACGCCAGCGTGACCGCGAGGGTCCGAGGGCATCGTGCGCCGGTCGCATCCCGGAGCGACTTGAGGGCGTTGGCCTGCGCGCGGTCGAGGCCGAGTTGCGGCGGGAGCAGCCGGATGACCGTGACGCCGATTTGCGACCGATGCGCCGCAGACGGCAAGGAGTCCATCCCAGGGGGTAGCCGCCGATCGACCCACTGGAACCCCACCAGCCCCCGCAACACGAGCACCCCGTCACCCGCCGAGGGTCGGCTCGGTGCGGCGCCGACGATGTCGTACTCGTGGAGCGAGTCGTCGCGCTGGCGCATCGTCAGCCACGCCTCGCGCGGTGTCGGCAGGTCGCCGAACGACGCGATCGTGTCGCCCAGCAGGGCGAGATGCGCCGCCGTGAAGCCAAGACGGGTCAGCGTCGCCCCATCGATGGCATCGCCCCAACCACCCGGACGACCCGCCAATGGCAGCGTGAGCAAAGGGAGCTCCCCATCGCGCCAGCCGCCCTGGATATGATCGCCGCACGCCTGCACCGTCACGTGGTGGACGGGGGCGGCGCGCTCGCGCGCGGCCGGCACGATCACCACCGCGTTGAGCACGACCACCAGCCCGATCGCCAATCCGACCGCTTTCATGGCAGCCTCCGTTCCGCGAGTCGCAACCGCCGCAACAGCAGCAGCGTCCCGAATGCCAACGCGCCCACCAGCAGGAAGAAGAGCCACTTCGGCATCAGCTCCCAGAACCAGTCGACCGCCCGCAGGAAGAGGAGCATCCCCATCCCGATCGTCCCCGCGCGGACCAGTTCACTGCGATCCCGTGCGAGGCCCTGCCAGATCATCACGGCAAAGCTGGCCCCGCCAATCAGCTGGTAGCCGCCCTCGAGGAGCGCCGCGTTCATGCCGTCGAAGAGCGACGCGCTGTGGGTCTGGCCGAGCGCAAGCAGGGCAACCATCACCGCGGCGGCACCACACGCCCGCCACGTCGTGGTAAAGCTGGGCGGACCGCGTCGCACCAGACGCGGCAGGAAGATCGCGCCGAGGCCGAGGAGGGCGAGCGGCTCGAAATCGCCATACGCGCCGTCCCACCAGAGGCCCTGCGGAATCGCCGCCAGCGACCAGAGCCAGCCGCCGATCCCGACAATCCCGCCGAGCAGTGGCAGCACCAGGCCATAGCCGTAGGCGAGGATCATCGCGAAGCTGCCGACCGCCAGCAGGAAGTTGCGCGAATCGGGGAGATCATAGAGCACGCCGAGCGCGGCGAGGTTCACGCCGAAGGCGATCGTGGCGACCGTCGCCACGATCGACGCCACGTAGCCACTCTGCTCACGGCGCGCGGCCACGGCGGTTCCGATGGCGAGGAGAATCGGCGGAATGGTGACCAACGCCAGCCGCGCCGGCCGGCCGATGTCGTTCCAGGTGGCCGCGACGAAGAAGCCCCACGCCGCCGACAGCGCGGCGGCGCCGAGGATCGACGCGGCCCGCATCCCGGCGGAGAGACGCGCCTCGCCGCGCGAGAGATCGACCTCCGTCTCGGAGGCGAGCCGGGTGAGAATGGCGTCGTGATGCGCGCGGATCTGCGTGGCCATCACCGGATCCAGCGTCGCGACGCCCGCCGCCTCGAGCTCGGACAGCTCGGCGCGGAACGCCACGATGCGATCGGCGCGCTGCTGCGCGCTCTGCTTGGCCATCACGTCACTCCCCGAAGCGCCAGGCGCTCCGATACGTGCGGGTCAGGGGGCGGTCCGGCTCCAACTGCGCGCGCACCATCTCGATCGGCATCGGCCCCGCCGCCAGCACCGCGTCGTGGAACGACCGGTCGGTCATCTTGCCGCTGGTCACCAGCTCGGTGTGCAGGGCGCGCAACTGCATCCCGCCGAGCAGGTAGCCGGCCTGATAGAGCGGCGAGTAGCTGCCGTTGAAGGAGCGGCGCACCTCGCCGGTGGCGCTCGCCCGCTCGTGGCCCACCGCGTCAACCAGGAAGTCGATGCACTGCTGCGGCGTCCACTCACCCAGGTGGAACTTCAACGAGAAGATGATCCGGGCGGCGCGGTGCATCCGCCAGAAGAGCATCCCCATCCGGTTCTCCGGTGTCACCGGGAAGCCGCGGTCCCAGAGGTACAGCTCCCACCAGAGCGCCCACCCCTCGTGGAAGAACGGCGTCCCGAAGATCCCGCGCGCGGTGCCGTTCCGCGCCGCGGCAAAACCCTGCAGGTGGTGGCCCGGAATCAGCTCATGCTGCACGGTGGCGCGCGACCCGTGGAGGTTGTTGGCGCGCAGCACCATCAGCTTCTCCTCGTCGGTCATCCCGTCGGTCGGCGACGACACCTGGATCACCTCGCCGCCGAGGAAGAAGGGCGAGACCTTCTGCGCCGCCGGCGACATCATCTCCATCCGCCAGATCTCCTTCGCCAGCGGCGGCACCGTCACGAGGTTGTTCTTCTCGACGTACTGGATGGCCTCGAAGGCCATGTCGCGCACCGCGAGCGTTTGCGTCCCGACCGGCGCGAAGTCGTCCTTGGTCTTCTCGGCGGCCTTCTTCCAGTCGTCGCCGAGGCCCATGCTGCGCGCCGTCTTCTTCGCCTCACCAAGCAGGTAGGCGTATTCCTTCTCCGCGATCGCGATCAACTCCGCCGGCGTATAGGCGATCATCTCGGCCTGCAGGTCCACCGCCAGCCCCTCGGCGCCGATCGGATCGCCGACGATCGGTTCATCCTGCCCATCCCGCGCACCAACCAGCTGCTCCCGCAGGTACTTGCGCCACGCCTCGAGCGCCGCGTCGAAGCGCTTGGCCGGCTCGCCCACCCACCAGGTCATCTCGGCGTCGTAGCCCTGATAGAAGCGCAGCCACCCCTGGAACTGCCCGCGCAGGTCGGCCGCCGCCTCCGCGGCACGCAGCGCGACGATCTTGGTGGGCCGATTCGCGGGCGCCATCATCGAGGCGCGGGCGGCGTCGAGCGCGGTCGTCATCGCGGTGATCCGCTTCGCCGCATCGGCGGGCGCCGGGCGCACGAACTTCCGCCGCTCCTCGACCAGGCCGAACAACGTCGGCGCGAAGGGGAGCAGCGGCGCCATCTCGGCGGCGAGCTTCTGCTCGCGGTCGAGCAGCGCCAACTCGTAGCGCAACTTGTTGTCGAGCAGCAGGAAGTCCACCTGCCCCGGCCGCGAGAGCTTCTCGAACGGAAGTCGCTGCAGCTCGGTCTGCCAGGAGCGGTAGAAGGAGCGAAACCGGTTCGTGCGCTCCGGCGAGTACTCCACGGCGTACCGTCGGCCCAGGGCCGCCCGGTCGGTCGACCAACGCTCGAGCACCGGCGCCACTTCACTCCGTGGCCGCGCCACCAGCGCCAGCAGATCGGGGACGACCGAGTCGCGCGCCTGCGCGGCAAGCGGGGTGGCCAGGAGCAACAACGGCAGAACACGACGGAGCATGGGCACCGGACCGGTGGCTGAGGGAAGTGTCAAACGTGCGGGGAAGGAGGCGGGATGGGAAGAGCGAGAAGCGAGGATCGATGATCGATGGTCGATGATCGATGGCGCCCAAGGGCCTCGGGATTCCCCTTTCTGGCCCAGAGACACACCTTATGAGCAGTTATCGACCATCGACCATCGATCATCGACCATCGATCATCCATCACCCCTCCCTTCCTTGGAATCCCGTCTCATGCGCCTCCCCCTCCTCCTCCTCCTCGCCGCCTCTCCACTCGCCGCCCAGTCCGGCAATCATGTCGCCGGCACGGTCCGCGACGTCTGGACGCCGACCATCGGCTTCATCACCACGGCCGCCGAGGAAATGCCCGAGGCGAAGTACGCCTTCCGGCCGGTGGCGGGGGTGCGGACGTTCGGCGAACTGATCGGCCATGTCGCCGGAGCCCAGAACATGATCTGCGCCGCCGTCCTCGGCGATCCGCAGCCGAAGGAGGACGCCGTGGAGAAGTCGGCGACGACCAAGGCGGCGCTGGTCGCGGCACTCAAGGCCTCGACCGCCTACTGTGCCAAGGCGTATGCCATCTCCGACGCGGCGATCCACCAGGAGATCACCATCTGGGGCGAGAAGCGCAGCAAGCTCTGGGCACTGGTGACCAACGCGGCCCACGACGATGAGCACTACGGCAACATCGTCACCTACCTGCGGATGAATGGCATGGTCCCGCCGTCGAGCCGGGGGCAGTGATGCTCCGCACCGCCACCAGCCGCCTGCTGCTGCTCGCCGCGTTGGTGGCGGCTCCGCTGCAGGCGCAACTCGTCGCGCAAACGACACCAGCCGCCCAGAGGGTCGAGGGCACCTCGCGGGCCCGACTCCGCAATCTCACCACCCTGCTCGACGACTACGTGGCGCAGGGCAAGCTCGCGGGCGGCGTGCTGCGCGTCCAGCGGCATGGCCAGGTCGTCTACGAGCATGCCTTTGGAATGCGCGACCGCGAGGCGAAGGACAGCATGCGCGCCGATGGCATCTTCCGGATCGCCTCGCAGACCAAGGCGCTGGTGAGCGTCGGCATCATGATGCTGCAGGAGGAAGGGAAGCTGCTGATCGATCAGCCGCTCTCCCGCTACCTCCCGGAGTGGGAAAAGACGACGGTCGCGGTCGCGAAGAGCGGTGGCGGATACGACGTGGTGCCGGCCAAGCGTCAGATCAGGCTCCGCGACCTCCTCACCCACACCGCCGGCATCGGTTACGGCTACGGCCCCGCCAGCGATCAGTGGAAGGCCGCGGGGATTCAGGGGTGGTACTTCGCCGACCGCAACGAGACCGTCGCGGCCGTCATGAAGCGCATGGCCGCGCTGCCGATGGACGCGCAGCCCGGCGCGGCGTTCGTCTACGGCTACAACACCGACATTCTCGGCGCCGTGATCGAAGCCGTCTCCGGGCAGACTCTCGCCGAGTTCCTCAAGGCACGGCTGTTCGTGCCGCTCCGGATGACCAGCACCGCCTTCTACGTCGACCCGGCCAACCGTGGCCGCTTCGCGACCGTCTACACCGCCGTCAACGGCAAGCTCGAGCCCTCGCCGACGCCGGGCGCGATGACCGGCCAGGGGGCGTACGTCGACGGGCCGCGGATCGCCTTCTCCGGCGGCGCCGGCATCACCTCGACGGCCGGCGACTATGCCCGATTTCTGCAGATGCTCCTCAACGGCGGCCAACTGGACGGCGCACGAATCCTCTCGCCGACCACCGTCAAGCTGATGACCGTCAACCATGCCGGCACCCTCTATGGCAGCGACGGCTTCGGCCTCGGCTTCTCCATCAAGCAGACCCTTGGCACCTCCGGCCTGCCGGGCTCCCTCGGCGAATACGGCTGGGGCGGCGCCTACCACTCGACCTACTGGGTCGACCCGCAAGAGGATATGGTCGTCACGTACATGACCAACCTCAACGACACCGGCGGCGTCGATGACCACCAGCGGATTCGGGCGTTGATCTACGCGGCGATTGTCGGGAAGTAAGCGAGAAGCGAGAAGCGAGAAGCGAGAAGCGTGGCCCAGCGGAGGGATCTTCCCGCCAGACCACGCTTCTCGCTTTACCGACGCGCCTGGATCTCCCCTTTCGTACGGGCGACGCATGCGTCGCCCCTACGCCTTTTTGCACCCCAACACCCCCGCCGCCCCCAGGATCTTCTCCAGCGGGCAGAATCCCGTGAAGCTCGATTGCACCAGATTCACCCCGACGAACGCGGTGAAGTAGTACCACGCCGGGTTCACCCAATGGGCGAGCGCCAACGAGAGCAGGACGAACAGGCCGGCGAAGCGGCGGATGATGCCATCAGGACACATGAGGACTCCCCTCCGGGGGCTGGTGGTGATCAGAGTGTTTGTTCGACCGGCAGCACGAAGGCATGCAGCCGTTCGCCTGGCGGCAGTGCAGCCGACGCGGCGGCGGCGGCAGCCATGACCACCGGCACCTGGGCGCTCTCCACGACGCTGAACATCGCGGAGCCGCCGCCTGGGAATGCCCGCGTGCCTTCGTGCCGTCCGGTGCGGCCGGCGCCGTGCACCTCGCCAAGGTCGGTGTGACCGGGGAGGCCGAGCCCCTCGACCAGGGCGTGCAACCGCTGAGGATCGGGGCCGAGGTACAGGAAGAGCACGAGTTTCATGATTGCGACTCCTGCCGCCCACGGCGGCGCATCAATTCCCAGTACAGCAGTGGCACCAGCACCATCGTCAGCGCCGTCGCGGCGACCGCGCCGAACATCAGCGCCACGGCCAGCCCCTGGAAGATCGGATCGAGCACCATCACGATCCCGCCGATCACCACGGCGGCCGCGGTCAGCGCGATCGGCCGGAAGCGCACCGCGCCCGCCTCGATCACCGCCCGTTCCAGCGATTCGCCACGCGCCTCCGCCAGCTGAATGAAGTCCACCAGCAGGATCGAGTTCCGGACGATGATGCCGGCCAGGGCGATCATCCCGATCATCGACGTCGCCGTGAAGAAGGCGCCCGTGATGGCATGCCCGGGGAGAATGCCGATGAGCGTGAGCGGAATCGGCGCCATGATCACCAGCGGGATCGTGTACGACTGGAACCACCCCACCACCAGCAGATAGATCAGCAGCAGCACCACCGCGAAGGCGAGCCCGAGGTCGCGGAACACTTCGATGGTCACCTGCCACTCGCCGTCCCACTTCAGCGCGAGCTCGTCGAGCTGGTCCGGTTGGACCGCATTGTACCGCGCGATCGCCTGACCATTCACGCGGACGGTATCGAGCGCCGCGTTCATGGCGAGGATCGCGTAGACCGGCGACTCCACCACGTCGGCCACGTCCGCGGTGATGTAGATCAGCGGCCGCAGGTTGCGCGACTGCCGAGCCGACGTCCGCGTGAGCGAATCGACGGTGACGAAACGGCCGAGTGGCAGCGGTCCCGTCGGAGTGGCCACCGGCAGGGCGAGCAACGCGGAGAGGTCCTGCCGATCGGCCGTGGCGAGTCGCGGCACGATCATCACCGGCTCGCGCGCACTCGGCTGCGAGGCCAGGCCGACCGGCATCCCGGAGAGGCCAAGCGCCAGCACGGAGGTGATCTGCTCGACGGCGACACCAGCGGCCCCAGCCCGCGCGCGGTCGACCCGCAACGAGAGCCGGTGCTGCGGCGCCTCGACACTCCAGTCCACATCCACCACGCCCGGCGTCGCCTCCATCACCTGCCGCACGCGCTCGGCGGCGGCGAGCCGCGTGGCGTCATCCGGCCCATACACCTCGGCGACCAGCGTGCTCATCACCGGCGGCCCCGGCGGGATCTCGGCGATCTTCGCGCGCGCGCCATACCGGGTGGCGATCTCCACCACCAGCGGACGGACCCCGACCGCGATCTCGTGACTCTGCCGACTGCGTTCCCCCTTCGGCAGCAGGTTGACCTGCACGTCCGCCACGTGCGTTCCCTGCCGCAGGAAGTAGTGCCGGACCAGGCCGTTGAAGTTGAACGGCGCGGCCGTGCCGGCATACGTCTGGGTGCTCACCACCTCGGGGACCGTGCGCAGGACCGCCGCGATCTCGTCGACGGCGGCCGTCGAGGTCTCCAACGGCGTCCCCTCGGGGAAGTCGAGGACCACCTGGAACTCCGACTTGTTGTCGAACGGCAACATCTTCACCTGCACCAGCCGCACGGCCAGCAGCGCCATCGAGGCGAGCAACAGGCCGACGGTGCCGAGATAGACCAGCCGTCGACGCGACCGGTTCTCGATCAAGCCGCGCATGAGTCGCGAGTAGCGCCCGTTGGCGATCGCCGCCGACTCGGCCTCGGCATGACCACTCGGCTTCACATGCCCCTTGAGCAACCGGATCGCCAGCCACGGCGTGATGACGAACGCCACGCCGAGCGAGGCGAGCATCGCCGCCGAGGCGCCGATCGGAATCGGCCGCATGTACGGCCCCATCATCCCCGACACGAAGGCCATCGGCAGGATCGCCGCGATCACCGTGAAGGTCGCCAGGATCGTCGGATTGCCGACCTCGTCGACCCCCTCGATGGCGGCCACGTCGGCGTCCTTCCCGCCCATCGCAAGGTGCCGGTAGATGTTCTCGACCACCACGATCGCATCGTCGACCAGGATGCCGATCGAGAAGATCAGCGCGAAGAGCGTGATCCGGTTCAGCGTGTAGCCGAGCAGGTAGTAGACGAAGAGCGTCAGGGCGAGCGTGACCGGAACGGCCACCAGCACGACCAGCGCCTCGCGCCATCCGAGGAAGAAGCCGATCAGCACCGTCACCGACAGCGTGGCGAGGACCAGGTGGAGGATCAGCTCCGAGGCCTTTTCGCCAGCGGTCTCGCCGTAGTCGCGGGTCACCACCACGGCGACGTTCGCCGGGATGATCCGCCCCTTGGCCGCCTCGACCCGCGCGAGCGCGGCGTGCGTCACCGCTGTGGCATTGGCACCGGGGCGCTTGGCCAACGCGATCGTCACTGCCGGCGCCGTCCCGAGCGAGTCGGCATACGACACCTGCCGCGTCGCCTCAGCTGGTCCCTCACTCACCGTCGCGACCGCGCCAAGCGGAATCGGGCGACCCTGGCGTGACGCCACAATCACCTGCGCCGCCTCGGCCGCCGTGGTGATGGGCGCGCCGACCTCCACCAGCAGGACACCCTGCGACGTCGTCAGTTCACCCGCCTGCATCCGCGCCGTCGCGCCGCGTAGCGCCTGCACCACCTCGCCCGGCGACACACCAGCCGCAGCGAGTCGCGCCGGATCGAGCGTCACCCGCAACTGGCGCGGCGACCCACCCACCGTGAAGGTCCTGGCCACGTCGGGGAGCGTGCGCAGTTCGTCCTCGAGATGGACGGCGATCTGACGCAATCCCTCGGCATCGAGCCCACCGCCGTGCAGCGTCAGCGCCAGGATCGGGACGTCATCGATCGAGTGGGGGGTCACCAGCGGCGGCGACGCCCCGGGCGGCATGTCGCCCATCGCGGCCATCAACTTGGCGTGCACCTTGGCGACGCTCAGGTCCTGCGGCTCGCCCACCGCAAAGCGGACGGTCGCCATCGCCCAGCCGTCGCCGGCCACGCCATAGACGTGCTCCACGCCGGCGATCTCGCGCATCCGGCGCTCGATCGGCCGAAGGATGGTCTGCTCGACCTCATTCGGTCCGGCACCAGGGAGCTGCGCCATCACGTCGATCATCGGGACCGAGATCTGCGGCTCTTCCTCGCGCGGTGTGGCGACGATCGCCAGCGCACCCACCGCCAGCGACGCGATCGTCACCAACGGGGTGAGCTTCGAGTGCAGCCACGACGCGGCAATCTTGCCGGCGATGCCCATCACGGCCTCCCGGCGACGGCAGGCACCACGACGCTGTCTGCCGCCGTGAGTCCGCCGAGCACCTCGGTCCGATCACCGATGACGCTCCCGACCCGCACCACCGTCATCAGGTCGCCCTGCGCCGTGCGGCGGAGCACCGAATGCAGATCACCTTCCTGCCGGAGCGCAGCGGTCGGAATCAACAGCGCGCGCCGTTCGGTACCTGGAAGCCGCAGCGCCGCCGAGCTGCCCCCACGGAAGCGCCCGTCGGCGTTGCGCACCACCGCGTTGACCGCATAGGTGCCGCCGCTCTCGCGCGCGACTCCCTCGATCTTCGCCGTCGCGGTGTCGCCCTCGATCACCGCGATCACCGTGCGGCCGGTAGTCAGCCCGGCCACTCCAGCAACCGGCACCGTCACCGAGATCCGGAGGTCGCCGAGTCGATCGACCGTCAGCATCGGTGCCCCGGGAGCCACGAAGGCGCCCGGATCGACGAATCGCCGCGACACGACGCCGGCGAACGGCGCGCGGATCTCACCGTAGGACGCCACGGCATCGAGTTCTGCCAAAGCCGCCTTCGCGGCCCGAACGCCCGCCTCGGCTCGTGCCAGTCCCGCTTCGGCGGCGTCGAGTGACGCCTTCGGCGCGGCGCTGTCGGCATACATGGCGCGCAGGCGCGTGGCGCTCACCAGGGCGAGTTGCCGCTGGGCCTCGACGTCGGCCAGCCCGGCCTGCGCCTGCTGACGCTTCGCGGCAAGGTCCCGAAGGTCCAATCGGACCAGCACCTGCCCCTGCTGGACCTTCGCCCCTTCGAGCACCATCACGTCCACGACGCTCGCCATCAAGCGGGTCGAGAGGGTGCTGCTCTCCATCGGCGACGCAAGCCCGGTCGCCTCCGTCGTGCCGACAATCATCGTGTCGACGACGGCCACCGCGGTGCCGCCAGTGGCGGGCGTCGCGGGCTTGGCCGGTGAGGCGTCGCCGCCGCAGGCCGCCAGCACGAGGGGAAGGCCGATCATCCAATATCCGCGCATGGGTGTCACTCCGGGTTCGTGGCCGACGCGTCGAGCGCCTGCGCCAACAAGCTGAGATCGCTGCCGCGCAGTCGCGCGACCGTGGCGATCGCCACAATCAGGTCATGACGTGCCTTGGCTTCGCCTAGCTGCGCGCCGAGGTCTGTTGCCTGGGCATCGAGCAGCTCCGCCACCGTGGCCAGCCCGCCGTCGTACTTGCGGACCACGATCCGGTGCGCCTCGGCCGCCTGCGCCGTCCCGCGCGTCGCGATGGCCAAGGCCTGCTCGGCGACGCGCACGCCGCTTTCCGCCGAGGCGAGCTCCAGCGCGGCCGCACCCTGCGCAGCCGCCAACCCGGCCCGCGCGGCCGTCGCGTTGGCTCGGGCTTCGCGGCGAGCCGCCAGTTCGGCGCCCCCGCTGAACGGCGCCCAGGTCGCCATCACGCCGACGGTCCACATCGGCTTGCCGGCCAGCGGCGACGAGGCGTCGTGCCACTCGTATCGCCCGAAGCCGTTCACGCGCGGCAGGAGCGCGAGGCTCCGCCGATCCGCTTCCTGGGAGGCGGCGTTCACCATCGCCGCAATGGCGCTCAGGTCGGCCCGTGTTCCCGATCCGGCGATCTCTCGGGTGGCCAACCCGGGAATCCGGGAGGGCAGCGCGCCGGCGGTGTCATTGGGCGTGCCGAGCACCAGCGCGAGCTGTTGCCGCGCCAGCATCGCATCAGCGTCGGCCCGCAGCCGTTGGGTGGCGATGTCGCCGAGCCGCACCTGCGCCAGGAGCAGATCCGACCTGGTCACCAGGCCATTGGCCAAGGCGTTCTCGGCGCGGCGGACGTGCGCCTGCCCGGCAAGGTCCGCAGCGGCGAGGACTCGCGCCTGCTCTCGCGCCAGGACCGCGCCGAAGTAGCTGCGAATGACCTCGAGCTCGACGCCGGTCGCGGACCACTGTTCGCGCGCCGATTCCGCGTCGGCCGCGGCGCGGGCCGCCCGGCGTCCGGCCCAGGCATCGAGGTTGAGCAGCGGGACCTCCGCCACCATCGCCGCCCCGATGTCGGTGCGCGGCGTGGGCCGGTTCAGCCCCGCGGGGTCAAACGCCTCTGGCGTGACGCCGCGCTGCCGGAGGAGGAAGCCGAAGGCGCCGAGCGGGTCGGAGGTCCGCACGGCGCCGAGCTCGGCCCGAAGGCCGGGCAGGACGCCCTGGTCGGCACCAGCGGCTCGGGCCGACGCGGCCGCCGAGGCGGCACGGGCCATTCGGTTCGGAAAGGCGGCGGAATCGGCACGCCGCAGGGCCTCGCTGAGCGTCAGCGCCTGCCCCGACAGGGGGCCAGCGCCGACCAGGAGGAGCATGGGGAGCAGAAGTCGCTTGGTCATACCTCTACTATATGCTCATATAGGAATATTGTCAACCGCCACCGATCTCCCCGGCCCACACGGTTCCATGCGTGTGTAAGGGCGACGCATGCGTCGCCCCTACGATCTCCTACCCATCACATGGACGGGCGACGCATGCGTCGCCCCTACCGTCGCCCCTACGGCCTCGCGGCGCCACTCCACGTCACCACCCGCTCCTCCTCCCACACCGTCTCCTTCGCCACCTTCACCAGCAGGTGGACGCGCACCGTCCGCGACGTCATCAGCGCCTGCAGCCACCGCGTGTCGACGATCGCGATCTCAAGCCGCCCATCCACGTCGCGCACCAACCCCTGCGCCAGCCGGTTGCAGCGCAACACGAGGTTGCCGGTGGTGCGATCGCAACTGCGCAGGTCGCCGACACGGTACGCCTCCGCGATCGTCGGCACGTGCTGCAGCGTGAGCGAATCGCTCGGCGTGATCACCAACGCGGCCATGTAGGGGCGCTGGTCGGTGATCAGGATGACGCGCCACTCGAAGCCGGAGAAGGCGTCCGCGACGCGGGTGTCGTAGGTGATCGAGTCGGGAGAGACCGAACGGGGAAAGCGGATCGTGAGGCCGCGCGTGCTCCACGTGGCGATCGCCGTGTCGGTGGCGGGCTTCGCCGGCGCCGGGACTGGCGCGACTTGCGCGGTGCTTCCCTGCGGCATGGCGCTGAGCATCAGCAGGAGCAGCGCGCCGCATCGCATGGCGGTCTATCCCCTCGGCGCCGGCAACGGACGCGCGGCGAGCGCAGCCACGCGATGATGCACCTCGGGTGGGTACCGATGTGACTGCACTGGATCGGCCAGGAGTCTCGCCACCGTGCCCAGATCACGACGCGCCGTTGCATCGTGCTCCGGGAATGGCAGCGGCGCGGAGCCCTGCAGATAGCCGTCAAGCCGGTCCATCGCCATGTGCAGGGCCCGAAATCGCCTGAAAACCGAGCCCAGACCAATCACGGCCCCGCCGATGGACAGAGTGGCCCCAAGGAGGAACAGCGACGCATTCGTTGTCGTCAGGGACACTTGCCGGACCTTCCCGGCCACCAGGACTGCCCGTACTTGAGCATCAAGATGCCCCCCAGGGCGATGGCGAGGAGCATGCCCCAGATCCGCGGACTCCGCAGTCCTCGAAGCCCGCGCGCGAGCACGATCATCGCCACCGCGATCGTGAGGGTGTGAGTTAGCGCGAGCATTCCCAGGGACGATTTCACGCCCCCTCCCCCCCGCGCGCCACGATCACCGCCGCACTCGCATAGCCCGTCACGTTGATCGCGGTCTTGAACAAGTCGGGGATCAGGTCGATCGCGATCAGGATGCCCAACCCCTCCACCGGCAATCCCACCGCGAGGTAGAGCGGCGCCTGCACCAGGAAGCCGCCACTCGGAATGCCGGGCGTGGTGAGCGAGAGCAGCACCGTCCCCACGCCGAAGGTCACCAACTGCGCGGCGTGCAACTCAACCCCGTACAGTGCGCCCACGAAGACCGCGCCGAGGGCCCAGGTGATCGCCGCGTTGAACTTGAAGAGCGACGCCGCCAGCGGCATCACCACGCCGATCACCGGCTCGGGGAGTCGCAGGTGCTGACGAACGCCGGTGATCAGCACTGGCAGCGCCGCCAGCGAGGAGCGGGAGGAGAAGGCGATGACCAGCGCCGGGCCGAGCGCCGCGCCAAACGCCTTCGGCGCCACCCGTCCGATCGCCAGCGTCATCGCCGTGAGCACCACGCCCCCCACGCAGATCGCGAGCGAGGTGACCACCAGGTAGCGCGCGACGGCGGCGGCGGCCGGCGCACCCACCTTGGCACCCAGGCCGTACGCGAGCGCGAAGACGCCGATCGGGGCCACCAGCAGCACCCAGCGGATGATCACGATCAGCACGTCGGCAATCCCCTGCGCGCCATCTCCCTGCCGACGCCGGACATCCTCCGGGAGCCGCGTCAGCGCGAGCCCGTACAACAGCGCGAAGACCACCAACGGCAACAGGGCGCCATCGGCCGCCGCCTTGATCGGATTCGTGGGCACCAGGGAGAGTAGCCACCCCGAGACCGTCAGCTGCGCGCCGGCCGTCACCGCGTCGGCGCTGGCCGAGGCACGCAGCGCCGCCGTCGCCGCCGGATCGAGCGGCAGCCCCGCCAGCAGCAGCGGGGCGAGCGCCGTCATGATCGCCGTGAAGGTGACCAGCAACAACAGGAAGGTGAGGACGGCGCGTCCCGTGAGCACGCCGGCTTCACGGGTGTCCCGGGCCTTGGCGATCCCCGCGATCGTCAGCATCACGATCAGCGGCAGGATCGGCATCCGCAACGCGTTGATCCAGAGCGTACCCAACGGCTCCACGGCGTGCAGGGCTCCCTCGCTCGGCAAAACGATGCCGGCGCCGAGTCCGACGACGAAGGCGAGGAAGACCTGCAGCGCCGGGTTCATGCGGTCACGGGACCGAGACGACCGTCACCGTGAACACCAGGATCGATCCGCCGGGAATCGGTCCATAATCCGACCGGCCATAGCCGAGCGCGGACGGAATGATCAGCTGGCGCACGCCGCCGACCTTCATGCCGACAATCCCCTGATCCCATCCCGCGATCACCTGCCCCGCACCAAGGCGGAACGAGAACGGCGTCCCGCTCGTGTTGGCATCGAACTGCGTGCCATTGTTGAACGTGCCCGTGTACCGCATCGAGACGTTCTGGCCGGCAACCACATCGGCGCCGGTGCCGACGGTGATGTCGCGGATGTACATCCCGCTGGCGAGCTTGGTGGACGCGCCGAGATTGACACCGAGCGCAGGGGCGAAGGTCGTGGTTTCGATCACTTGGGCATCCCGAATCGGGGAGTCAGTGGAGGAACAGGCCGTCACGGCGGCGAGCAGCAGCGCCGGAAGCCGGAGGGTGCGCAACATCAGGGGAGACCTCGCGTGAGGAAGTGGGGACGACGCCGAAAAGTAGCTCCCTCACTCCATCCCGGGTGGATCGGTGATCAACTGCAGCCGGTGCGGATCGAACCCCTGCGCCAGTGTGGGCTTGACGATCTCGAAGTAGGGCGAGACATCGAAGTCCCGAGGCGTGAAGAGCGAGTGGTGCCGGATGTGGAGCGCCTCGCGGTAATCCGCCGCAGCCGCCGGGTCGCGGGGCGGCAACAGCCGCGCCGTCGGCAGCACCGGATAGCCGACACCGTGGAACGCCTCGGCGATCAGCGCGGAACAGATGGCGCGCGTCGGATCGCCGCTGCCAAGCGCCAGCAGGCGACGACGATAGCGGATCGGCACGGGGGGCGTGGGCCAGAGGAATCGCGCCAGATCGAGGATGTGCTTCACATCGTAGCGATGGCCCACGTGGGCGAGCGCAAAGTCCAGCACGCGACGAATCTCCTCGACGGTCAGCCCGACCGGTCGGCAGATGCGGGTGTGCAGGGCGGCATACTTCGCCAGGGGCACCAGGTGCACGCCATCCACCACATCTGCTTCGAGCAGGACCGACGGCTCCTGAGCGGTCGTGACCCCCTGCGCCGGGGCGGCCACGCAGAGGGCGGCGTGCGACCAGGTCGACTGTGTCGTGTACTTGATCGCGGCGGCAATGCGCGAGCTCCCCTCGACCAGCAGCACATCGCCCGGGCGGATCGTCAGGGCGAGCGCGCCGGGCGACGCCGTGGTGGCGTGCACGCGGTCGTGCCGTGGCGCGGTGAGGTAGCGCGCCAGCCGTTGCCCGATGCCGTCGAGGATGATCATCAGTAGCTGCCGCCGCCCCCAGCCCCGCTGCTCGACCCCGACCCGCCGAACGACGAACCGCCGCCGCCACCACCACCGCCGCCGCCCGACCCACTGCTCGAGGCAACGATGATCGGCAGGGTGACCAGCACCTCCCACGTCGCCTCGCACGCCTTGCAGCGGTACGCATCGCGCGCCCGACCCGTCGACAGTGTCGTCGCATGCTCCAGCACCGTCCGCTTCGCCTTGGCCGTCCGACGCTGACACTGCTTGCACGCGGTGTAACTGGTGAAGAGCGCCTTGTACGGCAGCACGAGGTGCTCGCCGCAATCGCATTCCCAGACGTCGTAGTCGACGCTCTTGATCCGCTCCTCCACGACCTGACCCTGCGCGAGGAAGGCGTCGTCATCCGATTCACCGAGGCGATGCATCCGACGACCGCATCGCGGGCAATTCCGCGGGCGTCGACGCCGCATCCCGATCGCCGCCACGATCCACGCCACCACCGCGGCGAGGCCGCCAGGGATGTACCACCACCGAAACCAGCCCACAGGTGGCATCGGCCCGACCACGCGCTGGGCGCTGCTCGTGTCGGCCAACCCCGCATCGTTCGTCAGCCGCGCGGCGATCGCCTCGATCCCCGCCGCGAGGGCACCGGCATAGTCGCGCGTCTTCAGCAGCGGAATGATCGCGTCGCGACAGATCGTCCCGCTCGCCGCATCGGTCACGATCCCCTCGGCGCCAGTGCCGGGCGCGATGTAACACTGGCCCCGCTTGTTCGGCGCCAGCTCCTTCGGCACGATCAGGATCAACACTCCGACGTCGCGCCGGACCGAGCCGATCGGCGCAACACTCCCGACCTTCCAGTCCCGGTAGATCGCGACGGCGATGTCGTTGGGGGTGTAGTCGCCGATGTCGGGGACGATGGCCACGGCGATGTCGCCGAACCCGCCCGCCTGCAAGGCGCGGATCCGCGCATCGAGCGCAGCATGGGCCGAATCGGTGAGCACGCGGCGCGGATCGGAAATGAACGACGCCGGCGTCGGCACCGGCGGAATGAACTGACGGAGTCCTTCGGCCGACTGCTGAGGCAGGACGAGCGACAGCGTCAACGCGAGGTGCAGCACGGCAGGAGCTCCGGGGCGGCAGGTGCTGAAAGCTAGTGGAAGAGAAACGAGTAACCAGTAACCAGTAACCAGTAACCCGTGACCAACATCGGCCACGGGCTACGGATCACTGGTCACTGGTCACTGGTCACCCGCGACCGTTCGCTGTTCGCCGTCTAGAACGTGATCCCCGCGGTGAACATGATGAACGCCGTCGTCCCGCCATCGATCTTCGCCGTGAGATACCGCGCCTCCAGGTACAGCTTCTTGATGCCGACCCCCGCGCCGCCGCCGAAGCCGAAGCCGCCGGCCGAGTCGTCGAAGCTGCTGTTGATGCCGGACTTGTAGGAGTGGACGAGATAGCCCGCCGAGCCGATCACGTACGGTACCGCACTCGCCTCGGCCGTCAGGTTGTAGGTGACCGAGCCGAAGCCGCCAAAGAGGTTGGTCTTGTCGTCACCCGCACCATCGTGCTTGTTCGAGCCGTACAGCCCCTCGGCCCAGATCGACATCCGCTTGTCGGCGGACTGGTACGGACGGAATCCGGCGTTCACAACCCAGCCACTCTTGGCGTAGTCGCCATACTCACCCGAAGGCATGCTCAGGCCGGCGCCGACGAAGCCCTGGGCAGAAAGCGGCGCGGTGGCGAGAGCGAAGCCGGTCAGGAGCAAGGCAGCTGAGAAAACACTTCGACGCATGGTACCTCCAGTGGAACGGAGGAAATGGGGACGGGACTGTCCCCGGGCGGGCAGGGGGGGCGGGGGCGGGGCCGGGGCCCGGGGCGCGGGGGGGGGGGGGGGGGGGGGGGGGTCAATTGGGGCGGGGTCCCGGGTGCGCCAGAGGGCGGCCCAGCCCTTATCTTTGCCCCGTCGCCAGGGGCATCCCGCGCCACGTCCGGCACGGGATTGAGAGGCACCCTTTGAACCTGACCCGGCTCATACCGGCGGAGGAAGGCGACCCCGCACGAGGTCCACCCCGATGGCCACTGCCCTGATCCCAGGCTCGTCGTTCGCCGACGCCTTCCCCTGCTCCGAAAAGGTCCATCTCCTCGGTCCCGACGGCGTGCGCGTCCCGGTCCGCGAGATCACCCTCGCCGACTCCCCCGACGGCACCCCGAATCCGCCGCTTCGGGTCTACGACACCTCGGGGCCCCAGGGCGTCGATGTCCGCCAGGGATTGCCGCCGATCCGCGACTCGTGGATCCGCGCCCGCACCGTCGAGCTCCGCCCCGAGCGCGATCAGGCCCTCGGCGTCGCGATGCCGGAGGGACTCCGCCGCACCGTCGTCCGCGGCACCGGGCCGGTGACCCAGCTGCACTACGCGCGGAAGGGGGAGATCACCCCCGAGATGGAGTTCGTCGCCCTCCGCGAAGGCCTGCCGGCGGAGTTCGTGCGCAGCGAGGTCGCCCGCGGCCGCGCCATCATCCCGGCCAACATCAATCACCCCGAAGTCGAGCCGATGATCATCGGCCGCGGCTTCCACGTGAAGATCAACGCCAACATCGGCAACTCCGCCGTCGTCTCCTCCATCGAGGAAGAGGTCGAGAAGCTCCGCTGGTCGACGCTGTGGGGCGCCGACACGGTGATGGACCTCTCGACCGGCAAGGACATCCACGAGACGCGGCAGTGGATTCTCCGCAATTCGCCGGTCCCGATCGGGACGGTGCCGATCTATCAGGCGCTCGAGAAGGTCGGCGGCATTGCCGAGGACCTCACCTGGGAGGTCTACCGCGACACCTTGATCGAGCAGGCCGAGCAGGGCGTCGACTACTTCACCGTGCACGCCGGTGTGCTGCTCCGCTACATCCCGATGACCGCCAACCGCATGACCGGCATCGTCTCGCGCGGTGGCAGCATCATCGCGAAGTGGTGCCTGGCGCACCATCAGGAGTCGTTCCTCTACACCCGCTTCCGCGAGATCTGCGAGATCATGCAGGCGTACGACGTCTCGTTCTCGCTGGGTGACGGCCTCCGCCCCGGCTCGATCGCCGACGCCAACGACGAGGCGCAGTTCGCCGAGCTGAAGACGCAGGGCGAGCTGACCAAGATCGCGTGGGAGTACGACGTGCAGGTGATGAACGAGGGGCCCGGCCATGTGCCGATGCACCTCATCAAGGAAAACATGGAGAAGCAGCTCGAGTGGTGCGGCGAGGCGCCGTTCTACACGCTCGGGCCGCTCACCACCGATATCGCGCCGGGCTACGACCACATCACCAGCGCCATCGGCGCCGCGATGATCGGCTGGTACGGCACCGCGATGCTCTGCTACGTGACGCCGAAGGAGCACCTCGGCCTCCCGAACCGCGACGACGTGAAGACCGGCGTGATCACCTACAAGATCGCGGCGCACGCGGCCGACCTCGCCAAGGGCCATCCCAGCGCGCAGCGCCGCGACGATGCCCTCAGCAAGGCGCGCTTCGAATTCCGCTGGCGCGACCAGTTCCACCTCGCCCTCGACCCGCAGACCGCGCTCGCCTATCACGACGAGACGCTGCCGGCCGAAGGCGCCAAGGTGGCCCACTTCTGCTCGATGTGCGGCCCGAAGTTCTGCTCGATGCGGATCTCGCAGGACATCCGCGACGCCGCCAAGGCCGGCATGGCCGAGAAGTCGGCGGAGTTCCGGGCCAAGGGAAGCGAGATTTACCTGTGACCTGTAACCGGTGACCTGTGACTGGTGTCACTGGTCACGGGTCACGGGTCACTCGCGGTTACGGCCTCCCCTTGAACATCTCGTACAGCTGCGTGTGCTTGGTGTCCAACGGCACCATCCGCCCGTCGATGAAGAGATACTTCGTCTCGGTGCGCGCCTCGAGCATGTCGCCCGTGGTGACCACGACGTTGGCGATCTTGCCGACCTCGAGCGACCCCAGCTTGTCGCCCACACCATAGATCTCGGCCGGCCAGAGGGTGACGCTCTTGAGCGCATCCTCATGGCTGAGGCCGAAGGCGGCCGCGACACCCGCCACGTAGGGGAGGTCGCGCGTGTCGGGCGTCTCTTCGCCGGAGGTGATCGCGAAGCGCACCCCCGCCGCCACGAGCTTGGCGGGCAGCGTGTAGTTGACGTCGTACGGATCGTCCTCGCGACCCGGCAGGGCGCGCACCCCGGTCAGCAGCACCGGGACGTTCTTCTCCTTGAGCAGCGCCGACACCTGCAGCGCATCGCGGCCGCCGAGGATGATCGGCCGGATCTTCTGCGAGTCGGCGAAGGCGATGATGTCGCGGATGTTCGCGGCGCTGGTGCCGGCGATCAGCACCGGCATCGTGCCGTTCACCACCGGCCCCAGGGCCTCGAGCGTCAGGTCGTGGGTCGGCCGCGGGAGCGCCTTGTCGGCGTTCGCTGCGGCAATCGCCTTGCCGTAGGCGCGCGCGTCGTCGAGCAACTGCTTGAGCGAGTCGCGCTGCGCCGTCGCCGCGCCGCCACCACCGCCGCCGCCACCGAATCCACCGCCCCCGCCGCCGCCCCGCCCGCCGCCACCACCGGGCAGCGTGAGCACCATCGCCGCCTGCGGCACCACCGCCATCGACGGCGGGGTGTCACCGGCCAGATTCATCAGCGCCGCGGCACCGGCGATCACGCCGCCGCTCGGCCGCGACAGGATGTGCGTGATCCCCACCACGCGCGTCACGCCGATGACGGCACTGTGCGGGTTGAAGCCGTTGATCGCCCGCGCCTGCGGGTTGAACGACCCGACCTCGCTGGCATCCATCGTGGCATTGGCGCCCTGCGGAATCTCCGAGAGGCCGATCTCGTTGGCGGCGTCCATCATTCCCGGATAGACCGAGAGGCCGGTGCCGTCGATGATCTGCGCGCCGGCGGGAATCACCGCGTTGGCGCCGACCGCCGTGATCTTGCCGCCGCTGATCACCAGCGTGCCGTTCGCGATCTCGGGACCGCTGACCGGGACGATCCGCGCATTGCGAATGGCGAACGTTCCCTGCGGGCCGGGACGCGGATTGAAGGAGCCCAGCTGGGCCGTGAGCGGCGAGGCCGCGAGCAGCGCGACGACCGCGCTCGTCGTGGCAGAACGGATGAGGCCGCGCATCAGCGGTTCTCCTTCGAGGGCATGGCGGGGGGAGTCCCGGCACCACCGCGGCCACCGGCGCCGCCGCGGCCGCTCGGGGCCTGATTGGGTTCGGCCTTCTCGAGTTCGGTGCGCTCGGCAAGGCGCGCCGCGCGCTGCTCGGCGTCCATCGCCTTCGAGAAGAAGAGCTCACCGTCGATGAAGGTGTAGTCCGGCGAGGCATAGACGCTCAGCGGGTGCGCATTCCACAGCACCACGTCGGCTTCCTTCCCCACCTCGATCGAGCCGACCCGGTTCTCGAGGCCGAGCTGCACCGCGCCGTTGTAGGTGATGATGCGCAGCGCCTCGTCCTCGGTCAGCGCGCCGTAGCGCACCATCTTCGCGGCGTCGATGTTCAGGCGGCGTGCCCGGCCGTCGTCGTCGGAATTGATCGTCGTCAGCACGCCATGGCGCACCAGGATCGCGACGTTGTAGGGAATCGCATCGTACGCCTCGATCTTGTAGCCCCAGCTGTCGGCGAACGTCGAGAGCCCGGCGCCGTGCTTGGCAATCTCCGAGGCGATCTTGTAGCCCTCGAGGCCGTGCTGCAGCGTCTTGATCTTGAAGCCGAAGTCATCGGCGAGGTTGAGCAGCATCAGCATCTCGTCGGCGCGATACGAGTGCGCGTGGACCCACCGCTTCCCCTCGAGCACCTCGACCAGCGGCTCGAGCTCCAGGTCGCGGCGCGGCGCGATCAGCCCCGCCTCCTTCTTCGCGAGCCGCGCCCGATAGTCTGCCCACGCCGCCTGGTAGTCCCGCGCCCGGGTGAAGGCGTCGCGCAGGATCACTTCCTGGCCCATGCGCGTCGTCGGATAGCGGCGCGGGGCCGCGGGCTGCCCCTGCACGATCACCGTCTGGCTGTTCTTCCGGGTCACGTTCTCGCCGAGGGCGAACTTGATCCCCGGCATCGCGCCCGGCACGAGCATCTCCTGCGCCGTGCGCCCCCACTTGAGCTTCACGACGGCGTTCTGCCCGCCGATGGTGTTCGCCGAGCCGTGGAGGATGTTGAGCATCGTGGTGCCGCCGGCGAGCGCGCGGTAGATGTTCGGCGCCGTCGGGTTGAGCGCGTCGTGCATCCGCACCATCGACGTCACCGAGAGCGAGCCCTCGTTCGTCGCGTCGCTCATCATGTGCGAATGCGGATCGATGATCCCCGGCATCAGGAACTTCCCCGTGCCGTCGATCGTCGTCGCGCCGGCTGGTGCCGTCAGGTTCTTCCCGATCTGCGCGATCTTGCCGTTCTGCAGCAGCACGTCGGTGCCGGCGAGCGTCCCCTTGGTCACCGTGAGGACGGTGGCGTTGCGGATCAGCGTCGCGGGGGCCGCGGCGCGCGGCGCCTGGCCCGACAGCGCGGGCGCGGCCACCAGCAACGCCAGCGCCACGGCGGACTTCATCATGGGTGCCTCGAAAGTGGTGGTCATCTCAGCGCTCCTGGCTGCCGGTGAAGCGCGACGTGCCATGGCCCTGGACCGCGACCTCGCCGACGAGGGCATCGCCCCGCCGCGTGCCGCGGAACTGCGCCCGCTCCAGTCCGTCGTGATGCATCAGCCAGGCGGCGAAGCGGAAGGTGCCGTCCGCCGCGATGCTGCCTTCCTCGAGCACGGCCGACCCGAACGTCCCCTCGAGCACGCCACCGAGCGACGCCCCGTCCTGCGTCAACGTGAAGGTGACCTCACGCTCGGCGCCGTCGAAGGCGATCCGCGCGGTCCACTGGCCTTCCAGCGTGCCCGGCCGCGCACCACGTCCACCACCCGCCCCCGCTCCCGCCGTCGGCGCCGTCACCGGAATCGCGATCGGCTGGCCATCGATGAAGAGCTGCTGCACCGTGCTGCCCAGGGCGAAGAGATCGCCCTTGGTGATCGTCAGGTTGGCGATCCGACCCGCTTCGAGCGCACCCATCCGATCGGCGATGCCGAAGAGCTGCGCCGGCGTCGTCGTCATCGCCTTGAGCGCCTGCTCCGTGGTCAAGCCACCCCCGACGGCGCGGCGGACATTCGCGAGGAACTCGGGGAAGGCCCCGCCCGAGGTGAAGGCGTAGGTCACGCCGGCCGCCTCCAGCACGGCCGGGCCCTTCGGCGCCTCGACGCGCTCGCGCAGCACGCGCAGCGGATCGGGGTCGGCGTCCGCGGCCGGCGTCGTCGTGCGGCGCGGGAAGTTGACCGTCAGCAGCACCGGGACGTTCTCCGCCTTGAGCCGTCCCGCCACCTTCCACGCCTCGGTCCCGCCCGCGATGATCACGCGCAGGTTGAACTCCTTCGCGAGGTCGAGCGCACGCTCGATTTCGCGCTGCGTGTTGGCGAGCATCACCATCGGGATCTGCCGCGCGAGCACCGGCTGCAGCGCCACCATCGAGGGATCGTAGGCCGGCCGCACCATTCCCTTCGGACTCCGCGCATACGCGGCCGTCACCTCGCGATAGCGCTGCGCGTCGAGCAGCTCCTGTCGGATCGCCGCGAAGACGCCGAACAACGATCCCGGGAAGCCGCCCCCACCGCCGCCGCGCGAGAAGGCGAGCTGCTGCGTCATCCCGCTCTTCACCACCATCGCCGAGACGTCGGTGCCGTCGAGGTTGATCACCGCCGACTGCCCGCGGAAGACGCCGCCACCGATCGAGGTGAACGCCGTGGTGAAGCCTGCCGCGCGCGCCGCGGTGAACGACGCGGCGTCCGGCCCGAGTTCGTTGACCACCGCGAGTTCCGGCTGCAACCCCACCGCCTGGGTCGAATTCGGCGCCCGTGGCGCCGCGGCACCACCACCGCCACGCCCGCCGCCACCTCCCGGCGGGGCGGCAGCACCGGCCGCGGCCGGCGTCGCCGACGGCAGACCGAGCGTGCCGAAGCCATCAATCAGGCCAGGGTAGACCGTCAGGCCCGTGCCATCAATCACGCGGGCATCGGCGGGAACGGCGACCGTGGCGCCGACCGCGACGATCAAACCGCCGCGGATGACCACCGTGCCCTGGTCGATCGCCGGCGACGAGACCGGGACCAATCGGGCATTGGTGATGGCGTAGGCCGCCGGGGCGTTGCGCTGGGCGGAGAGCGGCGATGCGATCGTGGCGACGCACGTCACCACCCCCGCGACGCGGAGCAGCGAAACCATAGAATTGATTCTCCGAGGGGAGGACGACACGGGACCGATCGACGATCCGTGACGGGTGGAACACCATGCGTTGAGCCGGCGCGATAACTTACTGCGCCGCCGCGCTTGGCGCATTCCCCCGGAGAGCTGTCATGCTGAACCCGCTCGCTCGTCTCGCCGTCCTGACCACCACCCTGATCCTCCCCCTTGCCGGCCAGGCACCCGTCGAGTGGTCGCAGCACTCGATGACGCGCCCGAAGCCGCCGATTGTCCACCCCGGCCCGGCCGGCGCCCCGGTCCCCGCACCCGCCGATGCCATCGTCCTCTTCGACGGCAGCTCGCTCGCCGCGTGGCAGACCGGCAAGGACTCCTCCGGCGGGGCGGCTCCCTGGCGGATCGTCGGTCAGGCGTTGGAAGTCGTTCCGGGCAAAGGCACCATCCGGACCCGGCAACCGTTCGGCGACGTCCAGCTCCACCTCGAGTGGCGGACCCCCAAGGAGGTGAAGGGGACCGGCCAGGAGCGCGGCAACAGCGGCGTCTTCTTCATGGGGCGCTACGAGCTCCAGATCCTCGATTCGTGGGAGAACACCACCTACGCCGACGGCCAGGCAGCCTCGATCTACGGCCAGTTCCCTCCCCTCGTGAATGCGTCACGGGCACCCGGGGAGTGGCAGAGCTACGATATCGTCTTCCGCCGCCCGATTTTTGACGCTGCCGGCCTCCTCGCCGTCCCC
This sequence comes from Gemmatimonadota bacterium, assembly GCA_016704275.1. Lineage (NCBI taxonomy): Bacteria > Pseudomonadati > Gemmatimonadota > Gemmatimonadota bacterium. The sequence continues at coordinate 105,372 of JADJAK010000008.1, forward strand.
GCCCGGATGACCGTCTTCCACAACGGAATCCTGGTCCATCAGGAGGCGATCCTGCTGGGGCCTACCAGCAACGGCGTCCGCACCCCCTATTCCGCCCACCCCGACCGGCTCCCGATCGCCCTGCAAGATCACGGCGTCACTGTACAGTTTCGCAACATCTGGCTCCGCGAGCTCACCACCCCGGGCCCGTAGGCCACCCCGGGAATGGCCAAAGTGCGAACAATCGCCCCACTCGGGGCGTATCACTCCTGAGCATGGGTCGCAGGAGCCCGTCTGTCGTCATTCGGTGGGACAGGTTGTTAGGTTGCCTCGTGCGAAACACCGTCCCCGACCTAGGATCTTGCGTGCCTTTCAGTAGTCTCGACCTGCATCCCGACCTCCTGCGCGGCATCAAGGAACTCGGCTTTACCCGTCCGACCCCGATCCAGGCGGATGCCATCCCGCCGGCCCTGGCGGGTCGCGACGTGCTCGCCTGCGCCCAGACCGGCAGCGGCAAGACCGCGGCCTTCCTGCTGCCGATCCTGCACCAGCTCATGGACAAGCCGCGCCGGACCACCCGGACGCTGATCCTGACGCCGACCCGGGAACTGGCCGCGCAGATCCTCGCCGACCTGAACGATCTCGCCGTCCACACCCCGATCACCGGCGCCGCCGTCTTCGGTGGCGTGGGGATGGGGCCGCAGGAGCACGCCTTCCGCAGCGGCGTTGACGTCATGATCGCGACGCCGGGCCGGTTGCTCGACCACTTCAAGTCGCAGTATGGCAAGCTCCCGGGCATCGAATACCTGGTCCTCGACGAGGCCGACCGGATGCTCGACATGGGCTTCCTGCCGGACATCAAGCGGATCCTCAAGCACGTGCCGGCCAAGCGCCAGACGCTCTTCTTCTCGGCCACCATGCCGGCGCCGATCATGACGCTGGTGCGCGAGATGCTGAAGGATCCGGTGCTGATCAACCTCGAGCGGCAGTCCAAGCCGGCCGTCGGCATCACCCAGGCGCTCTACCCGGTGGCGCAGGAGCTGAAGTCGACGCTGCTGCTCACGCTGCTGCAGCGCGGCGAGATGCAGGAAGTCCTGGTCTTCACCCGCACCAAGCACCGCGCCAACCGGCTGCATGCCTTCCTGAGCAAGCACGGCATTCCGGCGGAACGGATCCACGGCAATCGCTCGCAGGCCCAGCGGACCGAGGCCCTCGCCGGCTTCAAGAAGGGGAAGTATCGCGTCCTCGTCGCGACCGACATCGTCGCCCGCGGCATCGACATCGAGGAGCTCGGCCACGTCGTGAACTTCGACGTCCCGCTGGTCCCCGAGGATTACATCCACCGGATCGGCCGGACGGCGCGCGCCGAGGCGACCGGCGATGCCTTCACCTTCGTGGCCCCGGAAGAAGAGAGCGAGTTGCGCCAGATCGAGAAGGTGCTCAACAAGCGCCTGCCACGCGTGACCGTCCCCGATTTCGACTATCGCGCCAAGCCCGACGTCGCGCTCGAGGTCCCGCTCGCCGAGCGGATCGCCGCGATCCGGGCCCGCAAGTCGGATGAGCGCGCCCGCGCCAAGGAGAAGGCGGCCCGCCGCGCCGCTCAGCCGGGTGCCGCTCCTGCCGCTCCCACCGCCCCCGCGGCGACCGCCCCCGGGCCTCGTCGGCGCGCGGGCGCCCTACCACACGCCGCCGCCCCTGATGGCTGACCACGCCATGATCACGCACCCGCTGCCCGAGATCATTCAGGGCGGGATGGGAGTCGCCGTCTCCGATTGGCGCCTCGCGCGAACCGTCTCGATGGCCGGACAGCTCGGGGTGATCTCCGCGACCGGCATCGACACGGTCCTGGTGCGTCGACTGCAGGACGGCGACGCCGGTGGTCACATGCGTCGGGCGCTGGCCGCGTTCCCGATTCGTCGGGCGGCCGATGGCTTCCTGACGAAGTACTTCCTCCCCGAGGGACGCGAGCCGGGGAAGCCGTACGCGCTGCTCCCGATGTACAAGCAGGTCGTCCGCCGCGAGCGCGAAGAGGCCCAGATGCTGGCCGCCTTCGCCGAAGTCTGGCTCGCCAAGGAAGGGCACGACGGTCTCGTGGGTGCCAACCTGCTGACCAAGATCCAGCGCCCCAATCTGGCGGCGCTGTATGGCAGCATGCTCGCCGGGGTGGACTACATCCTGATGGGCGCCGGCATCCCGCGCGAAATTCCGCCGGCACTCGACGCCTTCGCGACGCACCAGCAGGCGCAGTTGAAGATGGACGTGCTCGGGCTCGAGGAAGGACGCACCGAGTACATCACGCTCGACCCCGCCGACCACTGGGATGGTGCCACGCCGATTCCGGTGACGCGCCCCGCGTTCCTCGCCATCGTCGCGTCGAACTCGCTCGCGACGATGCTTGCCCGCAAGGGTGGCGGCGGCGTGCAGGGCTTCATCATCGAGGGGCCGACGGCCGGTGGCCACAATGCGCCGCCGCGCGGCACCATGATCCTCAACGACGCCGGCGAGCCGATCTACGGCGAGCGCGACGTCGTCGACCTGTCGCAGATCGCCGAGCTCGGTCTCCCCTTCTGGCTGGCAGGCGGCGAAGGATGGCCCGACCGCCTTTGCAAGGCCAAGGCGGCCGGTGCGGCCGGCATCCAGATCGGGACGCTCTTCGCCTTCTCGAATGAGTCCGGCTTCACCGCCGAGCTGAAGCGCTCCGTGCTGGAGAGCGCCCTCCGGGGCGAAGTGGCCGTCCGCACCGACCCGCTCGCCTCACCGACGGGCTATCCGTTCAAGGTGGTGACCTGGAGTGGCGACAAGGATGCCGGCATTCCTCGCAAGCGCATCTGCGACCTGGGCTACCTGCGCACCGCCTATGCGCGCGAAGACGGCAAGATCGGCTTCCGCTGCGCCTCGGAGCCGATCGAGGACTACGTGAAGAAGGGCGGCGACATCGCGGAGACGACCGGCCGCCGCTGTCTCTGCAACTCCCTGATGGCCAACGTGAACATCGGCCAATTCCGGGAAGACGGTTTCCAGGAGACCCAGCTGCTCACCAGCGGGGACGACCTCACCATGATCGCCGAGTTCCTGCAGGGCCGCACCAGCTATTCCGCGGTCGATGTGATCGAGTACCTCCTCGCGAACACGGTGGCCGCGCGGGCGTAAGCCCGCGCGCCTCGACTCCCCGCACCCCGAGTCCGGATGCGTCGCATCACCCGCGTGGCGTGGCCCGTCGTGACGGCGCTGCTGCAGGGCGCCGTCAGCTGGGGTGTGCTGCAGTACTACATCCCGCGCGCCATCGTCCGGTGGCAGCAGGCCGAGGAGCTCCGCCACGTCGGCATCGAGCCCATGGTCATTCCCGGGCTCGTGGTCTTCTCGCTCGCCGCCGCCTTCAATCTCTGGAGTCGCCTCACGCTCGCCATTCGTGGCCAAGGGGTGGCCGTGCTCTTCACGCCGCCCGCCAAGCTCGTGGTCACGGGCCCCTTCGCCTGGCTGCGCAATCCGATTGCCACCTCCACGATCGCCCAGGGCATCGGCGTCTGCATCTACACCGGATCGGCACTGCTGGTCGGCTACCTCGCGCTGCTCGCCTCCTCTGGCACTTGCTGATTCGCCCGGGCTCCGAACACGAACTGCAACGGCGCTTCGGCCGCGACTACGAATTCTACCGGCGCAGCGTGCGGTGCTGGCTCCCGATGCGCCGCCGCTTCCGTCCGCGCGGCGCCCTCCCGCCGATCGACAGCTCGGAGATGCTGATCCGCCACGGCGCCCGGCGGCGCCGGCGGCGCTGATGGCAGTCTCCCCCGCGCCCCGCCTGCTGGCCACCTGGGCCCGGCTCCACGCCCTCCCCCGGCGGCCGCTGGCTCTTCTCGCGCCTCCTCGGCTGGATGGTGCCGTACACCGGGTCGATCGGTGCGCGGGTCGAACAGCTCGTGCCGGGCCACGTCATCGTCTCGCTGCGTGACCGTCGCGCCGTCCGGAATCACCTCCGCTCGGTCCACGCCATCGCCCTGGTCAACCTGGCCGAGGTGACCAGTGGGCTCGCGATGCTCACCGCGGTGCCGGCGAATGTCCGCGGTATCGTGACCGGGCTGCGCATCAGCTACGGCAAGAAGGCGCGTGGTCGGTTGCTCGCCGAGTGCCGCGCGACACCACCGAGCGTCGGCACCGAACCGATCGACACCGAGGTCACCGCGACCATCCGCGATGCCGCCGGCGACGAGGTCGCCGTGGCCACCGTCACCTGGCGCCTGGAGGCGCTCTGATGGAGACGCCCTTCACTCGAGCGGCCGGCGTCGAGGTCCCGCTCATCTGCGGCCCGATGTATCCCTGCTCCAATCCGGAGCTGGTGGCGGCGGTGTCCGACGCCGGCGGGCTCGGCGTGGTGCAGCCGATCGCGCTGACCTACGTGCATGGACATGGCTTCCGCGACGGGCTGCGCCTCATCCGGTCGCTCACGCCGAAGCCGATCGGCATGAACGCCCTGATCGAGCAGTCATCTGCGCGCTATCGGGTGCAGATGGAGGAGTGGATCGGGATCGCCCTCGAGGAGGGGATCCGCTTCTTCATCACCTCGCTGGGGAATCCGCGCTGGGTCGTCGAGCGGGTCGCCGCCGTCGGCGGGGTCGTGTATCACGATGTCACCGAACCGAAGTGGGCCGAGAAGGCCCTCGCGGGGGGCGTGCATGGGCTGATTGCCGTGAACCGACGCGCCGGCGGACACGCGGGTGGGCGCGACGCCGTCACCCTCCTTCGCGAGCTGACGCCCTTCGGCGTCCCGGTGGTGGCGGCCGGTGGCGTCGGTGAGGCCGATGAATTTCGGGCGATGCTCGACCTCGGCTATGCCGCCGTCCAGTGTGGCACCCGCTTCATCGCCACCACGGAGTGCCGGACGAGCGACGCCTACAAGGCGGCGATCCTCAAGGCCGGCGAAGATGATATCGTCCTCTCGGAACGCATTACCGGGGTTCCGGTGGCGATCATCCGGACGCCCCTCGTGGAACGAATGGGGCTCCGGGCGGGTCCCATCGCACGGTGGATGCTCCGGGGCCGGCGCACCCGCCACTGGATGCGGACGATCTACGCCCTCCGCTCGCTCTGGCAGCTCAAGCGCAGTTCGCTGGACGCCCACGGCAAGGTGGAGTACTGGCAGGCGGGTCGCTCGGTCGCCCGGATCACGGCGATCGAACCCGCGGGGGGGGTGGTCCGTCGCTTTGCCGCCGCCCTCGGCCCTCAGACCGGGGGAGACTCTTCCCCAAATCCCATTCCGCAATGATCTTTACCGCCAGGCCCATTGGTTCTGCTCACCCCCCTGCATACTCCAGCAAAGGATTGACGGCATGTTCCTGAGGAACGTTCGTCTCGGCGCGGCGCTCGCACTCCTGCTCGGCGCGGTGACCCCGCTGACCGCGCAGCAGATCGCGGCGATCCGCGGCACGGTTACCCGGTCCGGCGACAATCAACCGGTCGCGGGCGTGGTCGTCACGCTCAAGGGCACCACGATCGCCACCACCACCAACGGCAACGGCAAGTACGTCTTCCTCCGCGTCCCCGCGGGGAGCCAGACGCTCGTCTTCCGCTGGCTCGGCTACGCGCCGGTCGAGAAGACCGTCACGGTGAGCACCGACCAGACCGTCGATGCGGAGCTGGAGCCGAAGGCCGTGGCCCTCGGCGACCTGACCGTCACCGCGGCCTCGAAGGAGCCGGAGCGGATCGTCGAAGCGCCGGCCGCCGTCTCGAGCATCGAGCCGCGGGTGCTGCAGGCCACCGGCGCCACCGGCCAGGCGCCGCTCGCGCTGGCGCAGACCGCCGGCGTCGACATCGTCCAGAGCGGCGTCAACGACTTCAACATCAACGCGCGCGGCTTCAACTCGTCCCTCAACCGTCGCGTGCTCACGCTGCTCGACGGCCGCGACCTGGCGATCGACTTCCTCGGCTCGCAGGAGTGGAACTCGCTCACCGTGTCGACCGAAGACATGCGCGGGATGGAGTTGGTCCGCGGCCCGGGTTCGGCACTCTACGGTCCGAACGCCTTCGCCGGCGTGCTCAACATGACCACGCTCTCGCCGCGGGAAGCGCTCGGCGGCCGAGTCAGCGCGTCGGTCGGCGGGCTCTCCTCGAAGAAGATCGACGGCCGGTACGCGGCGCTCTTCGGCGGCGGCCGCTACGGCATCCGCGTCACCGGCGGCTACAGCACCAATGACACCTGGAGCCGGTCGCGCACCAGCATCGACTCCGTCTCCGCAGGTGGCACCGCCGTTCTCCTTCGCGCTCCGCAACGAATACAAGGAAGCCCGTACCGGTGCCACCGACGTCGTGATCCGGGCGCAGACCCCCGAGATCCGTGCGCTGGCCGGTCAGACCTGCGACGGTCAGAGCTCCGCCTGCGTGGGGACCGGCACTCGCCGGCCGAAGGGCGACCGTGACCTCATCAAGAGCGCCTACGGCGCCGTGCGCCTGGACCGCTACTTCGGTTCGAACGTCGTCACCCTTGAGGGTGGGGCGTCGCAGGTCGAGGGCGAAGTGCTGGTGACCGGCATCGGCCGGGCCCAGGTGGGCCTGACCCGGAAGCCGTTCGTTCGCGCCGCCTACAACAGCGGCCACCTGAACGTCTTCGGCTACATGAACCGCCGCGAGTCGATCGACACGACGTACCTGCTCAACAGCGGCATCGGCCTGATGGAGACCGGCACCGTCTCGCACATCGAAGCGCAGGGCAACCAGACGTTCCTGGATGGCAAGTTCCGCCTCATCGGCGGCGCGTCGTACCGGAACTACGCCCTCAATACCTTCGGCACCCTGATGAGCCTCGCCAACGACGACCGCAGCGATGCCGTCAAGTCGGTGTTCGGTCAGGGCGAGCTGCGTATCGGCGACAAGCTCCGCCTCGTGGGCGCCGCGCGCTACGACGAGGGCGACCTCTTCGAAGGCCAGGTCTCGCCGAAGGGCGCGATCGTCTACACGCCGAACGAGAACCACGCCTTCCGCTTCACCGTGAACAAGGCGTTCCAGACCGCCAACTACTCGGAGTTCTTCCTCCGCGCCAACGCCGGCGCCCCGGTGAACTTCTCGGCCCTCGAGACCGGCCTGCGCGCCAACGCCCAGCTCGGGCCGGCGCTCGCCGGCGTCCCCGTCGGCACGCTGTTCACCAACTCCGCCTCGGTGCCAGTGCTTGCCCGCGGCAACGCGGCCCTCGACGTCGAGAAGACCACCGGCTATGAGGTGGGCTACAAGGGCGCGCTGAGCGAGAAGGTGTATGTCACGGTGGATCTCTACCAGAACAACATCACCGGCTTCATCACCGACCTCCTCCCGGGCGTGAACTCGGCGTTCCCGTACTGGACCGCGCCCGCCGCGGTCCCGGGTGCCGCGGTGCCGGGCCTCATCGGTGCGATCAAGGCGCAGCTGGGTGCGAACCCGGCCACGGCGCTCGCCGCCGCCGGCCTCACCCGCGACGAGAACGGCAACACCGCGGTGCTCGTCTCGTACACCAACGCGGGTGACGTCGACCAGAAGGGCCTCGACGTCGGCGTCGGCGTCCAGCTGACCTCCGAGCTGCGGGCCGATGCCACCTTCTCGTTCTTCGACTTCACCGTCAACAGCCAGCGCGCCGGCGACCAGCTCCTGCCGAACACGCCGGACCGCAAGGCGACGCTCGGCTTGACCTACGAAGGGGCACGCAACGGCATCAACGCCTCGCTGTCCTCCCGCTTCGTGGCCTCGTATGACTGGGCCGCCGGCGTCTTCGTCGGCCGCGTCCCGGCGCAGCAGCAGATCAACGCCACCATCGGCTTCGACACCGGCGAAGGCTACCGGCTGTTCGCCAACGGCGTGAACATCCTCGACCAGCAGCGCTACCAGATGTTCGGTGGTGCCGTCATCGGCCGCCGCGTCCTGGTGGGGATCAGCACGCTGTTCTAGTCGAACAGCGTAGGTAACGAGAAGCGAGAAGCGAGAAGCGTGGTCTGGCGGGGAGATCTCCCTCACTGGGCCACGCTTCTGGCCGTTCGCTTTTCGCCGTTCCTGTTCGCGATTATCCTTGGCCCCCCGTGCCCACCCCATCCTCCTCCCGCTGCCCGTCGCCTTCCCCGACGCCCACGAGCCGCCTACGCTCTGGAGCTTCGAGGAGGTGACCGGGCCAGGCGACGCGGTGCGCGACATCATGGTCGCCCTGCCACCCGGCTACGACCAGCACCCGCGCACCCGCTATCCCGTCGTCTACCTGCAGGACGGCCAGAACTGCTTCGACCCGATGACCTCCTACGCCGGGCACTGGAGTCTCCTCGAGACGATGGCCGCGCACCCCAGGCATCCCGTCATCCTCGTCGGCACTCCCAACCTCGGCCACGGCCGGCTGCGCGAGTACTCCCCCTTCGATGACGTGATCCACGGCGTCGGCGAGGGACAGCCTACCTCCGCTACGTCGCGCGCACCGTGAAGCCGCTGATCGACCGCTCCTTCCGCACCCGCCCCGAGCGCGCCTCCACCGGCATCGGCGGCTCCTCGATGGGTGGCCTCCTCGCCCTCTACGCGATGATCCAGGAAGCCGGCACCTTCGGCGCCGCCTGGGTCCTCTCCCCCGCGCTCTGGTATGCCGGCGGCGCGATCTACGACTGGATCGCGACGCAGCCCGGTCCCGTCGGCCAGCTCTGGCTCGACACCGGCGTGAAGGAAGGCGACGACCAGCTCGACGAAGTCCGCCAGATGCGCGACCTCCTCGTCACCCGCGGCTGGAAACTGAATCAGGGGCTGCACTACCTCGAAGATCCCGACGGCGACCACGACGAGGCGTCGTGGGGCCGGAGGGTCGATGAGCAGTGGACGAGATTGGTGGGGATGCTGAAATAGGTCGTAGGTCCTAAGTCGTAGGTCGTAAGTCGTGTATGGCGTCATCCCGAACAACGTGAGGGATCTGCGTGGTGGCTGCCACGCAGGTCCCTCGCGTCGCTCGGGATGACTTACGACCTACGACTTACGACTTACGACTTACGACTCCTTCACCGGCACCACAAACTCCCCCGTCTTCGCGCGCCACTCCGACGCCCCCACGAAGTACCGTCCTGCAAAATTCGCGAAGCGGGTCCGCATCCCGTCGATGATCTCGTAGAACGTCGGGATCACCAGCAGCGTGAGGATCGTCGAGGTGATCGTGCCGCCGATGACGGCGCGGCCGAGCGGGGCGCGGAAGTCGGCGCCTTCGCCGAGGCCGAGCGCTACCGGGATCATCCCGGCGATCAGCGCGAAGGTGGTCATCAGGATCGGCCGGAGCCGGATCCGCCCCGCCTCGATCAGCGCCTCGCGCAGCGGGAGCCCCTTCTTCTCGCGCGCCCACTTCGCGAAGTCGATCAGCAGGATGGCGTTCTTCGCCACGATCCCCATCAGCAGGATCACCCCGATCAGCGACATGATGTTGATCGTGTCGCCGGTCAGGATCAGCGTCACCACGACGCCGATCAGCGAGAGCGGCAGCGAGACCAGGATGGCGATCGGATCGAGGAACGAGCCGAACTGCACCACCAGGATCAGGTACATCATCAGCACCGCGATGCCGAGCGCCGTGAAGACGTTGCGGAACACCTCGGCCTGGTCGCGCCCCTGCCCGCCCTCGATGATGCCGTACCCCGGCGGGAAGCCGAGCTTGTCGAGCTTGGCCCGGATGTCGACCGAGACCTCGGTCAACGCGCGGCCGTCGGTGTTGGCACCGAGGGTGATCACCTTGTTGCGGTCGAGGTGGTCGATCTGCCCCGGCGCGATCTCGCTCCGCACCGTGGCGATCTGGCCGAGCGGCACCGTACTCGTGGTGCCATTGGCGCCACGGACGGTGATCGGCAGCTGCGCCAGGTCCGCCGAGCGCGACCGCGCATCCGGCGCGAGCCGGATCCGGACGTCGCGCGTCTCGCCGGTCGGGTCGACCCAGTCGCCCGCATCGATGCCGGCGAACGACGGCCGCAGCGCCTGCGCCACCTGCGCCACCGAGAGCCCGAGCGAGCCGGCCAGCCCGCGGTTGAGGTCGACGGTCTCCTCTTCGCGGGTACCGCGCACCGACAACCCGACGTCCACGGCACCCTTCACCGTCTGCGCCGCGGCCCCGGCCCGCTCGGCCAGCTGCGTCAGCACCGCCGCGTCCGGCCCCTGCAGTTCGAACTGGATCTCCTTCATCGCGCCGGCAAAGCCGGAGGAATAGACCGAGACGTTCACGCCGCCGACCTGCTGGAACTCCTTCCGCAGCATCGTGGCGATGTCGGCCTGCGACGTCTTCCGCTCCGCCTTGGGCGTCAGCTTGACGTACACCTGCGCCTGGTCGACGCCGGGCGTCCGCATCGGCAGCGGATTCCCCGCCGTGATGTAGGTGTAGGCCACCTCGGGGTGCGCGCGCGCGATCTTCGCCACCGCCTCGGCGCGCTCCATCGTGTAGGCCAGGTTGGCGCTCGGCGGCGACTCGACGATCGCCTCGAACTCCGACCGGTCGGCCACCGGCACGAAGCCGAAGCCGCCGATCGTCCCCTGGAGCACCAAGGCCCCGACGAACGAGAGGAGCGCCAGGAACACCATCGACTTGCGATGGTCGAGCGCCCAGCCGACGACGCTCGTGTACCCCTCGGTCATCCGGTCGAACCAGCGATTGAACTTGTCGAGCGTCCGGGTGATGACGCCCTTCTCGTGCTCTTCCTTGTGCGGATCGGCCCAGTAGGCCGAGAGCATCGGGTCGAGCGAGAAGGAGACGAACAGCGACACCAGCACGGCGCAGGCAATCGTCAGCGCGAACGGCTTGAACCACTGCCCCGCCTGCCCCGACATGAAGGCGATCGGCACGAACACCGCGACGATCGAGAAGGTCGTCGCCGCCACCGCCAGCCCGATCTCGGCCGTCCCCTCGTGGGAGGCCGTCATGTGGTCCTTCCCCATCTCGATGTGGCGCACGATGTTCTCGCGCACCACGATGGCGTCGTCGATCAGGATGCCGATCGCCAGCGAGAGGCCGAGCAGCGACATCGTGTTGAGCGTGAAGCCGAACGCCCATACCGCGATGAACGACGCGAGCACCGAGACCGGCAGCGCCAGGCCGGTGATCACCGTCGAGCGCCACGAGTTCAGGAAGAGGAAGACCACCAGCACCGTCAGCACGGCGCCTTCGATGAGCGCCGACTGCACGTTCGCCACCGCGCGCTCGACCCGGAAACCCTGGTCACGGACGATGCTCACCTTCGCGTCGCCGGGCAGCGTGCCCTCGAGGCGCGCCAACTCCTCCTTGAGCGAGGCCACCACCGCGGTGGTCGAATAGCCCTTCGCCTTCTTGACCTCGATGCCGACCGCCGGCTTGCCGCTGAAGTTCGCGGCGGTCCGCTGCTCCTCGTTCCCCTCGAACACGTCGGCCACGTCACCGAGCCGCACCAGCGTCCCGTTGCGGCTGGTGATCACCAGCTGCCGGAACGCCTCGGCATCGGCCAGGCGTCCCTTGAGCCGGATCGAGCGCTCCTCGAGTGCACCATTGAGGCGGCCGACTGGCGCCGCGAGGTTCTGCTGCCCCACCGCCGCGACGATCGCGTCGACGCCGACTCCGGCGGCCTGCATCGCGGCCGGCTTGATCTGCACCGTCATCTCCGGATACGACCCGCCGACCACCGTGACCTCGGCCACACCCGGCACCGAGCGCAGCGCCCGCACCACGGTCGGGTCGGCCACGCGCGTCAGGGCCTCCGGCGACATCGTCGCCGACGCCAGGCTCAACGACAGCAGCGACTGCTGCGCCGGATCGAACCGAGTGATGATCGGCTCCTTCATTTCGGTCGGCAGCTCGTCGCGGATCGCCGCGATCGCGTCGCGCACGTCCTGTGACGCCTCCGCCACCGGCTTCGAGAACTCGAAGAAGACCGTGAACTGCGCCAGCCCGTCCACCGCGTTGACCTTGGTCTTGGTGCGGTCGACGCCGGCGATGGCGAGCACGGCCTCTTCGATCGGCTCGACGATCTCGCGCTCGACGATGTCCGGCGAGGCGCCCGGATAGACGATGCTCACCGCGACGATCGGCTGCTGGATGTCGGGGAACTCGTCGGTCTGCAGGTTGAACAGCGCCGCGACACCGAACGCCACCAGCGCCAGCATCGAGACGATGGTGATCATCGGGCGCTTGATGGCGAAATCAGAGATCCACATGGCGTCGCGCTCCGATCAGCCGTCGGCGCGCGTGATGCGCACCGACGAGCCGGTTGGGGTGCCGATCGCGCCGCCGAGGAGCACCGTGTCGCCACGCGCCACGCCGGTCACGACGACCCGCTCGCGCAGCGCATCGCGCAAGCCGACCGTGACCGGCACCAGCTCGACCTTGCCGCCCTTCAGCCGCTTCACCGACGGCGTCGTCGCGCGCGGATCGAGCGCCGAGATCGGCACCGCGAGGGCGCGCGTCGCCTCGACCGTCACCCGCCCTTCGGCGAAGAGACCGCTGGCGAGTGCCTGATTGCGATTCGGCACCACGATGTAGATCCGCACCTGGCGCGTGGTGGCATCGACGGTCGGATTGATCCGCGCCACCGTTCCCGTCACCACCTTCGTGCTCATCCCGTTGAGCGTGAACTCGACCTGGGCGCCGCGCTTGATCGCGCCGAGGTGCTCCGCCGGGACCGAGGCCTCGAGGGTGAGCTCGGTCGGGTCGACCACCGTCGCCAGCAGCGTCGCGCCACCGGCCCCGCCCTGCACCACGTCGCCCGTGCTCACCGGCAGTTCACTGATGACGCCGGCGAACGGCGCGCGCACCGTGCCGTCACGCAGCAGCTTCTCGGCCGAGGCGAGCCGCGACGTTGCGTCGGCCACCGCAGCCGCTGCGGACTGCGCCTGCGCTCGGGCACCTTCCTCGTCCCGATCGGCAATCGCGCCGGCCTTCAGGAGCGTGGCGGCCCGTTCGGCATTGCGCGTCGCGAGCTGCGCCTGCACCTGGGCACTTCGGAGCGCCGAGCGCGCCGAGCGCGCCTGCTCCGCCGCGACCGTGGTGTCGATCAGCGCGATCGCCTGACCGGCGCTCACCGCCTGCCCTTCCTTGACGTAGAGTGCGAGCACGGTGCCGCTCATCTGGGAGCGGACCTGCGCGGTGCGCTCGGCGGTCAGCGTGCCGGAGAGGGCGGGGCCGCTCTCGACCTCGAGCGAATCCACCATCGCCACTTGGTCCGCCGCCACCTGCACCGGCGGTTCAGGTGCGGCCTCTTCGGCCGCGGGCTTGCTGCAAGCCGCCGTGGCGAGCACGACGAGTGGGGCGAGGCGCACAAAGCGCCGCAGAAGGGACTGGGGGGTCGGCATGGTCGTCTCAACGCCCGTCATCGCGGGCCGTGGGGTCAGGAAGGAACGCATCAGAAGCCACCCGAAGCGGCAGTGCCAAACGGAAGGTCACGCAAGAGCGCCATGCGGAGGCGCGTCACCTGCAGGTCGCGCGCGGCCTGCGCACGATTCGCCTCGGCCTGCTGCAACTGCAGCCGGGCCTCCGCCAAGTCGGTCAACGTCGAGAGGCCGTTGCGTACCCGGACCTCGCTGATCGCGTAGGCGCGCGCGGCCTGCTCCGCCGTGCCGGCGCTCGCGGCCCAGGACGCTTCGGCGCCCTGAAGCTCGAGCTGCAATGACTCCGCTTCGCGCGTCGCCACTTCGGTCGCCTGGCGCAGGCGGAGCGCGGCATCATCCCGCGCGGCCTCGGCGGCCAGCACGTCGGAACGCAGCGCGCCGCCCGTGAAGAGCGGGACCCGGACGCGCACGGCGACGGTCCAGTCGGTCAGGAAGTTCTTGATCCCGAAGACATCGTCGGGGAAGGCGATCTTGGCGTAGTCGCTGCTCAGCGCCAACGACGGCAACCGGGTCCCGCGCGCAGAGGAGAGGTTGCCCGCGCTGGCGCGCAGCCCGGCTTCGGCCTGGCGCACCGGGGCGCGGTCCATCGCGCCGCCGCTGCCGGCCGCCGCGATCGTCGCGGCGAAGGTCGGCAGGGCGACCGCACTGGTGTCTCCGAGCGGCGTGACCAGGGAGAGCGTCGTCCCGGCCGGCAGATCGAGCAGTTGCCGCAGCCGGAGCAACGCCTGATCGCGCTGCACCCGACGCTGAATCACGATCGGGCGCTGGTTGTCGCGTGCCACCGAGGCACGCAGCAGGTCGAACTCGGCGGCGTTGCCGACTTCCCGCGCAAGGCGCGTCTCGCCGAGCGTGCGCTCGGCCTGAGCCAACGAGGAGTCGGCGATCGCCAGCAACCGCTCCGCCAGCTGCGCATCGAGGTACGCCTGCGCCCCGTCGAGAATTGCCTTGGCGCGCTCAGCTGCCAGCGCGAGCTCGGCCCGATCGAGGGCGGCATTCGCCGCACCACGCCGACCGGCCAGCGCCGGGTTGTAGATCGTCTGCGTCGCCGAGAGGCCGAAGTTCCATTGGTTGGCGCGGCCGAACGGCAGATTCGAGAAGTCGAGTCCGCCATTGCCGTTCGCGGTGCAGTCGAGACCGCGCTCGAGCGAGTCGAGTCGCTCGGCGAGTGGCAGCGCAGGATTGGGGCGGAAGGTCCCGCAATTCGTCGGTGCCGGCGTGGAGTCGTTGCTCCCCGTCGACAACCCCGAGAACTGCGTCTTGAGGGTGCGGGTGTAGGCGACGCTGCCGTTCAGCTGCGGCAGATACGCCGACCGCGCCCTCATCTGGCCGGCCTCCGCGCTCCGCACCGCGGCGCGCGCGATCCCGACCGACTCCGACGCCGAATCCATGCGGGCCAATGCGTCCGCCAACGTCAGGCGCACGGGCTCACCCAATGGGCCAATGCTGGCCTTGGGTTGGGGCGACGCATGCGTCGCCCCTACCGTCGCCCGCGCCTGCGCCCCCATAGGCCCCGCCCCGACGATCATCGCCCCCACCACCACCCACGCCCCCCTCACGCCGTCACCCCCAGCGCGCGCGTCATCAGGTCGACGAAAGCCTCGATCGTCACGGGCGCCGTCATGCCACCGCACGACGGCACCACGTCGCGGGTGATTCCATCCAGAAAGATTGCATTCATCAGCATTACGGTCGCCCCTTCGAGCGACCCCTCGTCAGCGATCAGTCCACGCGCACGCGCCTTCGTGAGATACCCCACCATCTGTTCCATCGCCCGCATCGCCCCCTCGCAACTCACCGGGGCCACCTCGGGATGCTCCTCGAACTCGGCCAGCGCCGTCCGGATCAGCTTGCGCTGCCCCAGGACATGCGCATGAACCGCCATGGCCCACGACAACAACTCCTCCCGCACCTGCCCCGGCTCCTCCGGGAGGATTGCCAACGGTCCCACGGTGGCCGCGGACTCGATGGCCTCGCGGAGCAGGACCTCCTTCGACCCGAAGTGCCGGAAGACGGTCACTTCGTTGACCCCGGCCGCCTCGGCGATCCGGCGGGTGGTCGTGCCGCGCCAGCCATGTTCGGCAAAGAGCTGGGCGGTGACTTCGAGCAGCGATGATCTGATGTCCATGAGACGATATTACCTAACAACGTTCAACGTAGCAAGTACCCACTTGCACGCCGGAGCCAGATCGACGTTCGGGCAATTCGGGGACGGGTACTCAATTGTTTCATAGTGCACCGAAACAGCGGTGACCGGTAACCAGTGACCTCTCCCCCGGAACACCCCTGGTCACGGGTTACAGGTCACAGGTCACTTGATCGCTGTCCGCCGTTCGCGGTTCGCCGTTCGCTGTTACTTTCTCTCTTCACCCTCAACGCCGGACCCGACAGGATGTGGCAGCGTACCACCCACCGCTGGGAGAGCCCGAACCTCCTGGGGCGGTCGATGGAACTCGTGGTGCATGGCCATGCCGGGGCGCGCGTGCTGGTCTTTCCGACCTCGATGGGACGGTTCCACGAATGGGAAGACCAGGGGATGGCGCAGCTGCTCGCCGATCAGCTCTCGGCGGGCCATCTGCAGTTGATCTGCGTCGCGTCGGTCGACGCCGAGAGCTGGTACGACGATCACGCGCACCCGCACCATCAGGCCGTGTGGCACGCGCGCTATGACGCGTATCTGCGCGACGAAGTGGTGCCCTTCACCCTGGTCAGCAATCCGAATCCGTTTCTGATCACGATGGGGGCGTCCTTCGGCGCCTACCACGCGCTGGCGTTCGGCTGCCGCTATCCGCATCTCGTCAGTCGCGTCCTGGCGATGAGCGGCCTGGTCGACATCAAGCGGCTCACGCACGGCTACTCGGACGACCTGGTGTACGCGTACAATCCCGCCGACTTCATGCGGCACGAGCATGACCCGGCGCGCCTCGAGGCCTTCCGCCGGATGGACATCATCCTGGCCGTGGGGCGCGACGACCCGCTGCGTCCCGGCAACGAGGCATTCTCCCGCGTCCTCTGGGAGCGCGGGATCGGCAACGCCCTCCGTCTCTGGGACGGCTGGGCACACGATTGGCCCTGGTGGAAGCAGATGGTGCGACTCTACATCGGTGGACACGACTGAGGTTGTCATGAGCAAGGAATCGCAGGCCGGCCCGAAGCGCATCGGACTCCTGGTGGGACGCGAGTGGTCGTGGCCCCCCGCCTTCATCGAGGAAGTGAATCGGCGCGACGCCGGCGTGGTGGCGGAGTTCGTCACGCTCGGTGGGCCGACCCTCGACGACGTCATCCCCTGGGACGTGGTCGTCGACCGCATCTCCCACGAGGTGCCGTTCTATCGCACCTGGCTCAAGCACGCCGCGACGCGGGGCGTAAAGGTGATCAACAATCCCTTCATGTGGACCGCCGACGACAAGTTCTTCGGCGCGACCCTCGCCGAGGCGAACGACATTCGCTCGCCCAAGACGATCCTGCTGCCGAACAAGGACTACGTCCCCGGCATCAAGCACGACGAATCGCTGCGCAACCTCGAGTATCCGCTCGACTGGCAGGGGATCATCGACCACATCGGCCTCCCCTGCATCCTCAAGGATGCCCACGGCGGCGGCTGGCGCGACGTCTACGTCTGCCACACCCTCGACGAACTGCTCTATCACTACGACCGCTGCGGCATGCTGACGATGATCGTGCAGGAGTTCATCGTCTGGGAGGAGTTCATCCGCTGCCTCTGCATCGGCCGCGAGCATGTCCTGGTGATGAAGTACGACCCGAAGGAGCGGAAGTACCACGTCGGCGAGTTCCTCGAGCCCGAGATGAAGGAGACGATCATCAAGCAGGTGCGGAAGCTCTGCCGCGCCCTCGGCTACGACATGAACTCGATCGAATTCGCCATCCGCGACGGCGTCCCCTACGCCATCGACTTCATGAATCCGGCGCCGGACTTCGACATCAACTCGCTCACGCCGACCCACTTCGAGTGGGCCGTGCAGACGATGGCTGACGTGACGATCGCGCTGGCCCTCGAGGAGCGGGTCGCCCCGAAGCCGAAGGCGAAGCACCTCTTCGCCGGACACGAGCGCACGGGATGAGCCAGCACGCGGTCGCCGCCTACCATGACGGTCTCGACGACGGACTCGCCCGCGAGTCGTCGGAGTGGCTGACCGCGCGCCAGCGCGACATCGGCCTGACCTTCGGCGAGCGGCCGCTCTGCACCGTCATTCGGCCGCGCTTCCTGAGTCCCGCCGAATACGACACGCTCCGCACCGCGTCGGCCTCGCTGCTCGGCGCCTTCCGCCACGCCGGTGCGATGGCGCAGGACGACGACGCCTTCCGCGCGCAGTTCCGGCTCGCCGACTGGGAGGAGCAGCTCCTCGCCACCGCACCCCGGCTCCATGTGGCGGCGCCCCTCTCGCGCCTCGACGCCTTCATCGACCCGGTGAGCGGCATCGCCCGGATCACCGAATACAACGGCGAGACCCCGGCCGGCACCGGCTACACCGATGCGCTGGCCGAGCTCTTCCTCGCGCTGCCGGCGATGCGCCCCTTCCTCGAGCACTGGGTGGTGCGCCCGCTCCCCGCGATGGGGCACGTGCACAACGTCCTGCTCGAGAGCTGGCATCGTTTCCGCGGCGTGCGCACCGTGCCGAGCATCGCCATCGTGGACTGGGACGACGTCCCGACCCAGGCCGAGTTCCGGATCTGCCTCGACTATTTCCGCGCGATGGGTGTCCCCTGCCGGATCACGACACCGGAGGCGCTGCGCTACGAGGGCGGCAAGCTCAAGGACGCCGATGGCACGGTGATCGACCTGATCTACAAGCGCGTCCTGCTGCATGAGTTGATCGCCGAGGGCGGACTCGAGCATCCGATGGTGCGCGCCGTGGCCGACGGCGCGGTCTGCATGGTGAATCCGTTCGCCTGCAAGCCGCTGCACAAGAAGGCCTCGCTCGCCGTGCTCTCCGACGAACGCAATGCCGGCCGCTTCTCCGGGGCCGAGCAGGCCGCCATCGCCACGCACGTCCCCTGGACCCGCGTGGTCGAGGAGCGGAAGACGGTGATCGACGGAACCGCCATCGATCTCCTCCCCTGGATGCTCCGGGAGCGCGAGTCGCTCGTCCTCAAGCCGAACGACGACTACGGCGGCACCGGCATCGTCCTCGGCTGGGAAGTCGACGACACCACCTGGCACGCCGCTGTCGCGCGCGCCGTGGCGGAGCCGTACGTCGTGCAGCGCCGGATCGCCCTGCCGAGCGAGCCGTTCCCCGCCATCCACGAGGGCGCGCTCCACGTCGAGGATCGGATCGTCGACACCGCGCCGTTCTGCTGGCACGGCGCGTTCATGGACGGCTGCCTCACCCGCATCTCGACCTCGACCCTGGTGAACGTCACCGCCGGTGGCGGCTCCACCATTCCCACCTTCGTCGTGGAGCCCCGATGATCATGAAGCAGCCGTCGTTCACGATCGGCATCGAGGAGGAGTACCAGATCATCGATCCGGTGACTCGCGAGCTGAAGAGCTACATCACCGAGATGCTCAAGGCCGACTCCGCGATCCTCCGCGAGATCAAGCCGGAGTTGCACCAGTCGATGGTCGAGGTCGGCACCCAGGTCTGCCACACCCCGGCGGAGGCGCGTGCGGAAATCGTCCGGCTCCGCGGCATGGTGATGGACCTCGCCGCGAAGAATGGCCTGGTGATCGCCGCCGCCGGCACGCACCCCTTCTCGAAGTGGATGGATCAGGAGATCACGCCGCTCGATCGCTACGTCGGCGTGAAGGAGGACCTGCAGGACCTCGCGCAGCGGCTGCTGATCTTCGGCACCCACGTGCACATCGGCATCGAGGACCGCGAGTTCCTCATCGACGCGATGAACGTCTGCCGCTATTTCCTGCCGCACGTCCTCGCGCTCTCGACCTCGTCGCCGTTCTGGTTCGGCCGCAACACCGGCCTCAAGAGCTACCGCAGCATCGTCTTCCGCAACTTCCCGCGCACCGGCATCCCGCGCACCATGGAATCGTGGAACGACTTCGAGTCGCTGGTCAACCTGTCGGTCAAGACCAACTCGATCCCCAACGCCTCCAAGATCTGGTGGGACGTGCGGCCGAGCTGGAGCTACCCGACGCTCGAGTTCCGGATCTGCGACATCTGCACCCGCGTCGACGAGGCCGTCTGCATCGGCGCCATCTTCCAGGCGATCTGCTTCAAGCTCTGGAAGCTGCGCCGCGACAACCTGACCTTCCGCCAGTACTCGGTGCACTTCATCGAGGAGAACAAGTGGCGGGCCATCCGCTATGGCCTCGAAGGGAAGCTGATCGACCTCGGCAAGGGCGAGGAGTTCCCCGCCCGCGACCTGATCCGCGAGCTGATCGAGTGGTTCCTCGATGACGTCCTCGACGAGCTCGGCTCCCGGAAGGAGGTCGAATACGCCTACAAGATCCTCAACGAGGGGACCTCGGCGGACCGCCAGCTGGCGACGTGGCGCGAAACTGGCAATCTTCACGACGTGGTGGATCGCCTCGTGGCAGAAACAGCGGAAGGAGTGCGGTAGATGGCCCGGACCAGGCCCCTCATCGGGGTGACAACGCAGACCCTGCACGCCATCGACGGCATCCCCCAGGACCTCCCCGTCTCCTGGGTGATGAACCAGCGCTATGTCCACGCCGTGATGGCGGCGGGCGGCGTCCCCGTGCTGATCCCGCTGCTGGCCGAGGACCCGGCCACCCTGCGGGCCATTTACGAGCGGATCGACGGCGTGCTGATTCCTGGCGGCGTCGACATCGACCCCGCCTACTACCGCACCCCGCGCCACGAGAAGCTCGGCCGCCTCGACCCCGCCCGTGACACCTCCGAATTGGTGATCGCCCGCTGGGCCGTCAAGGACGCCAAGCCGCTCCTCGGCCTCTGCCGCGGTCTGCAAGTGCTCAACGTCGCGCTCGGCGGCTCCCTCTGGCAGGACCTCGCCGAGGAACGCCCCGAGTCACTCAAGCACGACTTCTTCCCGACGGCCGGCTGGGCCCGCGAACACCGCGCCCACGACGTCGAAGTCCGCGGCGATTCCCGCCTCGGCGAAGCCCTCGGGCACGGCGCCGTGTCGGTGAATTCGATGCACCATCAGGGCATTCGCACCCTCGGCTACAACCTGGTCGCCACCGCCACGGCCCCCGACGGCCTCATCGAGGCCGCCGAAGCCACGGAAGGCTTCGCCGTCGGCGTCCAGTGGCACCCCGAAATGTTCGAAGGCGGTGACGCCGGCGTCGGCCGCCTCTTCGAGGCCTTCGTCGATGCGGCGAATGGGAGCAGCAGACTGGCGTAGCTCGAGAAGCGAGAAGCGAGAAGCGAGAAGCGTGGCCCAGCGGAGAGATCTTCCCGCCGAGCCACGCTTCTCGCTTCTCGCTTCTCCCTTGCCGAACTATCCCCTCATCTTGAGCAAATAGCTGAGCTTCAAGAAGAAGTCGCTCCGCGTCGGCCCCAGCGCCGCGCGCCCATCGAGGTCGGGCCGCTGGCGGAGGTTGCCGTAACCGAGGTACATCACCGTGCCCGGGTTCGGCAGGTAGGTGAAGAGGAAGTTGGCCTGCAGGCTGCGTCGATCGTACGCCGCGGCCGGGACGAACGCGTTGCCCTGCTGCACGACCAGCGGCAGGTTGGTGCGTCCATCATCACGCAGCGAATCACGCGTGTCGATGGAGTACTGGGTGATCAGGCGGATCTGCATCGCCCGCGAGATCTGGTATTCGACGCGGCCGACCAGGACGTCCTGCAGCAGGACGCGGCTGTGGTCCGTCGCGCGGTAGACGCGGTTCTCGTTGACCGAGAAGCCGAGCCGGAGCTGGTCATTGGGCCGGATGTTCATCCCGAGGTTCGTCGTGAACAACCGCCCCGACGACCACTCGGCGTAGTTCTCGTCGTTCAACCCGATCAGCGTGAAGCCGCTGAAATCGAAGTGCTTCCACGCCGGGGTGTTGAACTGCAGGACATAGTCGTTGTTCGGCAACCGCTGCCCGCCGCCGGTGAACGGCGTGACGTCGCCGTTGGCCTGCTGCACATAGACGCCGCGGTAGATCGTCGAGTCGTAGCCGAACGTCTCCACGAAGTACGACGCCCCGACATTCCAGCCACCCTTGAGCCGCGCCGTCGTGTTGAAGTGGAGGTAGCGGTTGAGGATCTCGCCGCCGTGGACGAAGTTGTCGTACTTCCAGGTCCCCTGCACCGAGACGCCGCCGGTCACCGATTCCACCGTCTTCCGGCCGAGGAGCCAGGTGTAGCTGTGGTCGATGACCACGTTGGCGACGTCGCGCTGGCCGATCAGCCCCGTGCGCGTGATGAAGTCGCCCGGCACCGCGTTCATCGAGTAGTTGAGCCGGAGGTTGCGCCCGGCGCGCCGGAACCCGGCACTGAAGATCGGCGCGTTGGTCACCACGCCGTTGCGGTTGTCGTGGGCGTACGCCGCGCTCCAGGTCAGCGAGTTGATTCCCTTGATCACCAATCGGCCGTCGATGCCGAGGACGCGGTTGGTGGCATCGCCGTCATGTTGCTCGGTCCACAATCCTGCGATCCTCGAGCCGGGGCCGAGGTCGTGGGAGGCGCGGACGATGCCGTAGACCGGATGGCTGTCGAAGGCGGAGCCGGCCTGATCGTCCACCGCCGCCATCACGCCGATCTGATTGTTGCCGACCTTGCCCGTCAACTTCGTGGCGAACACCGGCTGCACGATGCGGCGCGTGTAGATCAACCCGAACGGGGCGTCGAACTGCTCGACGCCGTCGAGGAAGAAGGGCCGACGCTCCGCGTAGCGCACGGCCTGCCGCGGGTCGAACGCGAACTGCGTGACGTCGCTCTCGACCTGCGAGAAGTCGGGATGCGCCGTGGCGCGCAACGTCAGGTTGGGGGTCACGCCGTAGCGGAGGTCGCCGCCGAACTCCGGCGTCCCACCGCCGTAGTCGAATCGGCCACTGCCCGACGGCGGCGCACCCGTCACCCGCGACGTGATCGTCGGGATGATGTCGAGCGCGTGGCCGGTGTCGAGATCCGTCAGCCCTTCGAGCCGGCCCGACTGCGCCAGAAAGGAGGAGGACGCGAGCTTGGCGGCCGTCCACGTCTGTTCCTGCCCGCTCCGCTGCACCCTGCGGAGCAGGTTGATTCCCCACGTCTGCACCTTGCTCCCCTGCATGCGGATGCTCTTGAAGGGAATCCGCATCTCCACGACGTAGCCGTCCGCGGTCACCGTCCCCTTGGAGGTCCAGACAAAGTCCTGTGACAGGTCGGGGGACTGCCGCGTCGAGGCGCCGCACCCCATCATCCCGCACGACACCCCGCCCGACTCGTTCAGCGCGCCGTCCGCCTGCACGCCCAGCGGGTTGACGGCGAAGTACGATGCCTGCCGCCCGTCGTTGAAGGTCGAGAGATACAGCTGGACCTGGTCATCGCTGCCGATCCGGTCCCGCTCGGCCAGCGTGGCCCGCACCGTGCCGCCCGGCGCGAACGCCCGAACCCCGATGTGCAGCGCGGTGGCCGAGTACCAGACCAGGACCTCGGTCGAGTCGCCCGCCGCCACGCCATCAACCGGAGTGAACTGCGAGAAGCCCGTCAACACCGCGGCCTGCCCCCACATCGGCTCGTCCAGCACGCCATCGATGGTCGCCACCCCCGCCAACCGGGGCGGCTTGACGGCGGTCTGCCCCGCTCGCCCCGAATGCACCCGCGGGTCAGGATCGGCGGGGCCGGGCACCACGAGGAAGGCAGCCGTGACAGCGGTGGCGAGCAGCAGCATCGGGGATCCGGGTAGGGAGGGGGTGAACGGTGAACGGTGAACGGGAAGCTAGCGACCGGGAGCCTGTACGACCCCCCTACGATGGAGGTTTCGGGGCAGAAACCGACGTATCTTCAGCTATCCTGCGCCTCGTGCCCCTCTGCGCCTCTGCGCGAACCCTCTGCGCCTCCCCATCGAGATGCCCCATGGCCCTCTTCCGACGCACCCTCGCCCTGCTCCTCCTGCTCGCCGCACCGCTCGCCGCCCAAGGCCAGTGGCCGGCCGTCAAGCGCGACAAGGCGCTGGAAGCCAAGCTCCAAGCGCTCGCCAGCGCGGTGCAGGGCGATGTCGGCATCTACGTCCGCCACCTGAAGAGCGGCCGTGGCGCCGTGCTCCGGGCCGACGAGCTCTTCCCCACCGCCTCGATGATCAAGGTGCCGATCCTCGCCACCCTCTTCGACCGGATGCAGCAGGGCGCGCTGCGCGTTGACACAACGCTGACATGGAGCGACTCGCTGCGCTACAACGGCGAGGACGATCTCTTCGACAAGTTGCGGGATGGCGTCAAGGTGCCGCTCGCGCAGGTCTCGCTCATGATGATCACCACCTCGGACAACGCCGCGGCGCTCTGGCTGCAGGCGCTCGTGGGCGGCGGCACCGCCATCAACGGCTGGCTCGCGGCCAACGGCTTCGATTCGACCCGCATGAACTCGCGGACCCCGGGGCGTCAGGCCAACCGCGCCGCGATGGGATGGGGCCAGACCACGCCGCGCGAGATCGCCGAACTGGTGGTGCGCATTCGCGAGGGCAAGGCGGTGTCACCTGCCGCTTCGGCCGAGATGTATCGTCATCTGACGCGCATCTACTTCACCGGCGAGGCGCTCTCCACGATCCCGCCCTGGGTGCAGACCGCGTCGAAGCAGGGCGCCGTCGATCGCTCGCGCTCCGAAGTGGTGCTCGTGAATGCGCCCTCGGGCGACTACGTCTTCGCCGTCATCACCAGGAATCAGCAGGACACCACCTATCGCGCGTCCAACCAGGGCTACACCCTGCTGCGCAAGGTGTCTGCGCTGCTCTGGCAGACCTTCGAGCCGAAGCATCCGTGGACTCCACCCAACGATGGAGAACGTTTCAAACCGGAATAGTTGTGTGTGCCCTTCGCACACTGGGACGTGTTCTCTGGTAGTACCGTCGCCCAACGCGATGGCCCTTCACCAGGAGCACCACTATGCGCAACGTCCTATTCGCCGCCCTCCTCGCCGCCACCGTGCCGACTTTCGCCTCGGCCCAGGGCGGTTCCTTCGAAACCTCGCTCGGCGGCGGCGTGACGATTCCGATGGGCAACACCGCCGATCTCTATGACACCGGCTTCCACGGCGCCGCCGCTATCGGCTATCGCGCCCTGGATTCGAAGGTGGTCTTCAAGCTGCATGCCTCGCTGCATCGGCTGAATCAGGATGCCTTCACCGACGCGCACGCCAACATCTTCGCCGCCTTCGTCCGCGCCGATTACGACCTGTCGCCGACGATGTACGCGATCGGTGGCGTCGGCGTCGTCCGCAACGAGAATCAGATCGTGGTCAGCGGCGTCCGGTTCACCAACACGAATTCCGATGCCGCGATGACGGCCGGCCTCGGCCTCAATTTCGGCAAGAATCTCTTCGCCGAGGGTCGGCTCATGTACGGCTTCGGCGATCCGAAGTCGACGTTGATCCCGATCACCGTCGGACTGCGTTTCTAGTTGCCACGCGGCCGCCATGCCCTCCCGGGCGTGGCGGTTGCCCCGGGCGCCGCCAGCCCTTCGCACCACAAGGCCCCGCGGCGTCCGACCGGGTATAGTACATCATGGCTTCCCAGCTTCCGGGAAACGGCTTTCGACTGACCGCAATTCGTGATGCACTCGACCGCATCACGGACTTCCGCGTGACCGAGGCATCCGCCATCATCGCGGCGATGGTTCGCCGGCCACTCTCGCAGGTGGCCGGTTCGACGCTCCGTCAGATCTTCCCCACCCCACGCATTGATCGCTTTGTCGACCGCTTCGCCGAAGCACTGGCGAGTGACGCGCCGCAAACGGATGAATATCCCATCGTCTCCGGCGCCGTCGAAGCGACCTGGGTGCGGCAGACGGCGACGCGTGAAGATGCCGACACGCTGCTGGTGCTCATCGAGGATCTCTCCGCCGAGCGGCAGCGCGCCGTCCAGCTGGCGGTGTCGACGCGGCTCCGCGAACTGCTCTTCGAACGATCCACCCACTCGATCGTGCTGGTGGCCCCCGACGGGAAGATCGTGGAGGCCAATGCGGCATTCGCCACGCTGATGCAGATGGAGCCGACCGCCCTGATCGGGCTCCGGCTGCCGGATCATCTGGATTGCCCCCCCGCGGAAGCCGTCCGCCCGCCGTCGTTCCGATGCAAGCTGCGTTCGGCCGATGGCGAGTGGCGTCCGATCGAGATCTCGGAGACACCACTCCCCTACGATTATCGACAGCTGGTCATCGAGGATCGCTCCGAGATCGCGGCGAGCGAGCGCCGCTACCGCACCGCCATGCACGCGGCCGGCCTCTCCGCCTGGGAGATGCATCAGGCCACCGAAGCCCTGATCGTCTCCGAGAGCTACCGTACGCTGTTCGACCTGCCTCCCGATGCCCCGCTGCCGACGACGATCGCCGAGCTCCGCGCGATGGTGCATCCCGACGATCGGGAGCGGGTGTACCGCGGACGCCTGTCGCTCCCGTCCTGGAATCCAGGCGAGACCGTCCCGTTCGAGGTGTCCTATCGGATCATCACGCCCTCGGGGGAGATCCGCTGGATGCGTACCCGCGGCGAGTTGGTGCGGGCCAACGCCAACGACCCAGGCATCATCTATGCGATCACGCGCGACATCACGCTGCTGGTCGAGACGGAAGCGCGCCTGCGCGAGAGCGAGGAACAATTCCGCTCCGCGTTCGACGACTCTGCCATCGGCATGGCCCTCGTCTCCAACGAGGGCACGACCCTGCGCGTGAATGCCGCGCTGGCGAACATGTTCGGCTATACCCTCGAGGACGCGGTCAGGACGCAGTGGCATCAGATCCTCCACCCGGACGAGATCCCGGAAGCTTCGGTGGTTCTCCGGGAGATCGCCGCAGGGCAACTCGCCAGCAGTCGGGCCGAGCGACGCTGCCTGCGACGCGATGGCACGCTGGTCTGGACGCAGATGACCGTCGCCGGTGTCCGCGGCCAGTCCGAGCGCCCGCCGCAGATGATTGTGCAGGCGGAAGACATCACCGAGCGCAAGCTGTCCGAATCGGCGCGGGCCGAGGCGGAGGAGCGCCTCGGCCTTGTGCTCGAAGCGACACGGGATGGCGTCTGGGACTGGGACTGCGTCACCGGGAAGATCTACTTCGGCCCGCAGTGGTTCGGCATGCTCGGGTATCCGGCGGAGGGCCGCTTCGGTGACATCTCGGTCTTCACGCAGCTGGTGCACCCCGAGGACTTGACCGCCCTGTGGCCCGCCGTCGAGCGCCACCTGGAGGCCCCCGGCGAGGACTTCGACAAGACGTTTCGCATGCGCCACGCCGAGGGCCATTGGGTCTGGATCCGGGCCCGGGGCCGCGCCTTCTCGCGCGACGCCGAGGGCCGGGCCGTGCGCATGGTCGGCACGCATACCGACGTGACGCACCAGAAGGCGCTGGAGGAGCAGATCCGTCACGGACAAAAGATGGATGCCGTCGGCAAGCTCGCCGGCGGCATCGCCCACGACTTCAACAACCTGCTCACCGCCATCGGCTCCACCACGGAATTGCTGCTGGACACCACGTCGGCGGGCGATCCCCACGAACAGGATTTGCAGAACATCGCGTTGGCCGCTGACCGGGCCAAGGCGCTCACGCGGCAGTTGTTGGCCTTCTCCCGCCAGGATGTGGAACAGAGCGCCATGGTGGTGGTGGATGCGGTCGTATCGCAGGTGGCGCCGTTGCTGCACCGGATGCTCGGACCGGCCCAGGCCCTGCGCGTCGAACTGGCGGCACCGGACCAGCTGTTGCGTCTCGACCCCGCCAACCTCGAGCTCGCGCTGCTCAACCTGGTGGCGAACGCCCGCGATGCGATGCCTGATGGCGGGACGGTGCTGATCTCCACGCAGGTGGTCGACGAGGCGCCCGGCCTCGACGCCCCGGCCCCACGCGTCGCCACCCGGTTCGTGATCATCACGGTGCGCGACACCGGCGTCGGGATGACCGACGAGGTTCGCGAGCGAATCTTCGAACCATTCTTCACCACCAAACCCCAGGGCAAGGGCACCGGCCTCGGCATGCCGACCGTCTACGGATTCGTGCGGCGCTTGCAGGGGAGCGTGCAGGTCGAGTCACTGCCGGGAGAGGGCACCACGGTGCGGCTCATACTCCCGATCCTCACCGAAGTGGACGACTCGGCGTCCGTCGACGCTCGGCATCTGCCGAAACAGGCGGGCCGCGCCGTGCGCCGCCTCCTGCTGGTCGACGATGATGAGGTCGTCCGTCGCAGCACGCAGCGCCTGTTGGAGCACCGTGGCATCACGGTGACCAGTGTCGAGAGCGCCGACGAAGCCCTCGCCACGCTCGCGGCAAGCACCACGCCCTTCGACGTGGTGCTCACCGACCATGCGATGCCGGGTCGCACCGGCTTCGAATTGCTGGAAGAGATCGAGAAGCGCTACCCGGCCCAGCGCGTCGTCCTGATGTCGGGATTCACGGACGACGATCGCCTGCGTCACACCTTCAGCAACCGCGATGTGCCCTTCCTGGCCAAACCATTCACGCTGGACGAGTTGATGGAAGCCCTCGAGGGATAAACCTCACTTTCGCCGCTTGGCACCCCGGACCGGTGGCGCCGTCAGCGGATCGTCGGGCCAGTGATGCTTCGGGTACCGCCCGCGCAGGTCCTTCCGCACGTCGAAGTATCCCGTCGCCCAGAAGCTGGCCAGATCCCGGGTCACCTGCATCGGCCGATGCGCCGGCGAGAGCAGGTGCATCGTGAGCGGCACCGCCCCGCCACCGATCCGCGGCGTCTCCCGCCATCCGAACACTTCCTGCAATCGCACGGCGAGCACCGGCGCCGACGGATCGCTGTAGTCCACGCGAATCCGTGATCCGGTCGGCACCTCGACGTGCTCCGGCGCGAGTTCGTCGAGCCGCCGCCGCTGCTCCCAGTCGAGCTGATCAAGGAGTGCCCCACTCAGATCGACACGGCTGATGGCCTCGAGCTTTCGGATGCCGGTGAGCGTCGGGCCCAACCAGGCGCCGAGCGTCGCGAGGAGCGCGGCGTCGCCAACGTCCGGCCACCGCGCATCGAGCGCATGCAGGAATTGCAGCCGATCGCGCAGCTGCACCGCACCCGCCGACCACGGCAGCGCGCCGATCCCGCGACCGGCAATCGCCGCCAGCAGCGCCCCGCGCACCGCCTCCGCATCGACCTCGCGCAGCGGCTGCTCGCGGAGCACCAGCGCGCCGAGCCGATGCTGGCGCCGTGCGACGACGGCGTCAGACGCATCATCCCAGGTGACTTCGTCGACCACCTCGACCTGCTCACTGGCGTGCAGCAACAACTCATCGAGGTCGAGCGCCGCCGCGAGGCGGATTTGCCCCTCGCGCCCGACATCCTCGATCACTGCGACCGCCAGCCATGCCTCATGCGCCAGTGGGTCGGTCACCGGGAGCGTGGCGCCGCGCCCGTTGCGCAGCAGGAATCGCCCTGGCCCACCGCGCTGGCGCGCCACACGTTCCGGATATGCCAATGCCAGCAACACGCCATCGGACCAGAGCGCGCTGTCACCTCGCGCGCTCCCCACCCGTTGCCGCCACGCCGTCGCCGTGGTGCGCACCCGCTCGAGCGCTCCGCGATCGACCGTCGCCCCAAGTGTGCCGGCCCCCTCACTGCTGCGCCGATCGAGCAGGTCGAGTCGCAGCGCCAGGTCCGCTGGTGGTGGGCCCATCGTGCCGCGCAGCGGATCCTTCTCGTCGAGCAACGCCACCAGCGCCGCCGCGCGCGCCAACGTTGCTGCCCCACCCTCGCGGGCGCGCAACAGCAGATGTGCCAATCGCGGGTGCGTGCCGAGTCCGGCCATCGCCTGGCCGTGTGCGGTCAAGCCTCCCGCACCATCCAGGGCACCGAGCAGCGTGAGCAGATCGCGCCCCTGCGCGAACGCCGCGGCGGGCGGCGCGTCGAGCCAGCGCAACGCGGTCGGGTCGGCGAAGCCTGCCGCCGCCAGGTCGAGCGCCAGCGGCGCCAGGTCGCTGTCGAGGATCTCCGCGCGCGTCTGCGGCACCAGCCCTGCCTCTTCCCCGGCGCTCCAGCAGCGCACACAGATGCCCGGCATCAACCGCCCGGCGCGGCCGCGCCGCTGATCGGCCGAGGCACGCGACACCCGCACCGTCTCGAGGTGGGTCATCCCGGTGCGCGGCGAGAAGCGCGGAATCCGCATCATCCCGCCATCGACCACCACCCGAATGCCATCGATCGTGAGCGACGTCTCAGCAATCGAGGTGGCGAGCACCACCTTCCGCCGTCCCGCCGGCGCCGGGGCGATCGCCGCATCCTGCGCGCTCCCCTCCATCATCCCGTAGAGCGGCTGCACACTGACGTCGCTCGGCAACGCCCCTTCCCGCAGCAGCGACTCGACTCGGCGGATCTCGCCGGCACCAGGGAGGAAGACCAGCACCGAGCCCGTCTCGGTGGCCAGCACCTCACGCACCACCTGCGCGACGTGCGCCTCGAGGCGCACACCACTCCGCGCCGGGGCGTGCCGCGTCTCGACCGGGAAGGAACGCCCCTCGCTCTCGATCAACGGCGCGTCGCCCAGCAACGCCGCAACCGCCGCGCCATCCAGCGTGGCCGACATCACCAACAGGCGCAGGTCGTCGCGGAAGAGCTCGGCGGCGGCCAGCGTGAGCGCCAATCCGGTGTCGGCCACCAGCGAGCGCTCGTGATACTCGTCGAACAGGACGGCGCCGATCCCGTCGAGCGCGGGATCGTCCTGCAGCATGCGGGTGAGAATCCCCTCGGTCACCACCTCGATGCGCGTGGCGCTGCTGACCTTGGTGTCTTGCCGCATCCGGTATCCGACCCGTTGCCCGACCCGCTCGCCCAGGATGCTCGCCATGTAGGTCGCCGCGGCGCGGGTGGCGAGCCGACGAGGCTCCAGCATGACAATGCGCCGAGCCCCAAGCCACGGCGCGTCGAGCAGCGCCAGCGGGACGCGCGTCGTCTTGCCGGCGCCCGGGGGCGCGACCAGCACCGCGCGCCGCGCCTCGGCGAGTGCAGCCCGAAGCGCGGGAAGAGTGGCCTCAATTGGCAACACAGATCGACCATCGATCATCGATGATCGATCATCGATCATCGATCAGACCTGCGCGATATACAGGCCGCGCCCCTGCGGCCCGTACGCCTCGAGCACCACGTCGCCGAAGCCGGCGGCCTTCAGCGCGATCCGGTACTCCGCATCGGTGAACAGCGTCAGCGTGCGGAGCTCCTGCACGTGACGGACGCCGGAGTCGGTGCCGATCAGGTAGTGGATGTCGAGCAGGGAGCGATTGCCGACGATGCGGGTGTAGTTCATCCGCTGCACGAAGAGCCCCGGGCGCTGGGCACGGTCCGCCTTCACGTGGCCATCGGTCACCTGGGCCGGCGAGAGCCAGGGCTCCAGCAGCAACACCCCATTCGGGGCGAGGTGGCTGCGCATCCGGGTGACGGCCTTCGTCATGTCGGCCACGTCGCGCATGTAGCCGATCATCCCGAAGAGGCAGAGGACCGCCGCGAACTTGCCGTCGACGGCAAAGTCCCGCATGTCGCCGAGGTGGAGCGGGACGTCGCCGAGGCGGCGGGCGGCGAGGCGGAGCATTTCGGGGTCACGGTCCAGTCCTTCCGGGCGGTACTTCCCGTGCCACTGGTTCAGCACCGCGAGGC
Organism: Gemmatimonadota bacterium; assembly: GCA_016704275.1. Taxonomy (NCBI): domain Bacteria; kingdom Pseudomonadati; phylum Gemmatimonadota; species Gemmatimonadota bacterium. Next base: position 136,316 of record JADJAK010000008.1, read on the forward strand.
GCAGGCCGGGCCCGCAGCCGATCTCGAGCACCCGACGCGGCTCCGGCTCTTCGTCTTCGGGCGGCGGCGGCAGCCGCACGTCGAGCAGACGGTCCACCAGCCCGATCTCATGCTGGTAGGAGCGGCCGGTGTAGAGGGCCTCGTAGGCGTCTTCGACATGGGCAAGCATCGGATGGGGCTCCGGAGAGGAAGGAAGTGCTGAAAACTAACGGGGCCGGGAATCACCCGGCCCCGCCTCGCCTAGAACTCGATGCCGCCGGTGAGGACCAGCTGCTTTCCGCCGCCCAATTCGTAGCGGGCCTGGGCGAACGGTGCCCCGCGGCCACGCCCCAGCTTCAGGCCCGCGATCGCATTCAACCCGAGCTCCGTCCCGCCGGCGTTGGTGTAGAGGGCGCCATCGACCGTGTAGTTGGTGTAGTTCAACCCGGTCCCGACATAGATCCCGTGCGTCTTGGGCAGCTCGTAGGTGCCGTTGACGTTGAACTCCCAGTAGGTCGGCCGCGTTGCCAGCGGGCCGGAGACCACCTTCTCGAGGAAGAACCAGTCGAAGGTCGCCTGCCCGCGGATGCCGTCGCCCACCTTCGACTCCTGGATCGGGAAGCCGAGCCCGGCACCCACGCCGAACGCCTCCATGTCCGCGGCATAGCTCGCCTGCGTGATGATCGACAGCCGCGGCGCCTGCGCCCCCGCCCCGAGCGGCGCCAGCACCGCCCCGAACACCACCACCCACCTCACCGCCTTCGAGATCCCCATGCACCGCTCCGACGCTCAGTGTGTATGGGCGCAGCATGCTGCGCCCCGTTCGCTCGCTCCGCGCCAATCCCCCCCAATACGCGACGCGGGGACCCCCCGTTGAGGAGGTCCCCGCGTGGTCCGACGCCCGACCCCAGAGGGTCACGGCATCGAGGTCGTGACTAGAAGCGGAAGCCGCCGGTCACGTAGAGCTGCTCGGCGCCACCGATGGCGAAGCGGGCCTGCACGAACGGAGCCGCCTTGCCGCTGCCCAGCTTGTAGCCGCCGAGGACGTTGATGCCGATGTCGCTGCTGCTGCAGTCAACAAGGGTGCCGCAGAAGGCGGAGTCGAACGACGAGTTGGCGTAGTTGATGCCGGCGCCGACGTACAGGTTCTTCACCGACGGGATGTCCTTGAGCAGGTTCCCGTTGATCTCCCAGAACGTGAGGGGGTCATCAGCGAGGAAGTAGTCGAACGTCGCCTCGAGGCGGATCCCCTGCTTCTCGGTCAGCGAGCCCAGCCCGAGGTTCACGCCGCCGCCGACGCCCAGCGCCTCGACATCGAAGCCATAGCTGCCCTGCACGACGAAACCGACCTGCGCCTGTGCGGTCGACGGCGCAAAGGCGGCGACGCCGAGCGCAAGCACTGCACCTGCAAACATGGACTTGATCCGCATACTGGAAGCCTCCAACAGAGTGGGTAGGGGTACTTGGTCCTGCGTTCCAACGATGAGACGTTCTAGATTGCATCGGTACGGCAGTGCATCCAATCTATACATTCCGGCAGTTCGCACCAGACTTGACGCGCTCCACCGGCCAAGGGTAAGGACCGTGATGACCGGGATCCGCTGGGCCACCGACCTCCATCTCGACCACGCCGCACCCGGGGTGGTCGAGTCGTTCTTCCTGGCATTGCGTCGGGGGCCGGCCCTTCCCGTCATCCTGACCGGTGACCTCTCGACCGCCCCCCGCCTCGTCCAGGACCTGATCGACCTCGCCGACGCCGCGGCGGCGCCACTCTATCTCGTCCTCGGCAACCACGACCATTACCACGGCGGCATCGGCTCGGTGCGCGACGCGGTGATCGCCCTCCATGAGACCCATCCATCGATTCAATGGTTGCCACCAGCCGGCGTGGTACCCCTCGATGCGGACACCGCGCTCGTCGGGGTCGACGGCTGGGCGGATGGCCGCGCCGGCAATGCGCTCACGACGCCCCTGGTCCTCAATGATGACCGACTGATCGCAGAGGTCGCCGCCCAGCCGGACCGGATCTCGAAGTTGGCGGTCAAACGCGCCCTGGCCGACGCCGATGCCACGCGACTCGCCACGCTGCTGGAACGCGCCGCGCCCGACTATCACCGGATCGTGGTCGCGACCCACGTGCCGCCCTTCGTCGAGGGGCTCCCCGCGAGCGGCCGGCTCTCCCGCGCCGAGTGGCACCCGCTGCTGGTGTCTGGAGCCACCGGGGCGGTCCTCCGACGCTTTGCGATGGCCCATCCAGACCACCAGATCACGGTCCTCGCCGGACACACCCATGCCGCCCGGGAGGCGGCCATCCTCCCGAACCTCCGCCTTCGGGTGGCCGCGGCCCGCTACGGCGACCCGCGCGTGGCGGCCGTCACCGTCTGACGCGCGGTATCTTCCGGTAACTCTCTCCTCTGGACCGTCGATGCGTTTCCTCTCGCTCGCCTTGCTCCTCCTGGTCGCCACCCCGCTCGCCGGCCAGACCCCGGACGCCCTGATCCCGGCCGATGCCGCGGTCCGGACCGGGACGCTCGCCAACGGCTTCCGCTTCATCATCCGGCAGCACCCCCTCCCCGCCGATCGACTCGAGCTGCGGCTGGTGGTGCGGGCCGGATCGATCCAGGAGGACCAGGACCAGCGCGGGCTCGCGCACTTCATCGAGCACATGGCCTTCAACGGCACCACGCGCTTCAAGAAGAACGACCTGGTCTCGTACCTCGAGTCGATCGGGGTCCGCTTCGGCGCCGACCTCAACGCCTACACCTCGTTTGACGAGACGGTCTACATCCTCCCCGTCCCGACCGACAAGCCGGAGCTGCTCGAGCGCGCCTTTGACATCCTCCAGGATTGGGCGAGTGGGATCTCGTTCGATTCGGCCGAGGTCGTGAATGAGCGCGGCGTGGTGCTCGGCGAATGGCGCAGCGGGCTCAGCGCCGGCAAGCGCATCCAGGACAAGGAATTCCCGCTCCTCTTCCGCGGGTCGCGCTACGCCGAGCGGTTGCCGATCGGCGACACCGCGACGATCGCGCATGCGGTGCCGGCCCCGCTCAAGCGCTACTATCGCGACTGGTATCGCCCCGACCTGATGGCCGTGATCGCCGTTGGCGACGTGCCGGCCGATCGACTCGAAGCGCTGATCCGCAATCGCTTCAGCAAGTTGACCAATCCGCCACGGCCACGGCCGCGCGTCGAGGCGCCGATTCCGGAGCAGCCGGGAACCCGCGTCTCGATCGTGACCGACCCCGAACTCGGCAGCGAGTCAATCCAGTTGCTGGTGCGGCGCCCGTCCCACGGGCCGTATCGTCGCGAAGCGGATGAGCGTCGCGTACTGATCAATGCCATCGTCTCGACCATTGCCGGCCAGCGGCTCGCCGACCTCGCGCGCAATCCGAACGCCGGCTTCGTCGGCGCCGGCATCGGCCCGACGCGGCTCATTCGCGACGTCGAGCTCTTCTCGGTCTCGGTCGGCCCCAAGGAAGGCAAGCTGACGCAGGCGTTCGAGGAGGTGCTGCGCGAGGCGCGCCGACTGGCGCAACACGGCGTCCTCCCCGCCGAGCTCGAGCGCGCCAAGGCATCGCTGCTGCGCGGGCGGGAAGTGGCCGCGAACGAGCAGGAGAAGGCGTTCAGCAACGCCTTCGTCGACCTCTACATCGATGCCATCACCAGCGGCAACACGACGCCATCGGCGAAGACGCGCTTTGCGCTCGCGCAGCAACTCCTGCCGACGATCACCAAGGCCGAAATCGATGCCGCCCTTCGCGAGCAGGCCGCAGGGAGCGATCGCTTCCTCGCCGCGCGCATTCCGGAAAAGGCCGGGATGACGGTGCCGACACAGGAGGCGCTGCTCGCGATCGTCGCGCGGACCGACACGATGACCACCGACGCATGGACCGAGACCACCGTCGCCGGCCCGCTCGTCCCGATGATCCCCAAGGCAGGCCGCATCGTCGGCGAGAAGCAGAACAGCGAGCTCGGCTTCACCGAGTGGACGCTCAGCAACGGCATCCGCGTGCTCGTCAAGCCGACCACCTTCAAGGCCGACGAGATCGTCGTCTCCGGCTGGTCGCCCGGCGGCGCCTCGCTGGTGAGCGACGCCGACGTCCTCAACTCGCAGTTCGCCACCATCATCGTGCAGCAGAGCGGGGTCGGCGATTTCGACGCGGCCTCGCTCCGTCGGCGGCTCGCGGGCAAGGTCGCGCGCGTCTCGGCCAACATCGCCGACCTCACGGAAGGCATCGGCGGCGCGACCACACCGAAGGACCTCGATACCTTCTTCGAGTTGCTCTGGCTCAACGCGACCGCACCGCGCTACGACTCCAACGCGGTGGCCGCCTTCGTCAACCAGCTGAAGAGTCAACTCGCCGGCCGCGATCGCATCCCGACGATGGCGCTGCTCGACACCCTCTCGGCGGTGATGACGCAGAATTCCCCGCGCCAGCCGTCGGTCACCGCCGCCACGCTGGAGATGTTCAACGCCAATCGTGCGCTGGCGATCTACAAGGAGCGCTTCGCGGACTTCGGTGACTACACCTTCCTGATCGTCGGCAACGTGCAACTCGACTCGCTCCGCCCTCGGGTGGAGCAGTGGCTCGGTGCGCTGCCCGTCACCGGGCGGAAGGAGAGCTGGAAGGACGTGGCCCCGCGGCCGCCCGCGGGCGTGATCACCAAGACGATTCGCAAGGGGAAGGAGCCGGTCGCCCAGCAGTTCGCGATCTTCTCCGGCGCGACCGAGCCGCCCGACGCCATGACGGAGATGGCCGCCGAGGCGGTCGGCGAAATCCTGCAGACCCGGCTGCTCGAGGCACTGCGCGAGGCGATGGGCGCCACCTACAGCGTCAACGCGATGACCGAGGTGAGCCGCCAGCCGCACGGGGAATACAACGCGATGATCCAGTTCACGTCGACGCCGGAACAGGTCGACACCCTCTGGGCCGCCGCGCAAGGGATCATCGCCGCGCTCCGGACGAATGGACCGACCGCCGAGGAGCTGCAGAAGTTCGTGGCGCAGTATCGTCGCGGCACCGAAGTCGCCGTCAAGACCAACGGCTGGTGGCTCGGGCAGCTGCGTCAGGCCCAGCAGGAAGGACGCCCGCTCGCGGAGATCCTCGCCTGGGATGCCCGCCTGACCGCGCTCACCCCGGCGATGGTGAAGGCCGCCGCCGCGCGCTACCTCGATCCGAAGAATGTCGCGCGGTTCATGCTGGTGCCGGAGGGGGGGACGACGCCGTAGAACACGCAGGATGATCGATCATCATCGATCATCCATCATCCCGTCTACGAGCGCGGCGAGCATCCGCTCCGCACTCGTCTCCACGTCGCGCCACTCGATCCAGGCATCCTCCGCGAAGACCATGTGCAGCGAGATCAGGCCATGCGTGGCAGCCCAGCAGATCTGGGAGACGCGTTCCGGATCGCCATAGTCGCCGCGAAATCGACCCGCCTGGATCGCCTCGGCCACCGTCGCGCGGACGATGCCGTAGGCGTCGCTCTCGGGATTCCGCTCGACCTGCTGGACGTGGTCGTCCGGGTGGTCGCGCTTCGCCCCCGGCGTCATGAAGAGCAGCCGATAGTGTTGCGGATGCTCGAGGCCGAAGCGGACGTAGGCCATCCCCAACTTGATCAGCCGCTCGACCGGGTCGGCGACCGCCGCCAACCGCAGGAAGCTCGCGCCGAGCGCGCCGATGTCTTGGGTCACCAACTCGCGCAGCAGCGACTGCTTGTCGGCGAAGTGGTGGTAGATCGCCGGTGCGGTGCACTCCAGTCGCTCGGCGATCGCCCGCATCGTGGTCGCCTCAACGCCGCGCTCCACGAACAACTCCCGTGCCACATCGAGGATGCGATCGTGGGTGGCTTCGCGTTCGCGGGTGCGACGGGTCTTGGAGGGCATACCGTCAGCCTAACGCTGTTAAACATCCTCGACAACGCAACCGCCGCTCGCCGTTCGCCGTTCGCGGTTCGCCGGCTCCCCCTAGATTCCACCATGGCCCGCTTCCTCCGCTGGACCCTCCTGATCGTCCTCGTCCTGACCGGCGTCTGGTACTATCTCGCCCCGCGCCGAGCCTACGACCGCTTCCTGCAGGCCGTCGCCTTCGGCAACGAGGCCGAACTCGAGGCCACCGTCGACTTCCCGCTGCTCCGGATGAACCTGCGGGAGGATCTGCGGAAGGGGATCGAGGCCCGCGCACGGTCCGGCCTCGGTGCCACCGTGGCGACCGCCATGCTCGGCGGCCTGGTCGACGCGGCAGTGACGCCGGAGGGGCTGTCGCAGATCGTGACCCAGTTCGGGACGCGCCTCCCAGGTCCGGACGCCGCCGACTCCCTCACCGGCACCGCCGTCACCTCCTACCGCTACCGTGCGCCGTCACAGGTCGATGTCGTCCTTTATCCGGCAGGGAAGACTGCCGACGATGGTGGTGTCCTGACCTTTACGCGCAGCGGCCTGACGTGGAAGCTCACCCGCGCCTGGAGCCCTCGCCAGACCAACGGAAGAGGGCGATGACACGATCTGCCACGATCCTGCTCGGGCTCGCGCTACTGCTCGACACGTCGACACCGCTCCACGCCCAGATCAGCGGACGCCCACGCGTCGCCTCGCCGACCGTCCGCCTCCTCCCCGATCCGCGTCCGGCGCCGCATCCGGCGCAGCGGGCGCAGGGCGCGCAGGTCTTCCAACGGTCCCGCGCCAACGCCCGGCGGCCGGTCGCCTCGCAATTCGATTCGCTCGGCATCATGCCGATGGCCAATGTGGGCGACTCCGTCACGCTCTACTACTTCGACAACGGCGCCACGCTCGGTCGCGTGCGCAGTGCCAAGGTGACCGCCCGCCGTCGCTTCGATCCGCCGCTCTCGTGGCGCGCAGCCTGTGACGAAGTGGCGCATCCGGGATGGCTCTACGACCTCGATGCGCCACCGACCTCGGCCTTCGCCGTGGTGCTCCCGGGGGTGTTCGGCACCCCCGTGCGCCGCGATCCGCCACCACTGGCCCGAAGCGGCGCCAAGTACTCGTTCCTCGCGACCGCCGATTCCGCATGGCAACGCTACCTCGCGGCGACCAAGCCGAAGACTGAACGCGCCGCTGCCTTCCTCTGGTACAGCTTCCACACCGACTCGCTCGACTCGGGGCACGGCACCCGCACCCTGATTGGCGTGCGCGGCCCCGGCGGTCGCAATCTCGCGGTCTTCACCTACTGGCTGCGCGACGACTACAACGACGGCACCGCCAACACCACCGGCACCTGGCTGGTGGATGGTTGGGGCTTTCCGGTGGCGAAGATGTCGGGCAATGTCGACATCTATGGCACCGTCGACAGTGACCGCGATGGCATCGACGAAGTCGTCACCTCCGCCGGCACGATTCGCTGGGACGGCACCCGCTGGCTGATGCCGACGGTCTACAGCGACGAGCCGTGCCTGGCGCGCCGCGTCATGTCGCCACCCACGGGGACCCGACCGTAGCGTGACGCGGACCGACGTCGCCGCCACGCCGGGCCGCGTCCTCGCCGCCTTCGTCACGCTCTATCTCGTCTGGGGTTCCACCTACCTCGGCATCCGCATCGCCGTCGAGACGCTGCCGCCCTTCCTCCTCGCCGGTGCACGATTCGTCGTCGCCGGCGCGGTCATTCTGGCCATTGCGCGCCATCGCGGCACCGTGTTTCCGAAGGGCCGCGAGTGGCTCGGCGCCGCTGGCGTCGGCCTCTGCCTCGTCACGCTCAGCAATGCGCTGATCGTCTGGGTGGAACAGCGCGTTCCCTCGGGCGTCGTCGCGCTCTTCGCCGCCGGCTCGCCACTGCTGATCTCGCTCCTCACCTGGCAGCGCACCGGGACGCCGCTCGGCACCCGTCGCCTGATCGGCCTCGCCCTCGGCACCGTCGGGCTCGTGCTGCTCGGCAGCGAGACCTTCGCCGCGATCCCCGACCCGCTCCGCCTCGGGATGATCGCGCTCGCGATGATCGCCTGGGCCATCGGCGCGACGTACGGACGCGACTGGCCACAGACGCGCAATCTGTTGATGGGCAGCGGCGCGCAGATGTTTGCGGGAGGATGGATCGCGATCGTGGCGGGCGTGCTGCTCGGCGAGGCGAATCACTTCGACGCCAACGCCGTGTCGTGGCAGAGCCTCGCCGCCTGGGGCTACCTGACCGTCTTCGGCTCGATGCTCGCCTACACCGTCTTCCAGTGGCTCATGGAACACGTCGACGCCACGGCGGTGTCGTCCTACACCTACGTCAATCCGATCGTGGCCCTCGCGCTCGGCGCCCTCGTGGCGGATGAGCACATCACGCCGCGCATCGTCCTCGCGACCATGCTGTTGGTGCCGGCCGTGGTGTTGGTGGTGGTGAAGCCGCGAACAGCGAACGGCGAACTGGGAACGGAGACGCCGCAGGAGCCGTAGCCGCCCGGACGGTTGTCATCCTGAGCGAAGTCCGCAAAGCGGACGCAGTCGAAGGACCTCTCTCCGTGCGCCGGGAAAGAGGTCCTTCGACTGCGCACCCCTGCGGGGTGCTTCGCTCAGGATGACAATACCCCCTCACCCCTTACCGCCGTTCGCAGTTCGCCGTTCGCCCTTGCTACTCCTTCCCCCACTTGATCCTGTTGTACGCCACCCGAAATCCCTGCCGCTCGGCGTTCCGCTGGGAGGTGCTCCCCGGTTCCGCCGCCATCATCGCGAGGTCGCAGCCGGCACGCGCCGCATGGTGCAACCTCGCCCCCAACAACGCAGCCTGCGCCCCGCGCCCTCGCCACGCGGGAATGGTCGCGGCACCCGCGAGCAGCGCCGTTCCGTGATGGAGATTCATCGCGGCGGCCGCGATCGGCTCGCCATCCCACTCGGCCAGGAAGGCCACGCACCCCGCGGCCGTCGCGGCGACACGGCCGAATGCCAACATGAACGCCGCCAGCTCCGGCGTCTCCCCCCACCCCGCCGCCGAGGTGGCAGCCCACCGATCGACCTCATCCGCAGCGATGGCGCGAACTCGCAGTGAGGGCGGCAGTGCCGCAGGCGGCGCGTCGACCACGGGCTGGCACAGCACCGTCGAGAGTTCGATCGGTCGATAGCCGCGCGCGGCAAGTGGTGCCAGGGCCGCGTTCCCCGCCAGTACTGACATCTCGTGCTGCGACGCGGCACCCCGCGCATCGAAGAACTGCTCCAGCGCCGCGAGATGCGCGTCGGTCACCTCGCCGAAGACGCCCAACCCGAAGCTCTGCGTGAGAGGCGATCCGACCCCGTCGAACATCGCGTAGGTACCTTCGAAGTCCTGCCAGGCCGCACCAACCTCGGGCATCAATCGCGCACGCGCCTCGACGAAGGCGGCGTTAGAGCGGGCCTCGGTGCGTTCGAGGCGTTGGGCAAGGGTAAGGTCGGAAGTCATAGGTCTCTTCAGCCGCGCATGTCAATGCGCGGCGAGGGGTGGTGAGTAGTCGTCCAGCATTCGACCATCGATCATCGATCATCCACCATCACGGCCTGGCGGCCGCCGCGCATTGACATGCGCGGTTGAAGACGTCGTCATCACATGCACCGGCAGCCCGCCGTTCGTCGTCCGCAGCACTTCCCGAAGCGGAAAGCCGAGTTGTCCCTCGAGCATCCGGTCGGCGCTGATCATCGCCAGATGCCACTGCGGCCGCCGCTGGGTGACCAGATGGCCGAGCGAGGCGTAGAGATCGCGGAGCGCCGTGCGCTCGCCGATGCGCGTCCCGTACGGTGGATTGGTGACGATCCATCCGGTGCCATCGTCGTGCGGCAAGCGCGACAGCGTGCCGCGCACGAACTCGACGTCGCCCGCGACACCCGCCCGCTCGGCGTTCTCCATCGAGGCAGTGATCGCCCCGGCATCACGGTCGGTGCCGACGAGGGGGACCGTCACGCGTGGCAGCTCCTGCGCCGCAGCGCGCGCCCGCGCCGCCGGCCACGTCGCCTCGGCGATCCCCGGCCAGGCCTCCGCCGCAAATCGGCGGGCGCGCCCAGGCGCCATCCGCCGTGCCATCAACGCCGCCTCGATGATGATCGTTCCCGAGCCGCACATCGGATCGAGCAGCGGCTCGGTCGGCGTCCATCCGGAGGCAAGCAGCAGCGTGGCCGCCAGCGTCTCGCGCATCGGAGCCTTGGCGACTGCCTGCCGCCACCCGCGACGATGGAGCAACCCGCCCGCGGCATCGGCCGAGAGCGTCACCACGTCGCGATGCACCCGCACCACGATCCGCAGCACCGGCGGCACCTTCGTCACGTCGTCCTCAAGCGCCTCGGCCGTGGACGGCGCACGGACCGTGGTCAGTCCTGACACCGCCGCGAAGAGACTCCGCTCCAGGCGCTCCGCGATGCCGTCCTCATGGTAGAGCTTCGATTTCTTCGAGGTGACCCGGAAGTGGACCGCCGTGCCCGGTGGAATCACCGAGGCCCAGTCGACGCCCTTCCCGTGCCGCTCCAGCTCGGCAAACGACTTGGCCGTGAAGCTGGCGAGCCGCACCGTCACCCGGACCGCCGTCCGGAGCCAGAGCAGCGCGTCGGCCAACTGGGCCGCCGTGGCCTCGAACGGCACGCCGCCAGGCTCCCCCTCGCCCGGCTCGATACCGAGCGCGCGCAGTTCCGCCGCCGCGAGCAGCTCGGCGCCTGGCGCCGTGACGGCCCAGCAGGGAAGGATGGCAGGAAGCGGCATGGGGAGAAGGTAACGTGACGGGGGATGGAGATGGGGGTATTTTTGAGATTGGCAGGGATGATCGATCATCGATGATCGATCATCGATCATCCTGCTCCGATCTGTCCCTACACCAGGATCCGCCCGTGTCCGCACCCGTCTCCGCCTTCCTCCGCCACCACTATCGCCACTTCAACGCGGCCGCGCTGATCGATGCGTCCACCGCGTACACGGCGCACCTGGACGGCGGCGGCATCATGATGATCACGATGGCCGGGGCGATGAGCACCGCGGAGCTCGGCCTCTCGCTCGCCGAGATGATCCGGCAGGGGAAGGTGCAGGCGATCACCTGCACCGGCGCGAATCTCGAGGAGGACATCTTCAACCTCGTCGCGCACGACTTCTACGAGCGGGTGCCGCACTACCGCGACCTCACCCCGGCCGACGAAGAGGCCCTGCTCGCCCGGCACATGAACCGCGTCACCGACACCTGCATCCCCGAGATGGAGGCGATGCGTCGGCTCGAGACCGCGGTGCTCGAGGAGTGGGTCGCCGCCGACCAGGCCGGCGAGCGCTACTTCCCGCATGAGTTCTTCTACCGGGTGCTGCGGAGTGGCAAGCTCGAGAAGTACTATCAGATCGATCCGAAGAATTCGTGGATGCTCGCCGCGTGCGAGAAGAACCTGCCGATCTTCGTCCCCGGCTGGGAAGACTCCACCCTCGGCAACATGTTCACCGGCCACGTGATCTCGGGCGACGTCAAGAACGTCCACACCGTGCGCACCGGCATCGAGTACATGATGCGCCTCGCCGAGTGGTACATGGCGAACAGCCACGTCCCCGGCGGCATCGGCTTCTTCCAGATCGGTGGCGGCATCGCCGGTGACTTCCCCATCTGCGTCGTCCCGATGCTGCACCAGGACCTGCAGCGCGAGGACATCCCGGTCTGGGGCTACTTCTGCCAGATCTCCGACAGCACCACCAGCTACGGCTCCTACTCCGGCGCCGTCCCCAACGAGAAGATCACCTGGGGCAAGCTGCGCGCCGACACGCCGAAGTTCATCATCGAGAGCGACGCGAGCATCGTGGCGCCGTTGATGTTTGCGTTGGTGCTGGGCTGGTAACAACGGATGATCGATGATCGATGAGCGTCCATCGATTGGCCAGGGCGATCATGGATGACGTGCCTCGACCATCGATCATCGACCATCGATCATCGATCATCCTGCAGTTCGCTTGCCGCGTCGACCCTGTACCCCACCTCCCGCAACTTCTCGAAATCCGCCGTCATCCCGTCGGCGGCGATCTGCCCGGCGCGCAGCTTCATCAGGTCGAGCCGCAGCGTCTCGAGCCCCATGACGGCGTCGACGCTGTGCGGATCGGCGCGATCAAGCGCGCGCGCTGCCAGGCGGTCAATCAGATCGGGAACCTCGGCGAGCAGCTTCTGCTCGCCCGGCGGCAGCGCCGCGTAGAGCCCGTGGATCGCGCCGCCGAGCGCGATCGCGGTCGGCTCGCCCGAGGTTGGCGCCTGCCGGACCTTGCCGAGGCCGAGCGTGGCGACCGACCAGAGCCGCTTGCCGACCTTGCTGCCGAGCAGCCGCCCCCACCACGACCCCTTCACGCCGTGGAGCTGCACCAGGCGTCGCACCGTGACCACTGGTGCGACCAACGCGACCAGCATGAAGGCGATCCCGAAGAGGCTCTCGGCCTTCACGGTACCGACGATGCCGAGGAAGGTGGCCATCACGCCGAGTCCGTTCACGGCGACCGGCCGGTCCCAGAGGCCGCCGAGGCGTCCCGACGGTGCGCGGGTCGTCCCTTCGTCCTCGGCCTCGAGCTGGCGCACGGCGCGGAGCACGGCCTCGCGCGAGTAGCCCCACCCGGCAATGCCGCGGATGGAGGCGACCTGCATCCCCAGCATCAGCACCGTCAGCCCGGCACCGAGCGCGGCGACCATCAGAAAGAGGAAGCTCTCGAGGCCGAGAAAGTTGTGCTCGACCACCATGTCGATCAGCGCGGCGGCGATGCCGGCGCTCAACGTCCCGCCGAGCACGGCGCTGAACTGATTGCCCTGGACCAGCATCTCGCGCGCGAAGCGTTGCAGCGGCACGGGGAGCTGCGGCTCGAGCGCCCGCGCTCCCTGCAGCGCCGCCGCGAACTCCTCCACCGTGGGCCACCGTGCGCCGGGATCGCGGGCGAGCGCGCGATCGATCACCGAGGCCGGGGCGGCGGCGAGCGCGGGCACCAGCGAACGAATCGACGGGGCGTCACTGCCTGCCTGCTGTGCCAGCAACGCCCGCCCCTCGGCCCCTTCGAACGGCCGGCGACCGGCGAGCGCCATGAACGCCGTGACGCCGAGCGCATAGACGTCGGCGCGGGCATCCGGTGGCGCACCGACCGCTTGCTCGGGACTCATGTAGTGCATCGTCCCGACCGCGGTGCCGACCGGCGTGTCTCCCTCGCCGACGGCGGCGATGCCGAAGTCCGTCACGACGGCGCGGTCGTTCCCCTCTTCGAGGAGAATGTTGTCCGGCTTGATGTCGCGATGGATCACGCCGCGGGCATGCGCGTGCGCAATCGCCCAACTGACCTCCTGCATCACCCGCAACGCCACCGCCATCGGCAGCGCGCCGCGCGCGCGGAGTCGCTCGCCCAACGTCTCGCCGCGCACGTAGGTCATCACGAAGAAGACCAGCGCCTCGTGCGATTCGACGGCATGGATCGGGACGATGTGCGGATGGGAGAGCTGGGCGGCGGTGCGCGCCTCGCGGAGGAAGCGCTCCCGGAGGGAGGCGTTCGCCGCCAGGGCCGGGGGGAGCAGCTTGATGGCGACGAGCCGGTCGAGGGCGACCTCTCGCGCCAGGAAGACGATCCCCATCCCGCCACGCCCCAGCTCCCGATCGAGCGAATAGCGCCCGGCGACCTGCGCCTGGAGCGCCAGAAACTCGGGGGAGGGGGCGTTTTCAGATTGAAACATGAGGAACGTACGGCGGGATGGACAGGGTGGTTTCGATCATCGATGATCGATCATCGATGATCGATGGCTCACGGCTGGGGAGGCCGGTACTTGGGGCGGTAGTTGCTGTCAGGGATGGCCATCCCTTCGCGCGGACCGCCGGGTCCGCTCGGCCGACGCCCGCCGGTGGTGTCGAACGTCGCCCGGCCGGTCCGATTGAAGTCCATCTGCCACGTCCCACCCACCGGCACACGCTTGAAGTCCTCGATCATCCGGGACGCGCGGAAGATCGTCTCGCGGAACGGTTCGATCGTCGTCGGCTTGTAGACGTCCTGACTCGAGACGAAGTTGACGTTGAAGGCCGACCCCGGCGCCAGGTTGCGCACGGTGATCCGCAGGTCGACCGAATCGCTGCCGCTCGGTGCCAGTTGCACCAGCACCATGCCGTCGGCCCCATCGAAGGCGACGTTGCGGACGTTGCGCTCGGTGCCCTGCTCCGGCACCACGATCTCCCAGCCGGTCCCTCCGCGTACGCGCCGCGCCAGCTCCTGCGTCACCTGCGCATTGAGCGCCGCGAGCTCCGGTGTCGTGGGCGCGCGCGGCGCGGTCACCAGGACGAGGCGACGCGTCTTGGTGGCCGGGGCCGCCGTCACTCCGCTCGCACCGCTCCCGCCGACCACCTCGGTGACTCCGGGCGCGGTGGGCGGCGTCGATATCCGCATACGGCTCAGCTCCCCGAGGCGGGCTCGCACGATCGAGTCGACGGAGGCGATCTGCACGTCGAGCGGCAACGTGACCATCGTCGTCTCGACGACGGTACGCCGAGGCGTCGTGCCCCGCATCATCTCCAGCTCGCTCATCATCTGCTGCGCGATCTTGAGCGAGTCCGCGCGCGTGAGCGGCTTGCCGGTCAGCGGTGCCCCCTCCAACGAGTCGCGCCCCCCTGCCACCACGACGGTGTTCGGCGCCGCGGGCGTCGCGGGTGGCGGGGTGTTCTTGATCTGCGCCCAGTACACCGCCGCGCTCAGTACCGTCAGCAGCGCCACGGCCGCGACCCCAAGCGGAATCCGGCTCTTCGGCACCACGACGGCTGTGCGCTCGCCCGAGGTCTCGCGATGCGCGTCGGCGGCCATCATCCCGGCGATGCGATCGAGTTCGCGGAGCACCGTCTGCGCATCGGCCGGCCGCTCGCTCGGATTCTTCGCGAGGCAGTGCGCAATCAGCACCGAGAGCGCTTCCGGCACCTCGGCGCGCAGCGCGTGCAGCGACTCCGGTGTGCGCGTGAGCTGCGCCGTCATCGTCGCCGTGGGGGAAGGCGCGGAGAAGGGGCTCGCACCGATCAGCAGTTCATAGGCAAGCAGCCCGACCGCGTAGATGTCGACGCGATGATCGGCGGCCGGGTCGGCGGCGAGTTGTTCGGGCGCCATGTACGCGGGCGTCCCGATCGCCATCCCCGACGTGGTGTGCCCCGCGATCCCGGTCGGCAACGCGGCGAAGAGCGCCTTCGCCACGCCGAAGTCGGTGACCACGGCATGCTGCCCGTCGGAGAGGATGTTGGCCGGCTTGATGTCGCGATGGACCACGCCGCGGGCATGCGCGTACGCCAGCGCCTCGACGACGTCGTGCAGCATGACGATGGTATCGCGCACCGGCAGCGGGCCCTGCTGCTCGAGCCGATGCCGGAGCGACTCGCCGCTGATGAAGGGCATCGTGAACCAGAGCAGCTCGCCCGCCTCGCCGGCGTGGAGCAGCGGCACGATGTAGGGATGGGAGAGCCGAGCGGCCAGCTGCACCTCGCGCCGGAACCGCTCGCGATTGACGCCGGCCGCCAACTCGGGCGGCAGGACCTTGATCACGACCTCACGCCCCAGCGCCTGCTCGCGCGCCACGAACACCCGGCTCATCCCGCCGCCGGTGAGTTCGCGCTCGATCAGGTAGGCCTCGCCAAGGGCGGCCTTGAGGTCGTTGAGCAGGGCGTCGGTCACGTCATTCCTGGTGCGTTGGTCGGTCGGGGGAAGCCCCCCAGAGTTCGTCTGCTGAATATACGGCTTCGACGGGCCGAAGGATGAGACCACCGGTCCTCCCCATGGGAGGCCAAGGCCACGATAGATTTCACCCCAGTCACTTTCTGCCCGATGCCCGAGGCACCTGATGCGACGCACCACCTCCGCCCCGAAGACGCCCCTCCCTGCCCCTCGCCGGGCCCGATCGCTCGGCGCGATCGCCCTGCTCCTGGCCGCGTGCAGCAGCTCGCCGACCGGCAACACGGGCGTCGAGGTGGTCGTCATCACCCCGTCGACGCTCTCGGTTGGGGTGGGGGGGATCGACTCGCTGACCGCGATCGCGATCGGCACCGGGGGCACCGCCGTCACGACGCCGATCACCTGGCGCTCACTGGCGCCGACCATCGCCACCGTCAGCGGATCGGGCACGGTCACCGGCGTCATCCCCGGCAGCGCGATGGTGGTCGCCTCGGCGGGTGGCAAGGCGGACACGGTCGAGGTGCAGGTCTACGGCGCGCTGCAGGCGATCACCGTCAGCATCGACCGCCCCGTCATCAAGTCGAGTGACACCACGCGTGTCCGCGCCACCGGGCGGGACCTCGGCGGCCGCATCGTGCCGATCACCCCGGAATGGTCGGTCTCCGATCCGACCGTCGCCATCGTCGCGCCCAACGGCCTCGTGCTCGGGCTCCGCTACAACGCCAACACGCCGATCTTCGCGAGCGTGAATGGCATCACCGGCTTCGCGACCGTCGCCGTGATTCCGTCCGAGGTGAAGAGCGTCGCCATCCGCCCCGACACCGCGACGATCTCGCTGGGGACCACCTTCCTGTTGCGACCGACCGTGATTGACGAATTCGACGTCGAGGTCACGGATCGGACCGTGGTGTGGACCTCGACCAACACCGACGTGATCACCGTCACCAGCGCGGGCCAGCTGCTCGCCGTCTCGCCGGGCAGCGCCACGGTCAGCGCCACCACCGGCGGCAAGACCGGGTCGGCCAGCTTCACGGTGCTCAGCATCCCGCAGAACGTCTATCAGCTCGAGGTCACCAACCAGCTGATGGCGTCGGTGCGGCTCTTCGTGAACGACTCGCTCGTGGTGACGATGCAGGAGAACTCGTCGACCGCGCTGCAGCTGGAAAAGGTGGCGAGCGCCCGCGTGCGCTGGGTCATCATCCGCGCCAAGGCCGGCACGGCCGGCGAGCCGCTGTCGGAAACACTCGCGACCCTGACCAATCCCGATGGGATCGTGAGCCTGACGATCGACAACGTGATCAACGGCACGACGTATTTCACGCCGTTCGTCAGGTCGCTGGCGACGGACAAGTTCAATGTGGACATGACGCTGAAGGATGCGGCGGGACCCTGCGGCTGTCCGGTCTCGGCCGCGGAACCGGACCGCCGCTTCGGCTATTGGCGGTATGGCCCGGGCGCGACGATGCTGTTGATCAACGCGACCAACCCGTCGCTGACCATTCCGGTGTTGGTCCCGCTCGACGCGATCGAGGCGGGCACCGGCATCTGGCGCACCACGATCCTCGTCGGCCCCTGAGCGCGGCTACTCCTTGTAGCCGACCGCGCGGGCAAGGACGTTCGCGACGATGAACGTCACGAGGAAGAAGCCGACCAAGGCATAGATGTAGACGAGTTCAGGCAACGGCATGGGACGCACGGGACGACTCCGGGAATATGGCCGGGGGAAAAACTAACCGAATTCGTGCAGACGGCGCTGGTCGATCAGCGCCCAGCAGCAGATCGCCACGTGGGACTCGTACCCCGCAATCAGCCGGCGGATCGTCGCCGGCTTCATCCGCCGGAAGACCACGCCCGCCGCCCGCGCCACGCCGGCATCACCGGTGGGCCAGATCTCGGGATGCCCGAAGCCGAAGATCGCCACCATCTGGGCGCTCCACGGCCCCAACCCCTTGATGGTAGTGATTTCCGCGATCAGGGCATTGGCGTCGAGGCCCTGCCAGGCCGACCGCGGGTCGCCCCGCTCCGCCACGTATCGCCCCCATGCCGCGAGGGTCTTCCGCTTCCCGCGCGACAGCCCGTGCACCGGCGGATCGTCGGGCGGCGTCGCCATCGCCCACTCCACCACCCCCTCGGCCGTCCCGAACGCCACCAGCAGTCGTTCCATGATCGTGCGTGCCGCTGCCGCCGAGACCAACTGGGCGACCACGGTCCGGACCACCAGGTCGGTCAGCGGCCGTTCGTCGGGGACGATCCGCTCCAGGGGGTGCGCCAACTCCACCAGCCGAGCCAGTCGGGGGTGTCGCGCGCTCAGTTCCCGCGCCGCGACCTTGTGCGGGTCGCGGGCGGGTCGAGTGATCCCGCCGAGGCGGGTCGGATCAGGAGACCGGGCCGTAGCGGTTACTCGCCGCCGGCCGGCTTCTCGGCCGGCGGGGCGGGCGGCTCGGTGGCCGTCGGCGCGGTGGTGCAGGTCAGCGTCGTCCCGCCCCGCTCCAGCGTCACCTCGTTCCCCTTGTTCCAGAAGGTCGCGGTGGAGTCAGCGTACCGGGCCCCCGACGCCGACGTGACCTGACGGAGACGGATCCGCTCGTCGCCGATCGCCAGCGACACCACACCGGTGCCACTCGAATCGGTGGCGAAGAGCGCGAAGATCTCCGTCTTCGCCTTGTCGGTGCAGTTGAAGACGGCGGCGGACGCGCCCGGCGGCGGCGCCATCATCGCCTGCTTGCCGCTATCGGGATTGGCCGCATCGGAGGCGGCCTTCGGTGCACAGGCGGCGACGAGGAGCAGGGCGATCGGGGCACAGCGCATGGAGCACTCCGGAATAGTGGCGAATCAGGGGGTACGCGGCCGGTGCAGCACGGCCCAGACGGCGAAATGATCGGAGGGCCAGAGCGGCCCGAAGCGACGACGGTCGATCCCCGCATCACTGACGCGCCAGGCGGGATCGGCCAGGATGAAGTCGATCTTGCCGCCGGTCGAGTCGCCGCGAAAGCTGTTGAAGGTCCCGACGACACGCGCGTCGGGGTGGGCGGCGCGGAAAGTGTCGCGGAGCGGCGTGCGCGTCGAGGCGACCATCGCCTGCGCCGCCGGATTCGTCTCGTCGGCGTTGAAGTCGCCGAACACGAGGATGCCGTCCCCGGGCGCACCATCCTGGGCAATCCGCTGCAACAGCAGCGCCGCGCTCTTCTCGCGCGACGGTTGCGATTGATGATCCCAGTGATTGTTGTAGACGCGGAGGGTGTCGCCGGTGGCGCGATCGACCAGTCGCGCCCAGGTGCTGATGCGGGTGATCCCGTTGCCCCAGTGTTTGGAGCCAGGCACCGTGGGCGTGTCGGAGAACCAGAAGGTGCCGCTGGTCACCACGCGGAAGCGGAGCGTGTCGACCCAGATGGCGGCGTATTCGCCGGCGGTCTTGCCGTCGTCGCGCCCGACGCCGATCTCCTGATAGCGATGGAGCCGCTGCTCGAGTTCGTCGAGTTGGAAGCGGAGCGCCTCCTGAAAGCCGATCAGGTGCGGCGCATGGTCGCGGATCAGGGTGACCACATGCCCGCGCCGATTCGGCCAGGCGTGATCGCCATCCGCGGCGGTGCCATAGCGGATATTGAAGGAGAGGGCCCGGACCGGCGCCTGCGCCGGCAGGGGCGCCGCAGCCAGCAGGAGGAGCGCGGGGGCGAGGAATCGCATCGGGGAATGATAATGCGCGCGGACGCCGCCGCCCGCCCCCCGGCCCCATCCGGGATCATCGCGGCGCATTGGGGGGCGCGGATGTAGGGGCGCGGCCTGCCGCGCCCGTCCTCCCGTCCGCACCAATCCCCGCGACGTGACGCGTGACGCCGTCGTTGACATGCCGACATCCCGATGATGGTGGGACGGGCGCGGCAGGCCGCGCCCCTACACACGACCTTCCACCCGCACCTCCCGACATCCACCGATGGTGGGACGGGCGCGGCAGGCCGCGCCCCTACACATGACCTTCCACCCGCACCTCCCGACATCCACCGATGGTGGGACGGGCGCGGCAGGCCGCGCCCCTACACACGACCTTCCACCCGCACCTCCCGACATCCACCGATGGTGGGATCGCGCCCATGGTCATCATGCCCGATGACGCTCGGCAATCCACCGCGACGGATTGGCCACGATATACCTGCGGACCGCATCGATCGCCTCCCGATCCATCAGGATGCGTTCGTAATAGTTCCTCTGCCAAACCTGCATCCGTGGGTGAATCTCTGCCCTGACGATCCTGGTGCACGATGCCTTATATGACCCGATGATCGCCGCGAGGGACCCGGCGGAGTAGCCCAACCCACGGCCGTCTGCTGGTGGACCAGAGCTCGTAAGCACCACGATGCCATGAATGTGACTCGGCATCACCACGAATTCATCCAGCCGCACTGCGGGGTGGTGCCCCGGAATCGCATGCCACCGCTCGCTAACGATCTCCCCCATCCGCGTCAGGACCATTTTTCCCGAGCGGACGCGCGCCAAGGTGTGGC
Source organism: Gemmatimonadota bacterium (assembly GCA_016704275.1). Taxonomy (NCBI): domain Bacteria; kingdom Pseudomonadati; phylum Gemmatimonadota; species Gemmatimonadota bacterium. The sequence continues at coordinate 156,363 of JADJAK010000008.1, forward strand.
AGCTCCCCCAGGTATTGATCGTCACGAAGTACCAGCCGGCCCGACGGTAATTCCAGCCGGGCATGCGGATGGTGCGGCGATCAGGTCGTCCGTGGTCGGCCATCCCGCATGATCGACCGCGCCGTGTGGAGCCGCGTACCGCACCGACGCGGCGGTTGGTCGATTCAACGCCGCGGCAACGTCACGCCGTTCGCCGATCCGTCCAGAGGGCGATCAGGCAGCCGATCATGCCGAGAATCGCCAGTCCCGCGCCGGGAACTGCAATCCACTCGTAAGCGTCTTTGGCGGCACCCGTGCCGCCGAGTCCGGGTGCGGCCAGGGCAGTCACCAGCCAGAAAGTCGGATAGATCAGGGCACCGCCGCCGATGGCGAGCGCACTCAGTTGCGCAATGCCACCGCGTCCGGTGGTGACCAGCAGGATCCCGATCGCTCCGAGTGCCGCCGATCCGATGGCGCCACCGTGCATGTGCGCGCGCAGCATGTACGTCCATGACTTGTCGACGACCGCATCGAGCTTCGTGACGTCGCCGCCATACGTCGTGGCGAGGACCGCCTCACCCGAGGCCTTGAGGTGCGCGAGGATCGCCGGCTCGAGCAGTCCGAATGCGCCGCCGAGGAGGAAGCCGAGCAGCACGCCGGTGAAGGCAAGTGTGAGGCCGATCATCATGGGCGTGGGAATGGTGCGTGCAGAGAACGAGGTAGACATGGCGGCACTCCGGAACATCGAGGAGAATGCATGCAGTGCCGAAGTGTATGTCGCGGCCGAGCGATTGATAGGCGACACAAGAAAGTCGAATGCAGAGCAAACCACTCCGCATTCGACTCACGTGCACGCGCGGTGACTCAGGCGATGGCGCCGGCGTGCAGCGACGGGTAATCGATGTAGCCCTTCTCACCGCCCTGATAGAAGGTCGGCACATCCGGAAGATTGAGTTCTGCGCCGCTCGCAAGACGGAGCGGCAAGTCCGGATTGGCCAGGAACGGCACGCCGAAGGCGATCGCGTCGGCGAGATGCTCGGCCAGCACCTCCTCGCCCGACTCCGCATTCAGGCCGGCGTTGGCGACGATCGCCCCGTGGAAGGCGGCGCGGAGGAGGTGCTGCATGCGCGCGCGATCCTCAGGCGAACCGCCGCCGTAGTTGATGTGCAGGTACGCCAGCGCCTGTGTGTCGAGGAGCGCTGCCACATCGGGAAAGGTGGTGAACGGCGCGTCGTCGTGCATGGCGTTGTAGGAGTTGAACGGCGACAGTCGCACGCCAACACGGCCCGGTCCCCACACGGCCACCGTCGCCTCGATCACGTCCAACAACAGGCGCGCGCGATTCGCGACGCTGCCGCCCCACTGGTCGGTGCGCTGGTTGCTCCCGCTGCGCAGGAACTGGTCGAGCAGATAGCCGTTCGCGGCGTGCAACTCGATGCCGTCGAAGCCGGCCTCGCGCGCGTTCGTGGCCGCGACGCGAAACTGCGTGACGATCGCCATGATCTCGCCGGCGGTGAGTTCCCTCGGCGTCTCGAACGGCACCAGGCCGAGCGGCGTCCACGTCTCGCCGGCCGGACGAATGGCGGAGGGCGCCACCGGCGTCGCGCCACCAAGCAACGACGGATGGGAGATCCGTCCGCCATGCGCGATCTGCAGCACGATGCGTCCGCCCTCCGCGTGCACGGCGTCGGTGATCTGCTTCCATCCCGCCACCTGCTCCGCCGTCTCGATGCCGGGCGTGTTGGCGTAGGAGATGGCGGTCGCGGCGATCTGCGCCATTTCGGTGACGATCAACCCGGCCGACGCGCGCTGCGTGTAGTAGGTGGTCATCATCGGCGAGGGACGGCCATCGGCCTCGGCCCGGTTCCGCGTCATCGGAGCCATGACGAGGCGGTTGGCAATTGGAATCGCGCCGAGCGCGGTGGCGGTAAAGAGCATCGGATCAGCCATTGTAGAGTTCCTCGGTAAATAATTGCGAAAAACGAAATACGTTTACAACACATATTATCGCGCAACGTTACCCGGCCAGCCCGTTCCAGAGGCTAAGGGAGCATCCGGTTCAACGCGCCAATCAGCCCCTGGATCTCGTCGGGGCCAACCTGGCTCGCGACCCGGGCATTCACCGCCGCGACGTGCGGATCGAGGGCCGACAACACCGCCAGCCCCTCCGGGGAGATCTTGGCGATGGAATGCCGCCGGTTCTCGGTCCCCCAGGTGCGGATCACCAACCCCTGCTTCACCAGCCGGTCCATCATCCGCGTCACGTCGGGCGCCTTGGTGATCATCCGCCCCGCCACCTCGCAGCGCGGCAACCCGTCGTCCTTCGCGCCCCGCAGGATCCGCAGCACGTTGTACTGCTCGAGCGTGATCCCCTTCGCCTGACAGAGCTCGGCGAACTCCCGATTCACCTCGGCCGCCACCATCAGAATGCCGACCACGGCCTCATCGGCGGGGTTGGCGAACTTCGACTGGTTGAGCCTGGAGCGGATCGACATGGGGGAACAATACGTGTTGGCAACACATAATGCAAGGGGTTGGGACGAGTAACCTGTAACCTGTGACCTGTGACCAGAGGGAGGCCCCCTGGTGACCGGTCACCGGTTTACTGGTCACCCCTTCACCGTTCACCGTTCACCATTAAGATTCCCTTCCCCCGCACCTGCACCTGGTCCCGCCATGCGCCGTCGTGATTTCCTTGCCACCGCCGCCACCGCCGCCGCCTTTGTACGTGGCCGCCATCTCGCCGCCCTCGGCCGTGCGGAGCGGGCCCCGTTGGTGATGCCCCCGGTCTACCGCCCCGATGGCAAGCGGCTGATCGGGAGCCAGGTCCGAGCCGACATTGCGCCCGGTGTGCAGGCGAACGCGTGGGTCGTGGGTGACGGCTCGCGACAGGCGGCCAGCGCGACGATTCGGGTGCGACGTGGCGACCTCGCGCAGATCGCGTTTCAGAACAAGCTCCCGCAGCAGTCGATCCTCCACTGGCACGGGCTCGCCGTCCCCGAGGCCGCCGATGGTGCCCCTCGACTCGCCATCGAGACCGGTGCGTCGTACCGCTACGAGTTCCCGATCCTGAATCGCGCGGGCACGTATTGGTACCACGCGCATCCGCACCACCATACCGGCGAACAGATCTATCGCGGCATGGCCGGGCTCTTCCTCATCGGCGACGCCGAGGAGGACGCCCTCGGCCTGCCGAGCGGGGCGCGGGAGATTCCGCTGCTGCTGCAGGAACGACGGTTCGATGCGAACAACGAGTTCGCCTACACTCCCGTGATGCACGAGCGGATGGAGGGCTTCTTCGGCTCGACGATGTTCGGCAACGGCATCATGGAGCCGACGCACAACGTCGACAGCGCGCTCTATCGACTCCGCGTCGTGAACGGCACGGGTTCCCGCATCACCCGCCTCGGCCTCTCCACCGGCGCCGCGATGACGCTGATCGGCAACGACGGTGGCCTGCTCCCCGCCCCGCAGAAGCTGTTCTGGCTCGACCTCGGCACCGGCGAACGCGCCGATCTGCTGGTCGACTTCAGCGGACTCGCCGTGGGGACGCGCGTGATGCTGAAGTCGTTGCCGTTCACGCCGATGGGGGAGATGGGGATGGGGATGGGGCGGATGGGGGCCGGCGGCAAGGGACAAGGCGCGGACCTCGACCTCCTGGAATTCGTGGTCACCAAGGCGGTGACCGAGCGACCCTGGGTGCCGAAGCCGTTCCCCACGATTGCGCCGCTGGTGCGCACCGCCGAGACGAAGGTGCGCGAGTTCCGCTTCGACAGCCGGATGATGCAACACACCATCAACGGCAAGCCGTGGGAGATGGACCGGATCGACGAGGTCGTCCCGTTCGGCAGCACCGAAGTGTGGCGCTTCGTGAATACCGCACAGTTTCCGCACCCGGTGCACATGCACGAGGTCCAGTTCCAGATCCTCTCACGCAGCGGCGGCCGCGCGCGACTCTTTCCGTGGGAAACCGGCTGGAAGGACACGGTCCTCGTGGAGCCGGGCGAAACCGTGGAAGTCATCACGCAGTTCACCCAGCATCGTGGCCGCTACCTGCTCCACTGCCACAACGTGGTGCATGAGGATGGCGGGATGATGATGAACTTCGAGATCAAGTAGAGATCGAGAAGCGAGAAGCGAGAAGCGTGGCCCAGTGGAGAGATCTTCCCGCCGAGCCACGCTTCTCGCTTCTCGCTTCTCGCTTCTCGCTACTCCACCGTCTTATGAAACCGCCGCACGGCTAACGCGATGAACAGCACCGCGAACCCCATCAGGATCGACATCTGGGGCCACAGCGCGTCGATCCCGACTCCCTTGAGGAGGATGCCGCGGAGGACCTGCAGGAAATAAGTGAGCGGCAGGGCCGCACCGATCCACTGCGCCGGCTCCGGCATCGCCTCGCGGGGGAACATGAAGCCCGACAGCAGGAGGTTCGGCAGCAGGAAGAGGAAGCCCGCCTGCATTGCCTGGGCCTGGGTGCGCACCAGGGTCGAGAGCCAGAGGCCGATCGCCAGATTCGCCCCGATGAAGCCGACCGCTGCCAGATAGAGCAGTGGCAGCGACCCGCGCAGGGGGACATCGAACACGAGTCGCCCGAGCGTCAGAATCACCGTCATCTGCACGTACCCCACGAGCACGAACGGCAGCACCTTCCCCAGCATCAGTGACGTGCGCGTGATCGGCGTCACGACGAGCTGCTCCAGTGTGCCGCGCTCGCGCTCGCGCACCACCGACATCCCCATGATGATCACCAGCGTCATCGAGAGCAGGACGCCGATGATCCCGGGGACGATGTAGGTCGCGCTCCGGATCGTCGGGTTGTAGAGTGGACGGACGACCACCTCGAGCGGCACCCCACCACCGCCGCGTGCGGTGACAATGTCCAGCGCGCGTTGCTGCCCACCCATCGCCGCGCCACTCATCGCCGCCTGCGAGGCGAGTGGGTCCGCCGCATCGACGATCACCTGCACCTTGGCGGTGTGGTGCCGCGCCAGGTCGCGGGTGAAGTCGGGCGGGATGACGATGGCCGCGGCGACCTTCCCCGATTCGATCCACGCCGTCACCTCGTCGCGACTGGTGGCATCGGCGTAGAAGCGGAAGTTCCCCGTGTTGAGGATCGTCTGCACCAGCGCGCGCGAGTCGCTGCTCTTCGCCTCGTCGTAGACGGCGGTCGGCAGGTTGCGGACCTCGGTGCGGATCGCGAAGCCGAAGAGCATCAGCTGAATCGCCGGCACGCCGACCATCATGGCGATCGTCGGTCGGTCCCGGCTGAGCTGGATGAACTCCTTCACCAGCATCGGCCACATGGTCAGCTCGCGCACCCAGGCGATGAGTCGCGTCACGCGGCCAGCCCCTCGTCCTTGGCCTGCAACGAGATGAAGACATCCTCGACGGTCGGCTGGTTGAACTGCGCCGTGATTTCGTCCGGTGTGCCGAGTCCGATCAGGTGGCCGCGCGAGAGGAAGGCGAGGCGGTCACAGCGCGCAGCCTCATCCATGTAGTGCGTGGTGACGAGGATCGTCATCCCGCCCGAGGCGAATTCGTGGATCAGCTCCCAGAAGCGGCGACGCGCGGCCGGATCGACGCCCGCCGTCGGCTCGTCGAGGAAGACGAGATCGGGTTTGTGCGCCGTGGCACAGGCCAGGGCGAGCTTCTGCTTCCATCCCCCCGAGAGCGTCCCGGCGAGCTGCTTCCGGCGCGGCGTGAGGCCGAGCGTGGCAAAGAGCTCGTCCTCGCGGGCGCGCTTCACCTTGCCGTGCAGTCCATACAGTCCGGCGTAGAATGAGAAGTTCTCGGCCACGGTGAGATCGTCATACAGGCCGAAGCGCTGCGACATGTAGCCGATCCGGCGGCGCACCGCTTCCGGATCCTTGACGGCATCGATGCCGACCACCGTCATCTCACCCGACGTTGGCGGCATCAGGCCGCAGAGCATGCGGATGGTGGTGGTCTTGCCACTGCCGTTGGGACCCAGGAGGCCGAAGACCTCGCCGCGGGCGACGTCGAGGTCGAGCGCATCGACGGCGATCAACTCGCCGAAGCTCTTGCGCAGCGCGCGGGTGTGGATGGCGGCGGTCACTGAAACGGTCGGCGCGGCTGCAGGGTGACGGTGACCGGCATCCCGGGCTTGAAGCGGCCATCGCGCTCACCGATCTCGATCTTCACGCCGAAGAGGAGATCGGCGCGCTCGTCCTCCGTGAGCGCCGTGCGCGTGACATACTCGGCGCGTGGGTTGATCGCGACCACGCGACCGAACCCGGGGCGGTTAGGGCTGTTGGGAGGCGGCGGTTCGTCGTCCTGGCTCGCCTTTCTCGCCACCACCCCCCCCACCCCGGGTGGGTAGATCATCGCAGAGTCGCCCACCGCAAGGCTCGTCAGAACGGAGGCCGGGACGAAAATCCGCACCCAGGGCGACTGCATCGCCCCGATCCGCAGCACCGCCCCGCCCACCGGCACCAGATCGCCCGGCTCGGCGAGTCGATTCAGCACGACCCCGGCAATCGGCGCAATCAAGACAAAATCGGCATTCGTGGCCAACCGCGCCGCCAGCACCCCCTCCGCCTGCGCCACATCGGCGCGCGCCGCCGCGATGCGGTTGCTGCGCGTCCCCGCCTTCCGGAGCGACAGCATCTCACGCGCCGACGTCACCGCCGCTGCCGCCACATCGGCCGCCGTCGCCGCCGCCTCCGCCTCGCGCGGGGCGATCGCCCCTGCATCGGCCAGCGCCTTGAGCCGGTCGCGATCATGCGCCAGGCGCGTCGCATCGGCCTGCTTCGCGGCGAGTTCCGCAGCGGCCTTGGCGATCTCCTGCGGATCGGTGCCCGCCTCGAGGTCGCGCAGCGTCGCGCGCGTCGAGTTGACGCGGGCCGTCGCCACTTCGGCATCCGCACTCAGCGTCGGCGCGGAGAGGATCGCGAGCGTGTCGCCGGCCTGCACCGCGGCGCCCTCGTCGACCCGGAGCGAGACGAGGCGGCCCGCCGCGATCGGCGCGACGTCGACTTCGCGCACTTCGACGGTGCCGCGAGCGGTCAGCGCATCGTCGGCGTTGCCGCGGCAGGCGGCGAGTGCCAGGAGTACCAAAGGTATGGTGGCGGCGCGGCGCATCATGAGCGACTCACGGGGTGCGAAGGTTCAAGGCCCGCCATCGAGAAGCGGACGACATGATCGGCAAACTGACGGACCGACGCGGCATCGCGCGTCGAACCGGGCCGGTCGACGATCATCTCGAGGACCGGTCCGGCGATGAAGAACCAGTTGACCTGCGACAGCAGCGACACGGCGACGTGCTCCGCGACGAGGTCGGTGCGGAACTCGCCGCGTTCCTGTCCGGCGCGAATCAGCCCGGTGATCCCGCCGAGGAGGCGGCGAGTCTGCTCGCGGAAGAACGGCGTGGCGTGACGCGCCTCGTGGTCGGCGAGCTCGCGGGCGATCAATCGCGGGAGCAGCGGCTGCGCGAGGAAGAGTTCGGCCTGGCGCCGGATGATCGCGGCGATCCCCGACGCCGGTGTCTCGGCCTGCTGGGCGATGTCGGCGAGGCTGGCCGGAAAATTGGAGACCATTCGCTCGATGACGGCCTGGTAAAGGGCCAGTTTGTCGGCGAAGTAGTAGTAGAGGAGCGCAGGATTCACCCCGGCAGCCGCCCCGATCTCCTTGATCGAGGTGGACTCAAGTCCTTGCCTCGCAAAGAGATCGGTGGCGGCGTCGAGGATGGCCTCGCGGGAGGCTGGGGTCGGATCGGGAGCGGTCATGGCCGTACATTAATCGCTCAATTAATTATGCGCCAGTCCTTCCCCTTGCCGAGTTCGACGCGCCGTGGCCGCCGCCATACGGTCGGCCGGGGGGAAGCCGTCAACCGTCGGCTCGCGACTCGCGCTGCGCGCGAGGCGATCCTCCTCTGACGGCCCCCCCGGTCCTCCCTTGGGCGGCAGCCCCCCACCCCTCACCGGTCACTGGTCACTGGTCACTGGTTACCGGTCACTGGTTACCGGTTACTGATCACGGCCCCCACGCCACCCCATGCGGATGGAGCATCGCACCGTTCGGCGCCTTCACCGTGATGCCCGGCGTGCCCCCCTCGCGGAAGGTCGAGTCGAGCGCGATCGCTCCGGTCGCCGGATCGAAGCGCGCCATCAGGACCCACGGGCCCATCCCGGTGATGGCCAGGCGCGTGCCGGTCCGATTGGCGGAGACCCAGTGCGGTTTGGCGAAGCGTGCACCGTCGACGACCAGCCGCGCGACTTCCCGCGGTGCGGCGGGGTCGCTCAGGTCGAGCACCATCACGCCGGGGAGTGCGGCTACGGCCTGGATCCAGTAGTTCCCGACCGTCGTGGCGACGGCGCAGAGGTTGTCGTCCGTGTCGCCGCCGGGGAAGGTGAAGATGCGCGCCGCGATCGGCGTGTCGCCCTCGAGCCCGCGCACGTGATAGAGCCCGCAATAGAAGGTGTTCGCGAACATCGCCCCGTTGGCGGTCGTTGCGACCGTCGAGGGCGCGACATGGCCGCGGTCCGTGCCGTTCGGCGCGAGCGGAATCAGCGCAAGCGGGGCGAGTGGCGTGGTCGACCACAACTGCAGCGTGCTGGTGTCGTGATACTTGTAGTCCTTCCCCATCCCCATTTCGCCGAGTCCGACGACGGCGCGATCCCGTCCGGGGACTGGGTGCACGGTGTACGGCGTCATCGCGGTGTCGCCCGCCTCGCTGCTCTTCGCGACCGCCGCCTGCACCACGGCACCATCGCGATCGAGTTCACCGAGCCCGCCCGCGCCGACATACGCACCGGGGCCGCCATTGAAGGCGACCAGCAGGTTGCCGTTCGGCAGCCGAGTGAAGTCGTGGGCCCACCCGATGATCCCACCGGCGGTCTGCAGCGACGCGTGGATGGTCGGCGCGCGCGGTGTGGTGACGTCGAAGAGCCAGCTGGTGTTGGCGCGCCAGCCGTTGGCGAGCAACCGACCGTCGGCACTCGCGCGACGCTCGATGTGGTGCGGCATCCCGTCCGTCGTCCCGGTGGCGACACTCCCCACGACCTGGCCGTACGTCGCGGAGGCGGAGTCCATGTCCAGCACCAGCAGCACGTCGGCCACGGTGGAGTCCATCCCGCCGGCCCAGACGTAGGCGTGGCGATCTGGCGGCGCGGCGTTCGTCGGCGTATCGGTCGACGGAGTACACGCGGCAAGGCACACGGAGATGAGCACGGCAAGGCGCATGGGAGGATCCGATGTGAGGGAAGGAACAAATCTACTCATCGATCATCGATCATCGATCATCCATCATCGATCATCCGCTGAAGTCGATCTCGCAGCTCGTCGCGGAGTTCGGCCGGGCTCACGATCTGCGCATCCGGCCCGTACTGCAGCACGTGGCGGATGGCCCAGTCGCGATCGGCTAGTGGCATGGTGCGCACGGCACTGCCGTCCGCCTCGACGGGCCCGCCATCTCGCTCGGCGATCCACCGCGCGATGCCGGCGCTGTAGCGCACCGTGAGTTCCGGCGTCGGTTCGCCACCCTGGAAGACCTTGCCATCGACCATCAGCTGATCGGCCGAAAAGTCTGCTGGCACCACATGCTCGCGGTCGGTGAGCGTGACTGACATGATGCGGTCGCAGCGAAAGAGGCGCATGCCATCGCTGCGCTCGCACCAGCCACTCAGATACCATGCTCCGCGGCTGAAGCGCAGCGCATACGGACGCACCACGCGCGGTTGCGCCTCGTCATCGTGGTCCTTCTGGTATTGCAGCTCCACCACGCGACGGCGGCGCAACGCATCGCGGAGTCGCGGCACCGCCAGCGCCTGTGCCGGATGGGCGAGGGCACCGTCGCGGAGGCCATCGTACGCGGCGTCCTGCGGCAGCTTGGTGATCAACTCGGCGAGCCGTGCCCGCAGCAGGGCCATCGGATGGGCGGCGGTCTCCTCGCCATCGTGTTCCCGTTCGAGCAGCGCGAGGCCGAGTTCGAGCGCGCAGAGCTCGGCGACGGTGAGGCGCATCGGCCGACGGAAGTGGTCGGTCCGCACCGACACCTCCTCGCCATCGATCAGCACCGCCACCCCCTCGACATAGCCACCGGGATCGTCGAAGCGATTGGACAACGCCTGCAAGTCGGCAGACAACTGCGCCACCGGAACCTCGCACTCCGCGGCGAGGTCCTCGAGGCGATGGGTGTCACGCTCGGCGAAGCGTGGCAGCACCGTCATCAAGCGGCGGAAGGTCGCGGCGGCGGTGGTCATTCGACCTCCAGCGCGGCCAGCGTCCGCTCGACCAGCTCGCGGTAGCCGCGCACCATCTCCGGCGGACTGACCGGTACGGCGTCGCCCCCGAGCCCGAGAAGCCAACGGAGGAACGACTCGCGACGGCGCACCCGGTAGCGGGTGACGTCGGGGGCACCGCGTACCGTGGTGCCAAGCGCCCGCGCCGCGCGGACCGCACCGTTCTTCCGCCCGAAGCGCACTTCGACGAGCACCAGCGATTCGTCACCGAGCGCCCACGCGGGGACTGGTACCGCACGTTCCGCCAACCGGAAGTCCAGTGGAATCTCGAAGTCCTGACTGCCCGGATTCCGTCGGTTGACGATCACGCGCCGCATTCGCGAGACACGGAAACGCCGCACCGAGCCGCGCGACGGATCGAGCGCGTGCAGATACCAATGGCCACTGGTGAAGGAGAGGCCATACGGCAGGACGATCCGTTGCTCGGTCTCGTCGCGTTCGATGCCATAGTAGGTGAAGGTCACCTGCTTCCGCGCCAACAGCGCGTCGCCCAGACTCCGGAGGATGGCGGGGTCGGCGGCAGCGAGTGGCGCGCTCAGGGCAATCCCCGGTGTGGTCGCGAGGTCGGGCGGGCGAACATCGAGCGCGAGCTTGCGGAGCGCGTGCGCCGCGTCGTCCGCCAGGGTCGGGTCACCGCACTCGGCGACGCGTGCGGCCGCGTCGGCCAGCAGCGCGAACTCGTCGTCGGTGAAGTTGAAGGAGGCGAGGGCACGATAGCCGTAGCGATCGACCCGTCGCGGGGTTTTGAGGCCGCGTGGAGTGACCACGCCGAGATAGGGGAGGTAGAAGCGGTCGGCGCGAATCAGATAGCGGCTCTCGGCGTCGCCCGGGGTCCCGGCCGTGTCGATGGGAATGCCGAGGGCGCGGAGCTCGTCCTTGTCCCGCTCGAAGGCGCGCCGCACCGCCTCCGGAGCGCCGGTGCCATAGCCGGGAACCAGGACGCGCAGTTCGTCGAGCGTCGCGCCGTACTTGCGGGCGAGCAGCGCGGCGACGAGGTCCATCCAGCGGCGGAGTTTGGTGTGCTGGCTCAGGGCGGGCTCCGAAGGGGAGACCCCGAAAGGTAGACGGGAGGTGTGACTGTCACCCCGCCACCCGCCCGCCTGTCACGGGTCGGAGGTATCATAGGAGGTCTCCACCGCACCCCTCCCGACGGATCTCTCATGCGGCGCCTCCCCGACGGTTCGTATCGCTTCTCGCCCAAGGATCTGATCGCCTACCTCGAGGGCGACTTCGCGGCGTGGTGCGAGCGCAATGCCGCGGAACGCGCGCGAGGAAGCGGTCGGGAGCGTCTGGGCGCGAGGGCACTCGCCCCCGACAGCGCCGACGCGGAACTCGAGCTCGTGAAGCAGCGCGGGTTGGCCCACGAGGACGCCCACCTGGCTCGGCTCCGCGCCAAGGAGCCGACCCTGGTGGAAGTGCCGCGCGCAGACGAGGCCCACGCGCTGACGATCGCGGCGATGCAGGCAGGCGCCCCGGTGATCTTTCAGGGCGAGCTCCGCGCCGAGCCATGGATGGGGATCGCCGATTTCCTCCATCGCGTCCCGGGCGCCTCAACCCTCGGCGATCACCACTACGAACCGTGGGACACCAAGCTCGCCCGCTCCGCCAAGCCGTACTTCCTGCTGCAGCTTGCTGCCTACGCCGAGATGCTCGAGGCGATGCAGGGGCGCGCGCCCGATCGCTTCGGCTTCATCCTGGGCGATGGCAGCGAGGCCACCTTCCGCACCGCCGACGTCATCCACTACTACCGGCGCCTGAAGCAGTCGTTCGAGCGCTTCCAGGCATCGTGGGACACCGACACGCTGCCCGATCCGGCCCTCGACCGTACCCACGGCCGGTGGAGCGAGGCGGCACTCCAGATGCTCACCGACGTCGATGATCTCTCGCTGATCGCCGGCATCAGTCGCAGCCAGATCATCCGACTGCGCGCGGCCTCGGTGGACACCGTCGAAGAGCTGGCGACCCTCGCACCCGATGCGACCATCCCGCGGATCTCGCCGGCGTCCCTCGCGGCAATCCGCGAGCAGGCAAGGCTGCAGGTCGCCACGCGCAACACCGGCACCATCGCCTGGTCACTGCGCCCGCTCGATACCGAACAGCCTCGCCGCGGCCTCGCCCTGCTGCCGCCACCGTCTCGGCTCGACATCTTCCTCGATCTCGAGGGCTTTCCCTACGCGGAACGCGGGCTCGAGTATCTCATCGGCGCCACGACGATCGCGACGGACGGCAAGCTCGCCTTCGACGATTGGTGGGCGCACGACGAACCGGAGGAACGCGTCGCCTTCGAGGGCTTCATCGATTGGGCGTGGGAGCGGTTGAAGGAGGACCCATCGATGCACATCTATCACTACGCCGCCTACGAGCGGACCGCCTTCTCGCGATTGAGCACCAAGTACGCGACGCGCGAGTACGAGCTCGACCAACTGCTTCGTCACGACGTCTTCGTCGATCTCTACACCGTCGTGCGGCAGGGGATGGTGATCGGGACGCCGAGCTATTCGCTGAAGGAGATCGAGCATCTCTACATGCCGCCGCGGACCGAGGCGATCACCAGCGCCGGCGGCTCCGTCGTGGAGTACCAGCGATGGATCGAGAGTGGCGAGAGCCGGCAGTGGCCGGAGTCGCCGATCCTCTCGGCCATCCGCGACTACAATCGCGTCGACTGCGAATCGATGGTCCCGCTCCGCGATTGGCTGCTGGCGCGGCAGCAGGAGGCCGAGCTGTCGTGGCTTCCCCGCCCCGACGCCCCGACCGACCCCATCAGCAATCGCGTGCCGAAGGAGGTCGAGCTCTACGCGGCCGCCCTGGCCGAGCGCGCGGCGGCGCTCCCTCCGGATTCGGAGGAGCGGCGTGTGACCGAGCTGCTCGGCTGGCTGCTGGAGTATCACCGCCGCGACGCCAAGCCGCTGTGGTGGCGCTTCTTCGAACGGCAGACGCTCTCGGAGCTGGAGCTCCACGCCGATGCGGACTGCCTCGCCGGTGTCACGCGGACCGCGCGCGAGCCCTGGCCCGAGAAGAAGTCGACGGTCTACGAGTATGCCTTCGATCCGGAACAGGACACCCGACTGCACGCGGGCTCCGCCGTGTATGTCCTCGGCGATGGCATCACCAGCACCAAGATCGACACGATGGACCTGACCAACGGGCGCTTGACACTGAAGGTCGGCAATGCGCGGTCGCTCCCCGAGCATTGCCAGCTGATTCCCGACGAGTACGTGAACCCGACGCCCATCCCTGAATCGGTCGAGCGCTACGTGCGCAGCTGGGACGAGGGCACGCCGGCGTCAGCGGCAGTCGATGACCTGATTCACCGCCGAGCCCCACGACTGCGTGGCCACGGCGGTGGGCGCGTGATCGCGGCAGGGAGCGGCAGCGATGGTGCGATCGCCGCCGTGCGCGCCATGGATGGCACCACGCTCGCCATCCAGGGGCCGCCGGGCACCGGCAAGACGACGACCGGGGCACGGCTCATCGCGGCGCTGCTCGACGACGGCAAGCGCGTCGGCGTGATGGCGACCGGCCACGCCGTGATCCTCAATGTGCTGGAGAAGTTGCTGCAGCAGCGCCCCGATCTCGCCGGACGCGTCCTCAAGGTGGGGAAGGAGAGCGATCACCCGCTGGCGGTGAGTGGCGCGATGCGCCTGCTCGAGTCGGCGAAGGCTCCCGATGCCGTGGCCGCGGGCTCCTGCGTCGTCGGTGGCACCGCGTGGCTCTTCAGCCGGCCGGAGATGATCGGCGCACTCGACTACCTCTTCATCGACGAAGCCGGGCAAGTGCCGCTCGCCAACGCCGTCGCGGCGGGGATGTCGGCGCGCAACCTGATCCTCATGGGCGACCAGATGCAGCTCGCCCAACCGACGCAGGGGGAGCATCCCGGCGAGAGCGGCAAGTCCTGCCTCGCCTATCTCCTCGAGGATCGCGCCGTCATTCCTGACGAGCTCGGCATCTTCCTCGGCACCTCGTTCCGGATGCACCCCGACGTCTGCCGCCTGATCTCCGAGTCGTTCTACGAGGGGCGGCTCGGCAGCGATCCCCTCACGGCCGGCAATCACGTCGCGCTTCCTGCCACCGCGCCGATCACAACCGGCCACGGAGTCGCCTTCCTCCCGGTCGAGCACGCGGGCAACACGCAGGGGAGCGACGAAGAGGTCGCGGCGATCGTCGGCCTGGTCGCCTCGCTGCTGCAAGGAACTGTCACGGTGCACGGCAACGCCCCGCGCCCGATGACGCTCGACGACATCCTGATCGTCGCGCCATTCAACCTGCAGGTCCGCGCACTCCGTGCCCGCCTCGGCGACACGGCGCGCATCGGATCGGTCGACAAGTTCCAGGGGCAGGAGGCACCGGTGGTGATCGTGTCGATGTGCGCGAGCACGCTCGATGACGCGCCGCGCGGGCCACAGTTCCTGCTCTCACCCAATCGCCTCAACGTGGCGATCTCGCGTGCGCAGGCGCTCGCCATCGTCGTCGGCTCTTCAACGCTCGGCGACGTGCGGGTGCGGTCGGTGGAGGAGATGCAGCTGGTGAGCCGGTGGTGTCGGATCGAACAGCTTGCCGAGGGGTAGGAGGCGGTCGATACTTGGCGAGGGCATCCCGTGCCATTTCCCAACCCCGCCCCTGCCGAGGTCGCCGATGACGCGATCGCCACTGCTCTGTGGTTTGCTCCTCCTCGTCGCGTGCGGCGGAGGAAGTGCACCGACCACGCCGCCACCACCACCACCGCCTCCGCCACCACCACCACCGCCGCCGCCACCACCGCCGCCACCACCGCCCGGCGGACCGCTCGTCTTGTCGGCGACCCTGCTGACGACACCGACGATTGGGGCGACCCTCGCGTTCACGGTGACCCGTGACGGGCAATCCGTCACCCCGACCCTCACGGTCCGCACCGAGCGGCGTTGGCTCACGGAGCGCGCGGTGCTCAACGCCGGTTCCCTGGCGGCACGGCAGTTGGTGGCGGCGGGCCCGGGCGAGGTCGTGGTCAATGTGGCGGCGGACGGGCTCACCGATTCGGTGATCGTGCGTGTCGTCCCCCCGCGACCGCTGATCACCGCCCTCGCCGGCCCTGCTGGGCGCACCCACCTCGGCACCGGCGACACGCTCGCCATCCGGGGCTACGGGATGCAGACCGTCGTGCCCGACCAGCTCTTTCCCGGCACACTCGGCGTGAGCAAGGCCACGACCAGCGACAGTGCCACGCTCCGCCTCGTCACCTCAGCGGCCGCGAGCGGCGGGCCGTGCACCGGCCGGACCGTGGCGTATCGGTTCACGCCCACCAACGTGGACCTCGAGATCCCGGTGACGACACCATACACGCGGGCACGCACCGGGGAGCTCGCGCTCGCCACAGGTGAGGCCGTTGCGCTGACCAGCACGGCGGCGGGTTGCCTCCGCGTCGCACCGCAGGCCGCCAATGCGCGCTACCTCCTCGCCTGGGTCGACGACCGTCGCATGGTCCAGGCGGAGACGCAGTTCGAGTTCCCCCCACCCGGGGATGTCACCCTGCAGCTGCAGGATCAGAGCGGTCCACCAGCCACGGTGTCCGGTGCCGGGCTCGTGGCCGCGGCACCGGCGCCCAATCCGTTCGCGCCGATGGCCACGTCGAGCCGCGCCACCTCGCTGCTGGCCAGCGGCGCGCAGGCGGGCAGCGTGTTCATGGATGTTCCCTTCGCGGCCTGCGGTTCGACACCCACTGCGGCCGCGTGGGCCATCTACTGCCGCACGACGCCGTGGGTTGTGGGGGCCACCTTCAACTTCCAGCCGACCGCCGTCGCGCGACCGGCGACGACTGCACGCATCATCGCGACGCGCCCGAAGGTCGTCGCGGCGATCATCCAGGCGGACGATGCCCTCCTCGCCCCGGCGGCACTCACCCGTATCGAGGCGACGCTCGACTTCCTCAACACCCAATACCTCGCCTCGCTTCGTCAGTCGCTCGGCACCACCCGCGACGTCGTCACCTCACCCGGTTCGGGGCAGCTGGTCGTGATGTTCGAGGCCGGCGGGACGGCCAACACGATTCGCACCACCACCGACGGCAGCGTGCCGCAAGGCGCCTTCAGCTTCGTGAGCATGCTGCTCAACGCGACCAATTGCTACGCCATCCCGGCCAACTGCAACGACGGCGGCGTGGACCCGATCATCGTCCACGAGACGACGCACACCTACCAGTTCCTCTCGAACCGCGAGCTGCGCAACGGGCTGTCACCATTCGGGCAGTCATGGTCGCTGGAAGGCGGCGCATCGCTGCACGAGCTGCTGACCGCGCTGGAGCGGCACAACATCGCGTGGAATGCCAACACGCAATTCGAGGCATTCGCCGGGAACGACCCGCGCCGGCAGACCGCCATCTTCACCAATGGCAATGTCGGGCCCTTCACGCTGGGCTATCGAGGGTCGGCAGCGTTCTTCCGCTATCTGGCGCAGCGCTTGGTGACGGAACGCGGGATGACCTGGCCCGATGCGCTTCGCGAGGTGCAGATCGGGGCGATCGAAGGCTGGTATGGCATCGGTTTCGGGGGCGCGTCGTACGGTCAGGGATTGGTGCCGCGGATGCGCACGCGCTTCGGACCGTCGTGGCATCCGGCCGATGCCCTGCTCGAATGGACGATGGCGCAGGCTGCCGATGACCTTACCAGCAATCCACGCTTTCAGGATCTGACCAGCCGGACCGCAGCCCGCGAGTTCAACGGGCTCTACGTGCACAACGGGGTCACGCCGTCCGGCGGAGTGTCCGCAGGGAGCGGCGCGACCACGTCAAAGACGTCGCCCTCGGGCAACAGCGGCGTCTTCCAGATTGATGATGCGGCGGCTGGTGGGAGCTATGTCGCGACGTCGACGGTGGGTGGGTCGGTGCGATGGATGGTGCTGCGAGTGCGGTGAGGGGCGAGAAGCGAGAAGCGAGAAGCGAGGCGAAACTGGGGGGATCGAGGTTGTAAGCGAGCGAGCGACGGGTAGACGCTCTTCTCCCTCATCCTATCCCCTGCCGCCGCAACTCCTCGAGCCGCTTCTTCACGCTCGCCACCGTCGGCTGCAACTCGGCGTCGGCATCCTTCCACTGGGTGACGAAGGCGTCGTAGTGCTTGATCGCCGAGGTGCGCTCGCCCTTGGCGTCGTAGAGCTCGCCGAGGCGCTTCTGCGTGGCGGCCAGGGCAACCGGGTCGTTGAGCCCACCCCAGCGGGCGGCGGGCTCGACGCCCAAGTAGCGTTCGTAGTAGACCATCGCCGAGTCGCGCTGCTGCGCCTTGTCGAAGCTGCGCGCAATGCCGAAATAGGCACGGGGCGTCAACCCGGACGCTCCACCATCACTGGCCGTCATCGACGCACGGAACTGCGCGATCGCCTCCGCCGTCTTTCCCTCAGCTAGCAGGAATTCCGCGTCGATCCAGGCGGCGCCCGCCTTGAGCGACCGTGACGCGGCGGCGTTGGGAATGTCGACCAGCATCCTGGCCATCAGCGCTCGGCCGCGCGCCGGGGCACCCGCCATGGCGTAGAGCCACCCGGTGAGGAACCAGGGGCGATCCACCGCCGGAATCCCTGCCCACTGCGGGCCTGCCACGATCTTGTCGAGTTGCGCCACCGCCTGCGGCAGCCGCTGGCCGATTTGGATGTCCGACGCCGCGACGGAGAATCCCGTCAGCTCGATCGACGTCCCGCGCGTCCCGACGAGGGAGTCGATGCGGTCGGCGGCGGTGCGGAACTTGGCGAACTTGCCGAGCGTCATCGACAGGTCGGCGCGAATTCCCTCCGCCAGAATCTGCTCCGGAACCGACGGCGACTTGGTGACCGCATCAATGACCCGCGTGGCGGAGTCGATGTCGCCGCGCAGGTAAGCGGCGAAGGCAACTGCGGCCGCAAAGCTCCCCTCCAACTCAGCCTGCGGGGCGGCCTTGCGCACTGAGTCGAGGAATCGCTGCGCGTCGTCGTAGCGGCCGACGTCCAGCAGCGAGTTACCCACCTTGGCGGCGTTGCGGACATTGGGAACCTGACGGAACTGCCACTCGGCATACTTGAGCGCGCTGTCGTATTGCTCACGACTCGCGTAGAGCAGCGATAGCTGATTGAGCGAGGCGGTCTGGGTGGAATCGATCGCGACAGCGGCCGAGTAGGCCGCGAGCGCCTTGCCCCGATCACCCAGCGTACTGTGCGCCTGGTTGAAGGCGCCGAGTACCAGGTTCTTCTCGAGCGGCGGGAGGCGGTCAGCGAAACGCGCCGCGCGCTCCAGCGCCGAGTCGCGGGCGATCTGCGGAGCACCGGAGTTGTTGAGCGCGGCGTTGAGCTTGCGATAGGCCAGCGCGAAGGTCGAGTCGAGCGCGATCGCTTCACGCAACAGCACGACCGCGCGATCGTAGTCACCCTCGACATCGTTGGCGCGCGTCGCCTCGGTGTACTTGCGGAGCGCCTCGAGGTTGGCGGTCGTGGCGCGCTCGAGCGGGACGGCGTTCTGCACTTCCTTGAGCGACTCGCCCAGCTTGCCGCGCAACTTCTTGGTGAGATCGTCGACGACATTCAGGAGATCCTTCACACCGTCGGCCGTTCCCTGATAGGAGGCGAGCACAGTTCCCTGCGCCGTCGAGATCAACTCCAGCGAGACGAGGTAGCCTGGGCCCGCCGCGGCGAGGCGTCCACCGAGGATCGCCTTGGCGCCCGCTGCGGGTCGCGACTTCCTTCGCGGTCGCCTTGTCGAGCGGCGTGCTGTCGGAGCGCTGCATCCGCACGAGCACCGCTGCGACATCCGACGGGCTCAGCACCTGCACCGCGCGCGACTGCGACATCGCGGCGCGCACCGCCGCCTGCACGATCGGCGCGAGCGTCGAGTCGCCACCGGTCGTGGTGAAGTCGGCCAGCAACACCTTGTCCTGCGCGGCGAGCGTCCCGCTCGCGAAGAGCGACGCCGCGGGGCCGATGCCCATCTGCCGGGTGACCATGTAGCCGATCACCAGCAGCACGAAGCTGCCCATGGTGATCATGCCGTAGCGCAAGTTGCGACGCCACGACAGGTGCGGGTTCGCCTTGAGCGCGATCGTCGCCAGCGTCCCCGACGGGGCGCGGCCCACCATCGTCCCGCCGGGCGTGAGCGTCGGCGTGGCGCGCGCACTGCGCCGCGCGACCGACTTGGCATAGCCCGTCAGCAACAGTACCGGCAGTCCGAGGAGCATCAAGCCGACGGCGCCGGGGAAGGTCCAGTCCGGCAGACCGATCGCGACCACCGCCGCCTTCGCGACGATCGCCACCGCGACCGTCGCCACCACATAGAGGCTGAAGGCCTTGCCGAACGAGCCGGGCCCCGACATCGACAACGTCGGCACCGAAGACGACGACGCGGTCGTGACCTCATCGAGCGTGCGCAGCACTTCGGTGGCGTTGGCAATCCGATCCGCCGGGTCCTTCTCGAGCAGATGCCGCACCAGGCTCGCGAGTGCGGGGGGGCAGTCGCTCCGCTTCTGCGTGACCGACGGCGGCGTCTCGCTCAGGTGCGCCGCGAGCATCCGCTGCGGCGTGCGGTCGGCAAACGGACTCGCCCCGGTGAGCAGCTCGTACGCCATGCAGCCCAATGCATAGAGATCGACGCGATGGTCGATGGTCGGATCGCCGGCGACCTGTTCCGGCGCCATGTACGCCGGCGTGCCGATGCTCGTCCCCACGGAGGTGAGCGTCCCGCCGGCCACTTCCGCACGCGAGGCACTGAGTGCCTTCGCGATCCCGAAGTCGGTCACCACCGCGGTACCGCCCGAGAGCAGCACGTTGTCGGGCTTGATGTCGCGATGGACGATGCCGCGCGTGTGCGCGTACGCCAGCGCCTTGGTCACGTCGCGCAGGATCGCGATCACGTCGGCGATCGGAATCCCGCCACCACGGATCCGGTTGCGGAGCGACTCGCCCTCGACGAACGGCATCGTGAAGTACGGCAATCCCGCGACGTCGCCAGCCGCCAGCACCGGGACGATGTTCGCCTGCTGCAACGACGCCGCCAGCAGGATCTCGCGCTCGAACCGCTCGGCGTTGATCCCCTGCGCCAGCTCGGGCGAGAGCACCTTGATCGCCACCGACCGGGCCAGGCGCACTTCCGTGGCCAGGAAGACCCGCGACATCCCGCCGCCGCCGAGTTCCCGCTCAATGCGGAACGCGTCACCGAGATGGGCCTGGAGCTGGTCGCGAAGGTCCACGGGGGTCCTGGAAGCTGGGATGACGGCGGGTTGGACGTGGGGAGACTGCATAAGTGTAGGGCTGGCGCGGGTTTGACGCCGTTGGGGTTGCCCGGGCCCCCCCGGGGGGGGCCCGCGGGGGGGGGGGGGGGGGGGGGGGCCCCCGGGGGCGGGCGCGCGGGGCCGGGCGGCCGCGCCCGGCTGCTCCGCAGGGCAGGGGGGGCTCCGCCACCGTGTCCCCTCCCCATTGACAGATCGAGGACCTATGGTGAAATATCAGCAGTGCTGAATTATCAGCAGGAACCCGCACCTCGGAGCCCCGATGCCGAAGCCATCCCTCACTGACGACCTCTCCCGGCGCGAGCGCCAGGTCATGGACGCCCTCCACCGGCGTGGCGAGGCCACCGTGGCGGAGATCCTCCGCGACATCCCCGATCCGCCATCCTACTCGGCGGTCCGGTCGATCCTCCGGATCCTCGCCGAGAAGCACTTGGTGACGTTCCAGGAAGACGGGCCGCGCTACGTCTACCGCCCCGCCACCCCGACGACGCAGGCGCGCGCCGACGTCCTGAAGCAGGTGGTGCACACCTACTTCGCCGGGTCGACCGAGCAGGCGTTCACGGCGCTGCTGCAGATGGCCGATGCGACGCTCTCCCCCGAGGAGCTCGCCCGCATTCGCGAGCGGATCCGCGACGCCGAAGCGAAGGGGCGCTAGCCGATGACCCTCACTTCATTGCTCGGCATCGGGACCCCCTCCGGTCCGACGCTCCTCCTCGTGCTGAAGGCCACCACGATCCTGCTGGTGACCGTCATGCTGGCCGGCGCACTGCACAAGGCTGCCGCCGGTGTCCGTCACCTGGTCTGGCTGGTGGCGATCGCCGCCGTGCTGCTCCTTCCGGCGCTCTCACGCTGGATGCCGCTCGACTTGCCGGTGCTCCCCGCTGCGGCCAGCGTTGCCACGGTAACGCCGCCGACCACCGGCGAGGCGATCATCAACACCGCCGCGCCGTCGCAGACGCAGTCGACGCCCACCGTGACGACCTCCGCTGCCACGGCAGGTATCACCATGCCGTCGCTCGGCACCATGCTGATCGGCCTCTGGGCCGTGGTGGCAGTGCTGTTGATCGCGCGGCTGATTCACGGCACCCTCGCCGTGCAGCGCATCGTCCGCAACGCGCAACCACTCGCCGATGACGACTGGAACGATCGCCTCTACGACGTGGCCGATCGCCTCGGCATCGCCCGCGCACCGCGCGTCGTGAAGAGCGAGTCGATTCACGTGCCCTTCGCCACCGGCCTGCTCAACGCCACCATCGTCCTCCCCGCCGAGTGCGACACGTGGACCCCAGGCCAGCGCGATGCCGTGCTGATTCACGAGCTGGGGCATGTGCGCCGTCGCGATCTGCTCGGCCACACCCTCGGCCGCGTGGCATGCGCCGTCTACTGGTTCCATCCATTGGTGTGGACGGCCGCGCGCCGGCTGCGTGATGCCAGCGAGCGCGCCTGCGATGATCTCGCGATCCGCCTGGGCTCGCGCCCGAGCGAGTACGCCGAGCATCTGCTGCAGATCGTGACCGCCGTGGGACGTTCGCCGGTGCCGAGCGTGGCGCTCGCGATGGCGCAGCGGAAGGAGTTCGAAGGGCGGATGCTGGCGATCCTCGATCCGGCACTCCGCCGCGAAGCACCACCGCGCTGGCAGGTCGCATCGATCACCGGCGCGCTGATGGCGATGTCCCTGCTCGTGGCGGCTGCCGCACCGGCGCCTGCCCCGGCGCAGGCCAAGCCGCTTGAGCTCGCGAACACGGCGACGAAGACCGTTCTTGCCGATCCGCCGCAGGATCCGCTGCCGGTCGCGAAGCCGGCGCCGAAGGCGTCGCCCGAACCGGCCACCGCGCCCGACGGAAAGTCGACGGTGGTGAACGTCAATCCGAACGTGCGGATCAATGTGCGCACGCAGGGCGAGTTGCCGGCGGAAATCCGCGACGCGAATCCCGAACTGCTCGCGAAGATCCTCCGCACGGACAGCAGCGCCGAAGTGCGTCGCGTGGCGGCGTGGGGGCTGCACGATCACGCCGATGTCCCGGTCGCCTTCGGCGCGCTGAGCCAGGCCGCCGAGCGCGATGCCGACGCCGATGTTCGGACGATGGCGGTATGGGCACTCGAGTCATCGCGCGACAGCAAGGTGACCGAGTTGCTGGGCCGCGTGCTTGCGCGCGACAGCGACGCCGATGCACGCGAGATGGCCGCGTGGGCGCTCGGCCAGTTTGCCGATCCGTCGGCGGCCGCGCCGCTGGCCGCGGCCCTCGCCAAGGAATCGTCTGACCACACGCTCGGCACCATTGCCTGGGCCATCGGCAACGTCCCGATGGACCGTGCACCGGCGAAGCTCACCGCACTCCTCACCAATGATTCGAAGCAGACGCGGCTCATGGCGGCCTGGGCGCTCTCGAACATCGCCGACAAGACCACGCTCCCTGCGATTCGTGCGGCCCTCAAGCAGCCGCAGGATGGGAGCACCACGCGTGCGCTGCTGCGTGCCGCGATGGCGATGGACCCCACGCCCGATGGCCTGAGCGACCTGCTGACCTCGGCCGACCCCGGCGTCCGTGCCGCGGCCGTCGCGGCGATGTCCGGCAAGCGGAGCATTGACCCCTGGCCGTGGCCCTGGCCGCGGCCGCGCCCGAACCCTTGATCCACGGCGGCGGCGCGCGAGCTCCGGCTCGCGCGTCCGCCGCCTTTTCTTTGCCCTGAAGTGCTGATTTTTCACCATACCACGGAGTCTCCTGTGCTGCGCATCCTCTGCTCCACCGCCGCCGGTGTCCTGGCGTTCGGCACCATGCACGAACCGGTCGTCGCCACCGCGGCCGGCGACATCACCACGCTGATGGCCGAGACGCGCGGTGCGCCACCGACCCTCTGCCTGCTCGCCGCGGGCGCCATCGGCAATGGCGGCTGGTGGGGCGGCATGCACGCGCCAGTGTCGCCGCTGGTCGAGGGCGACAGCTACTCGATTCGCACCGGCCGCAACACGCCGCTCTCCGTCGGCGATCGCACGCTGCTGCTCAACTCCGTCGTGCTGCCCGACAACTGCACCCGCGAAATCGCGGTGCGGCTCCTCGGCCGCGATGGCAGCGATGCCACCGTCGCCGGGCTCACGCAGCACGCCGCCTCGCGCGATTCGTCGCTGCGCAGCGTCGCCGCCTACGGCCTCGGCCTGATCGAGAAGGCCACCACGGTGCCGACGCTGATCACCCTGACCAACGATGCGGCCGTGGGTCCACGCGCCAACGCGCTGTGGGCGCTGGGCCGAATCGGTGATGGCCGACTGCCGACGGCGCGCTCGGCGAGGCAGTCGCCAACGACAAGGATGCCGATGTCCGTGAGATGAGCGCCTGGGCTATCGGCAACCTCTCGATCCGTCAGGGCAACGCGGCGTTGCTGGCGGCCGCCAAGTCCGACGCCGACGAACGAGTCCGCGAGACCGCCGTGTGGGCGATCGCCGAGCGGGGCGACGCGAGTGCCGCGGGCACCGTCGGTGACGTGCTCGCGAACGAGAAGAACCCCGCCGTGCGTGCCACCGCTGCGTGGGCACTCGGCGAACTCGAGCCGAAGACGGCACCGCGCGGGCTGATCAGCGCGCTGACCGACGACGACGAACGCGTGCGGATGACCGCCGCGTGGGCGCTCTCCGAGATCGGCGACGCTGCCGCACTCCCCGCGCTCCGCACCGCACTGTCGCGGCCCGCGACGGATCGGACGCGCAAGGCGCAGATCCGCGCGCTGCTCGAGACCGGTGAGGATCCGGATCGGCTCGTGGAGCAACTCAAGTCGCCCGACGCGAGTGTGCGCGCCGCCGTGGCGCAGGCACTCGCGGGCAAGGGTCACATCAATCCGTGGCCGTGGCCGCAGCCGCGCCCGCGTCCGTTTCCCTGAGCCGACAACCTTCCGACCACGTGGGGGCGTCTCACCCGAGACGTCCCCCAACCAGGACCCCCCTGATGCTGTCTCGCCCTTCGATTCTCCCCTGTCTCCTGCTCCTCACCATGCTGGGCGCGGCTTCCGTCGCGGCCCAGGGCATCGCGCCCGCCTCGATCACGGCGCATCGCGTCACCGCGCCGCCGGTGCTCGACGGCGTCGATGACGATCCGTCGTGGCGCGGCGTGCCGAGCACCGATGAGTTCCGCGAGGTCCGTCCGCGCGAGGATGGTGCACCGCTGCAACGTACCGCGTTCCGGGTCGGCTACGACGCGCAGTACCTCTATGTCTTCGTCCGGCTCTATGACGTGCGCCCCGACAGCATCGTCGGCCGGTTGTCGCGGCGCGACGATCAGTCGGTCTCCGACCACGTCACCGTGATGATCGACTCCTACCACGACAAGCGAACCGGCTTCGAGTTCCAGGTGAATCCGGTGGGCGTCAAGGCGGACTACGCCATCTACAACGACGGCGAGGAAGATTCCGCGTGGGACGCCGTCTGGGACGTCGCCACCAAGGTCGACTCGCTCGGCTGGACGGCGGAGTATCGGATTCCGTTCTCGCAGCTGCGCTTCGCCCCGAAGGACGAGGTCACCTTCGGCTTCATGGTGTTCCGCAACCTGCAGCGCTTCACAGCGCAGGTGAGCTGGCCGATCTACCGCCAGTCGAAGACCGGCTTCGTCTCGCAGTTCGGTGAGCTGCGCGGGCTGGTCGGACTCGCGTCGCCGCGTCGCGCCGAGGTGGTGCCGTATGTCGTGGCGCAGAGCGAGCCGGCGCCGGGGACGTTCGATCGCAGCCAGAAGCTCTCGGCCGGTGGCGACCTCCGCCTCGCGCTCGCCTCGAACATCCTGCTCAATGCCACGGTGAATCCCGACTTCGGCCAGGTCGAGGCCGACCCGGGACAGCTGAACCTCTCGGCGTTCGAGGTCTTCTTCCAGGAACGTCGTCCGTTCTTCGTCGCCGGGTCGGGGCTCTTCGATTTCCGGGTCAACTGCTTCGTGGTGGTCGACTGTCAGACCGGAGAAGGCCTCTTCTATTCACGGCGCATCGGCCGCTCACCCGATCTGGCGGGACGCAATGGCGATGCGACCACGCCGACCTCCACGCGAATCCTCGGCGCGGCGAAGGTGACGGGGCGCCTCCCCGGTGGGCTCAACGTCGGCTTCCTGGACGCGGTCACCGAGCGGGTCGCCGGCGTCAACGGCCTCACCGCCGAGCCGGGGGCCAACTACGCGGTGGCGCGCGCCAACCAGGACTTCAGCGGCGGCAAGGGGAGCATCGGCGGGATGGTGACCTCGGTGGTCCGTTCGCTCGATGCGAGCAGCGAGGCATTCCAGCACTCGAGCGCCGTGAGCGGCGGCCTCGACGCGCGGCAGCGGATCGGGCAGTACGAGGTGTCGGGTTCGCTGATGGGGAGCCGTGTCGCGGGAAGCGCCGAGGCGATCGCGCGGACGCAGTCGCGGCCGGCGCACTACTACCAGCGGCCGGATGACGATCTCGCGCTCGATCCGACGGCGACGTCGCTGAGCGGCACCGCGTTCGAGTTTCGGATCGGCAAGGTCGGTGGGCAGACGTCGCGCTTCGAGACCGGCTATGCGCGCCGCTCGGCCGGCTTCGAGATCAACGACATCGGCTTCCTGAACCGCGCCAACGAGCAGACGTTCACCAACTGGTACGCGCTCCGCTTCAACAAGCCGACCTCCGTCTACCAGCGGCTCAACTGGAACTTCAATTGGTGGCAGTACTGGACGCTCGACGGCCTGCCGACGGACCGTGCCTTCAACTCCAACGTGCACGTGCAGTTCAACAATCGCTGGTGGCTGCACACCGGCGGCACGATCGGGATCGGCCAGACCTACTGCGATCGCGACTGCACGCGTGGCGGCCCGGCATTGAAGGAAGAGCCGGCGTTCCGGCCGTGGCTGGGGATCGAGGGCGATGGCCGTCGGCCGCTGGTGCCCTCGCTCTGGATGAACTACAGTCGCGTCGACGGCGGGCGCAGCACCAACCTGAGCCTCAATCCGCAGGTGACGATCCGTCCATCGAGCAGCTTCTCGAGCTCACTGAGCCTGAACATCGGGCGCAACAAGCGCGACGCGCAGTGGTTCGGCAACGTCACGGACAACGCCGGCGCAACGCACTACACCTTCGCCGCGCTTGACCAGCACACCCTCGGCGTCACCTGGCGGCTCAACTACACGCTGTCGCCGACGGCGTCATTCCAGTGGTATGCCAACCCCTTCATCACCAAGGGGACGTACTCGCGGGTCCGCGAGCTCGCCGATGCGCGCGCCAAGGCGTACGACGATCGCTACCAGCCCTATGCCGATGCCCCCGCGAATCCGGGTGGCTTCAACGTCCAGCAGTTCCGCTCGAACGCCGTCTTCCGCTGGGAGTACATGCCGGGGTCGACGCTCTTCCTGGTCTGGAACCAGGGTCGCGAGGGCTTCGACGATCGTGAGGGCGACCGCACCTTCCGCGGCGACGTGGAGGATCTCTTCAGTCGGCGAGCGGAGGATCGGTTCTTGGTGAAGGTGTCGTATTGGCTGAATAGGTAAGGGCGCAGCGACGGCGCCCGAACGGCAGGGGGTGAGGGGAACGTGTCATCCTCCGGGGGGGGCAGCGCGAACTGCGAATCGGCGACCCCGGAGGGCGAGGGCCTGGATGACACGCTCACCCGCGCTTCCGTGACCGCCGCGCGCCGGCCATCCCGACCAGCCCGGTCGCGAGCAACGTGAGGGTCGCCGGCTCCGGCACGACGTCGCCGTTACCGCCCGGCGTCGAGAAGCGGACATCCAGCGTCGCCTGACCCGCGCTGCCATAGAAGTTGGTGGTGCGGCAGGGATCATCGTTCGGGTCGTTGCAGACCGCGTTCGGATCGAAGAGCGGGTTGGCCACGCTGATGGTGGTCCCGTCCGGCACCCGCGAGTAGCTCCCGGGCGTCGAGAAGGTCCCCGGCGCGAACCAGAAGAACGCGGCGCCACCGCCGGTCGGGCTGTTGGTGGTGACGTCGAAGTTCAGGAAGCGGGCGCCGATGTAGCCGAACCCGGTGCCGAAGCCGTTCGGATCGATCTCGGGCTGGTCGCACAGGTAGTAGTTGGTCCCCACGGTGCCGGGCGTGATCGAGCAGCTGGACGGGGTCCAGAAACCGCCCGAGGTGATCGGGGCCGCCGTGGTGAGGGTGAAGGCGAGCGTCTGGGGTGTGCCGGTGAAATCCCAGGTCCCGCTGAATTGGTAGGTCCACTGCGCCGATGCCGGCGCGGCTCCCAGGGCGACCAGGAGCGCCCCCACGATGAATCGACTGCGCATGCTGCCTCCAGTATGACGGATTTCCCCAGGGACCCGGTCGGGTCAGGGGGTATCCGGTCATGCGCAGGGGGGGCGGAATTGGCGGGGGGGGGGGGGGGGGGGGGGGGGGGGGGGGGGGGGGGGGGGGGGGGGGGGGGGGGGGGGGGGGGGGGGGGGGGGGGGGGGGGGGGGGGGGGGGGGGGGGGGGGGGGGGGGGGGGGGGGGGGGGGGGGGGGGGGGGGGGGGGGGGGGGGGGGGGGGGGGGGGGGGGGGGGGGGGGGGGGGGGGGGGGGGGGGGGGGGGGGGGGGGGGGGGGGGGGGGGGGGGGGGGGGGGGGGGGGGGGGGGGGGGGGGGGGGGGGGGGGGGGGTCATGGGGGGGATCGATGATCGATCATCGATCATCGATCATCGCTTACCTTTCCGGCATGCCCAACACCCAGCCGCTGCCGCCCTGCCCGTCCTGCTCCTCGCCCTACACCTACGAGCAGGGGCCGATGCTGATCTGCCCTGAATGCGCCTACGAGTGGACCGCGGTGGTCGAGGCCGCCGAGAGCGGCCCGAAGGTGATCCGCGACGCGAACGGCACGCCGCTCACCGATGGCGACACGGTCGCGGTGATCAAGGATCTCAAGATCAAGGGATCATCCCTGGTGGTGAAGGTCGGCACCAAGGTGAAGAACATCCGCCTCGTCGACGGCGACCACGACATCGATTGCAAGATCGATGGCGTGGGGTCGATGGGACTCAAGTCGGAGTTTGTGCGGAAGGTGTAGGGGTGGCGCACAGGGTGTCATCCTGAGCGAAGCCCGCGTAGCGGGCGTAGTCGAAGGACCTCTTTCCGGTGCGCACGGAGAGAGGTCCTTCGACTACGCGCCGGCGTTGCCGTCGCTTCGCTCAGGATGACAATTCACCGTTCACCCCGTCAGCGCAGCACACCCACCTCCACATGCGATGGCCATTTCGCCGAGCGCTGCACGCGGTGCGTCTGCGCGCGGTAGTCGCTCGCCTTGGCGAGGAAGATGTTCGGCACGAAGGTCTGCGGATTCCGGTCGTAGAGCGGGAACCAGCTGCTCTGCACCTGCACCATGATCCGGTGGCCGGCGCGGAAGGTGTACGCCTGCTGGTGCAGGTCGACCGTGAACGGCACCACTGTGTTCGCCGGGATCGGCTCTGCCTTCGCGAACGACTTGCGATAGCGGCCGCGCATGATCTCGCTCGCCACCATCAGCTGGTAGCCTCGCATCGCCGGACGCGCCACGCCGCTGTCCGGATACACATCAATCAACTTCACGACCCAGTCGGCGTCAGACCCGGTCGTTGACGCAAAGAGCTTCGCGATCACGTCGCCGGCGATGGTGATGTCGGCGGCGAGCGGCGCCGTCTGCCAGGTGAGCACGTCGGGGCGGCCATCGACGAAGCGCTGGTCACGCGTGAGCCACTCGTTCCATTCCACGTACGAGGGGATCGGCCGCGGCCGGTACGGAATCGGGTTCGCCGGATCGGAGACGTACGTGTCCTGCCCCACCGCCGCCCTCGGCGCCGTGAACGAGAGCGCGCCATTCGCCCCGAAGTAGAGCTTGGTCCGCTCGGCGTTCTTGGGCGGCCACGCCCCAAACTCGCGCCAGGTATTGGTGCCTGCATCGAACATCGTCGCCTCGGCGATCGGCGTCGTCGCCCGGTCCTTGAGGTACTGCCCAAAGAAGCGCGCCTGCAACGCGCGGAAGTCGTCGCCGGTGTTGCGGCCGAAGCGGATCGCGCCGAGCGAGTCGGCGGTCTCGTCGAACCACTGGCCGTGGAACCAGGGGCCGATCACCAGCTTGTTGATCCCGGCGGTGTCGGTGCGCTCGAGCGCCGGATACGACGCCTGCGGCCCGAAGCCATCCTCCTGGTCCCACCAGCCGCCCACCGTGAGCGTCGGGATGTTGGTGTGCGTGAGGTAGCGCTGCACGGCGCGCTGCTGCCACACCGAGTCGTAGCTCGGATGCGCCACGAAGCGTTGCCACGTCGGCCACTTGGTCGCACCGGTGGCCTGCGCCAACGCCGCCAGCGTCGGAAAGGAGCGATACCAGTCGTAGGTGTCCCAGCGGGTGATGTTCAGCGGGCCGGTGCCGGCCTGCTTTGACTCGCGGCCGTGCACCCATTCAATGCCGTACGACTGCCGGAAGGCGCCCTGATGGAAGAAGTCGTCGCCCATCCAGGTGTCGACCATCGAGGCCTGCGGCGACATCGCCTTCAGGGCGGGGTGCGGCTCGACCTGCGCAGCGTTGACGAGGAAGCCGGGGTAGGAAATGCCGAGCATGCCGACGCGGCCGTTGGTGGGGTTGTTCTTGAGGATCCAGTCGATGGTGTCCCAGGTGTCGGTCGCCTCGTCGACGCTGCCGGCCTTCGACTTGTCGCGCGGCGGGCGGTTCATGATGAAGACGCCCTCCGACTGGTGCTGTCCGCGGATGTCCTGGAAGACGAAGAGATAGCCGTCGGCGATCAGCTCCCTGAAGCCGACCGCGATGCCGCTCGTGCCGCCCCAGCCGTTGGTGCCGTACGGGGTCCGCGACATCAGCACGGGCAGCGGCCCGCTCATCGCGCGCGGCGTGAGGATCACCGTGAAGAGCTTCACCCCGTCGCGCATCGGGATCATCACCTCGCGCCGGCTGAAGAGCTTGTCGAGAGCCGCGTCGGGTTGCTGGGCGGAGAGGGTCGGCGCGGCGAGGGTGGCGCCGAGCAGCAGCGCACACGCGAGGCGGGCGAACAGACGGTTCATCATCGGGGCTCCGACGGGGATGGGGATCGCCCGAAGAGGGATGCACGGCGACAAGCGACAGCCGGGCCGGCGCGAGGCGCCACCTGCCGACGGGCTGCAGTCGCCCCTGACGGACAGGCCTGGCGCGGCTGGCTGCTGCTCGGGGCCGCTGGGCGCCCATCATCGATCCAGTCCCGCGCGCCTTCCCCAGCTGCAGCGCAATCCCCGGATAGCCCGGCACCGTGATCGGCGCGGTGAGCACGCCGCGCTTGAGGCGCTCGTCCGCGCCGTTGCTGATTCGGCGCACGAAGAGGTCGAGCTCCTCGCGATTCTTCCGCCGATCGGACTCCTTGGTGCGATCGAGGTGGACGAGCTCGTGCACGACATAGATGGCGCGCGTCGCGTTGATCGACTTGGCGAACGCCATCGTCGCGGCGGCGCCCATCAGCAGGTCGTGGCGCAGTTCGTCGAGATGCGGGAGTCCGTGCTTCCACGCAGGGAAGAGCTGCGCGGCGAGCCGCTGCACGCGCTCGACCAGCGGTGATGGCTCATCGCGGCCGATCTGCCGCGCGGCGTCGACGAGGACGCTGCCGAGGCGATCGCCGAAGCGTTCATCGGCAATCGCGTCCACGACAATCGCGACGGGCCCTTCCTGCGCATGCGCGGTGATGGCGAGATCGGCGTGCCAGGTGGTGTCGGCGACGGAGATGGCGGCGTGGGAGTGCACTGTGCCGAGCGTCAGGCCGGCGAGGCGATCGCTATCGAGCAGTGCGGCAAACTCATCGGGCTCGGCAGGCCGCGGGCCGGGGGTCAGCCACGCCTCGGCGAGTGCCCTGCTGCTGGCGCGCTTCCACAACGGCTTGGCGGGAGCCCCCCGGGGGGGGGGGGGGGGGGGGGGGGGGGGGGGGGGGGGGGGGGGGGGGGGGGGGGGGGTGGAGGCCTGACGACCGCCGGGGAAGGGGGCGGGGGCGCAGCCGTCGCGCAGTCGAAGGACCTATCACCGTCGCAGAGGTCCTTCGACTACGCCCGCTACGCGGGCTCCGCTCAGGATGACAAACTCTGGAGGCTGCTTCGCTCAGGATGACACCATCGGCGCTACCCCACCCGTGTCGCGATCCACCACGTCGTGCCACCCGGATCGCTCACGCCGCCGCGACGATCGGGATCGCCCTTCTGCTCCGGCTCCTGCACCGCCGTGCCACCGGCGCCGAGCGCGCGCACGAAGGCGGTGTCGACATCGGGGAGATAGATGTGCACGTGCGCTGGCACCGGCGGCCATCCCGGCGCCGAGTCGCCGAGCATGACGACGGTGTCGTCGATGCGCACCTCGGCGTGACGGACGCGGCCGTCGGGCGCCTCCATGGTCTGGATCAACTCGCCATCGAAGGCGGCCAGGAGGAAGGCGATGGTCGCCTTGGCGTCGGAGACGATCAGGTACGGGGCGACGGAGGTGTAGCCGGAGGGCTTGTAGAGCATGGGGGGGTCCGGATGAAGGGGTGGTGAACGATAATCGATGATCGATGATCGACGATGGATGATGGATGATGGATGATGGATGATGGATGATGGATGATGGATTGCCCGCCCCTGAGCATTGTCATCCTGAGCGAAGCAGCC
>JADJAK010000009.1 GCA_016704275.1 Gemmatimonadota bacterium
GGCGCCCACGGTCGACGGCTCTTCTACGCGCTCGGCCTCGACCACCCGACCACGGTCGAGGGATCGTCGACGCCCTTCGGCGGACCCGCACCAATGCGGCCTCCTTCCCGATGGCGACCAACGTGCAGTAGAGTTTGCAGCCACAGCGACGCGCCCGGCCTTCAA
This sequence comes from Gemmatimonadota bacterium, assembly GCA_016704275.1. Lineage (NCBI taxonomy): Bacteria > Pseudomonadati > Gemmatimonadota > Gemmatimonadota bacterium. The sequence continues at coordinate 166 of JADJAK010000009.1, forward strand.
GATGTATTGGTATGATGGCGGACCGGCTCACGCGCCGCGGCCAGGCCGCGCTCCCGGACGACTTCAAGTACGTCACCGAGGGTGGTGTCTTCATCGTCGGCGAGAAGGGAGTGCTGGTGCACCAGACGTATGGTGCCAAGCCGCAACTCTTCCCGGCCGCCCTCATGGAAGAGGCCAAGAAGGTGCCCAAGACCGAGCGGCGCGTCACCACGACCCACGAGATGAACTGGGTCAACGCCATCAAGGGCACCGACGTCGCCTCGTCGCCGATTGAGTACGCCGCGAAGCTCGTCGAGACGATGCACCTCGGCGTCGCCGCCGTGCGTCACGCCGCCGCACTCAACTCGGGTCCGCAGAAGTTGCAGTACGACGCAGCGAAGATGGCCTTCACCAATCAGGTCGGTGCCAACCAGTACCTCACGCGACCCTATCGCGCAGGTTGGAACGTGGTCTGAGCCTGACGGACCGGCTCCCCGCCATCGGTGGCGGGGGGCGTGTGCGAGGGGTATCGTAAAGGAGAAATAGTTCTCACCCCTCTCGCGCAGGTGCCTCATGCGCCACTCGTCGTACCTTCTGGCGTGCGCTCTTCTTGCGGTCCTCGGCTGTGCCGAGGACCCTGTTGTCGCGCCCCCGGTGGCCAGTGCGCTGCAGGTCGTCAGCGGGAACTCGCAGAGCGGCACGCCGGGATATCGGCTCGGCGCCGAGGTGGCGGTGCGCCTCGTCGATCAGCGCGGCGATCCGGTCGCGGGCGCCACGATCAACTTCGCGAGCACCGAGTCGGGTGCGGTGGCCGAACCGAATCGCGCCGTCACCGATGCCGAAGGTGTCGCGCGCACGGCGTGGCGCCTAGGCTACGGCATCGGGAGTCAATCGCTCGCGGCCACGGTCGCTGGTGCAGAAATTCCCGCCGCGAACTTCACCGCGGCGGCTGCGAGTCAATCGCCGAAGTACGTCACTGGTGGCGGCCCCGGCATGTGCGTGGTGTATGCCGACGGCGTCTTGCGATGCGGCCTGCCGCCGACGCTCGGCGCGGCGAATCCGGCCTGGGCTGCGGTCGGCGGGACGATGCGGTTCAACGAGGTCGTGCTCGTGGATGACACCGCGATCGGCATGAAGGGATGCGCGATCGCGGAATCGGGGCGAATCTGGTGCTTCACACTGGGCGTTGACGGGACGGTCACCGGTCTGGCCGAGTTGGCGGGCAGTTATCCGATGCTGCACGGGATGAGTGGGAGTGGCGTGGCAACGCACGTACCCGCCTATTGCGCACTCAGTGCCGTGGGCGAGGCAATGTGCTGGGGTCGCAACGACAAGTTTCAGTTCGGCTTCATCCCCTCCGATGGTGTCGTGGTGCCCTCACCCACGCCGATCAACACCACGGAGCGTTTCACGATGATCGAGATCGGCTGGGAGGGCGGCTGCGCCCTGACCGCAGTCGGTGAGGTGTGGTGCTGGGGTCGCAATCGGCAGGGCCAGACAGGGCAGCTCCCCCCCACGACCACGACGATTCCCGCGCGCGTCTCCACCCCGACCCGTTTCTCGCGGATCGCGATGGGCGATTGGGACGACACGGCGTGTGGTGTTGCGATCACCGGCGGCCTCTGGTGCTGGGGGCTGGGGACGGGCATGCGTGGCACCGACGTGACCACACCGATTGGTCGGGTACCAGTCGCGATCCCGGGCCGGGAGAATGCGACCGACCTCACGCAGATAGCCTACGCGCTGGTCACCCTCAACGGCAACCGAACCGGCTCCGCCTGGGGTGCCTTCCCCTTCGTGGACGGGGCGGCCGTCAGCAATGATTTCGTCACCTACACGGCCGTACCGATCAGCGATTTCACCAACCGCACCGGCCGCGACGTCACCTGCGGTGCGGCCGCAGGCGCCTCTGGTACGCTCTGCGTCTCTGCGCGAAATCTTGTCGTCTCACGATATCCTGGCACCGGCCCGCTCCCGCCAGTGTTCGGCATTCCCCCGCAGTAGCACGCTCACGCTTCACCCACGAGGTCACCATGCGCATTGCCATGTCAGTGCTCGTCGCGGCCGGGGTCCTGGCCGCCTGTGGTGAGGATCCGGTCACCGGCCCCCCCGTCGCCACCGCCGTGCAGGTCGTGAGCGGCTCGGGTCAGACCGGGACGCCCGGCTACCGGCTCGGCAATGAAGTCGTCGTCCGCGTCACCGACCCCTCGGGTGTCCCCATCCCCGGCGAGACGGTCACCTTCACCACCACCGACGCCTATGCGGTTCCGGAACCGGCAACGGTTATCACCGATGACGATGGGATTGCACGGACCTGGTGGCGGCTCGGCGCCGTCATCGGGACGCAGCGCCTCCTGGCACAGATCGGCGATCTGCCATCAGCTCAGCTGACTGCCACGGGGTCGAGCCTCGCCATCCGTTCGATGACGAGCGGCTTTAATTTCGGTTACTGCATCGTGGATTCCGATGGCATCCTCTCCTGTGGTGGTCATCCCGGCTTCGGCGCTGCCAATCCGTCGGCGCGCGTGGTCGCGCCTGGAACGACCCGCTTCACGGAAGTCGTGAGCAGCTGTGCCGTCGCCGAATCGGGGCGGCTCTGGTGCTTCACCCGTGCCGCCGACGGCAGCTTCGCGACGTTCAATGAGGTCGCCGGGACGTACCCGGCGTTGCATGGCCTCACGAGCGGCTCCTCCTCAACCTCGGGCGCGTACTGTGGCCTCTCGGCAACCGGTCAGGGATGGTGCTGGGGGCGCAACACCGGCGACAATATCCTCGACGCCCCGGCCGCATCGAATACCGAGATTCCGCCGACGGCCATCTCCACCAACCAGCCGTTCGCGCGCATTCGCCTCGGCTTCGACACCGGCTGTGGCCTCACTGCGGAAGGGGTCGCGTGGTGCTGGGCGAGGAACGACGCTGCCAGGGTGGGCCAGCCCCAGCCGGGCGCCAGCATGCGCCCTACCGTCGTCAATTCGGCGGTGCCGTTCGCCGACCTCGCCCTCGACGATCTCCACTCCACCGTCTGCGGCGTCGCGTTGCTGGGCGGTGTCTGGTGCTGGGGGGAAGGATGGAGGTTCTCCGATGGCGCCGTCGTCGCCCTGATGGGCCCGACGCCGGTCGCGCTCGCCGGCTTTGGCAACGTCCGTGACATCACGATGAACCGGCTGCAGTTCTCCTCGCTCCATGCGGGCACGTCTGGCGCCACCAGTCATGTCGACTTTGAAGGAAGAGGGTCGATTGTCTGGCGGGCGGCCGACTTTGGTGGGCTCGTGCTTGAAAGCTGGCTCGACGGGGTTCAGGTCTTCCATGCGTGCGGCCGTGTCGCGGGCTCGTCCGCCGTCGTCTGCCGCGCCGTCGGTCCGAAGGCAGACGCGGTGCTGTTTGGGCCCAGGAACTACCGCCCCCTCGTCATCGGCGTCCCGCCGCAATAGTCTTCCGGAGACACCGCCGCGATGCTTACCCGCCTCCTCGACCACCTGATCTGGGCCGACCTCCGTACCGCGGATGCGCTGGCCACGTTGCCGATGCCCGACGCCGAGCTGCTGCGGCTTTACGCGCACGTCCTCGGCGCCGAGGCGGTGTGGCTGGCCCGGATTGCCGGCCGGAGCGGTGATGTGCTGGTGTGGCCGACACTCTCCCTCGAGGAATGTCGCCAGCTCGCGGCCACCAATCATGCCGAGTTCGTGATGATGCAGGGCGCGCTCGACGATGGTGATGGCGAGCGGGTCGTCAGCTACGCCAATACCCGCGGCGAACGGTTCGACAACACTGTCGCCGAGATCCTCCACCACGTCTGCCTGCACGGGATGTATCACCGCGGCCAGGTGATGCTCGGCATTCGCCAGGAAGAGGGGACGCCAATCTCGACCGATTTCATCGTCTTCGCCCGCGGCGCGTAACCACCCCCGCAGGACCGGCGGCCGAGGCAGGGAACTTCCCGCCTCGGCCGTTTTATTATTGGCGCATGATCACCCTACTCCTGGCGATGAGCGCCCTCGCGCCCGCCGACACGGCCAAGACCGTGAAGTTCACCGTGGACGCCGGCTTCGTGAATACCACCGGCAACACCGAGATCACCTCCGTCAACCTCGGCAACAAGCTCGAGGCCACCCAGAAGGGGTGGAAGTTCACCCAGACCGGTGGCGTGGTGTACGGCAAGAACGACGGCGAGGTGAACACCTCGCTCTGGCTCGCCTCGCTGCGCGGCGCTCGGGAGCTCTCCTCCAAGGTCTCGCTCTTCGTGGTCACCGAGTTCGACCGCAACACCTTCGCCGGCATCTCGTCGCGCTATGCGCCGCAGCTCGGCATCGCCGCGAAGCTCGTCGACGCGGAGAAGGACAAGCTCCGCGCCGAGATCGGCGGCGGCTACACCTGGCAGAATGCCGTGGCGGTCGGCGAGAGCGCGGAGTTCGCGGCGGGACGCGGGGCGCTGCTCTACGCGCGCCAGCTCGGACCCAAGGCGAGCTTCGGGCAGACGCTCGAGTTCCTGCCGAATTTCAAGACCAGCGACGATCTCCGCATCAACAGCGAAACCGCGCTCACCGCCCCGCTCGCGAGCGGGGTCGCGATGAAGGCCAGCTACGTGATTCGCTACGACGGACTTCCCGAAACGGGCTTCCGCAAAACAGATCGGATTCTCACCACGGGACTGCAGCTGGCATTCTGATCAGGCCGGGGGCGTCCGGGCCGCGGAAGGGTTACTTTCTGGGGATCCGGGCGCCTGGCAGGTGGCGGGCGTCGTCCTGTCGCGTCGTGCCCGCCGGAGCCACTCCATGTTCCCCATCGCCCGCCGTGCCCTCGTCCTCGCGCTGCTGCCCGTTGGGCTGGCGGCGCAGGCCGGCACGACGCCACCGCCGACCGGTGCCGTGGCCCCGCCGGTGGCACCGACGCCCGCGCCGAAGCCCCCCAACGTGATCAAGTTCACCGGCGACCTCGGCTACGTCAGCACCGCGGGCAATTCGTCGGTCCAAACCTTGAACCTCGGCGACCGGGTCAGCGCCAAGTTCGGCGTGGTCACCATCTCGCAGCAGTTCTCGCTGGTGCACGGGCGCAGCAAGGGGAAGACGGTCACCTCGCTCTATCGGGCGCAGGTGCGCTCGGACTATTCGCTGCAGACCACCTTCGGCATCTACGCCCAGGTCAACTACGAGCGCAACGTCTTTCGCCGGCCTCGCGTCCCGCATCGCGACCAACACCGGGCTGACGGCGTTGCTCCACGCTGACCCGCGCCACCGCCTCACCCTCGAGGGCGGCGTCTCGGTGACGGCACAGCGATCGGTCGACCCGACCAAGCGGCCGAATCAGGACTTCCTCGGTGGGCGCGCGGCGACGGCCTATACCCAGAAGCTCGGCGCCAAGGCCTCGTTTGCACAGACGATCGAGTTGCTGCCGAACTTCCGCGAGAAGGAAGACCTCCGCATCAACACCGAGAGCACCGTCGTCGCCCCGATCACCAAGGAGGTCGGCGTGAAGTTGAGTTATGTGATCCGCTACGACGGCCTGCCGCAGCCGGGCTTCCTTTCGACGGACCGCCTCTTCACCTCCGGCATCCAGATCACGCTCTGATGATGGCGCGCTCGATCCCCGGTCGCGAGCCATGCGCATGACCTCGCCCCGACCGCCGCTGGCCGAACCGCCCGATCTGCGGGCGGCGCTCCGCGCGGAGCCGGCGCTGCGCAAGGTGTTCAGCGCGCTCGCCTATACCCATCAGCGGGAACACATCGAGGCCCTGCTCACCGCGAAGAAGCCGGAGACGCGGGCGCGGCGGCTGGCGAAGACCCTCGACATGTTGCGCAGCGACCAGCCGGCGCGCGTCGCCACCAATTCGACCCGGCCGACCGTCGCCAAGATGAGCCTCCGCGCCGGGCAGCGGCTGCTGGTCCTCGATGCCGACACGGCGGCGCGCGCGACCTTCGCCGCACTGCCCGCCGGCGTCGAACGCGTCAGTCGAGCGGCAACGGCGAACGCTGACGTGGTGGTCCTCTACGCCCTCACAGCCGAAGCACTCGTCCGCCGTCTCCCGACGGCCCTCAAAGCACTCGTCCCTGGTGGCACCCTCTGGGTGGCGTACCCGAAGCAGTCCTCCGGCCGCGCCACGACGCTCACCCGCGACCATGGCTGGGCTGCGGTACACGCTGCCGGCTGGCGCGGCATCAACCTGATCGCCTTCGACGACCACTGGTCTGGAGAGAAATGTCGCCATGAGTGACCCACGCTACCCGATCGGACCCTTCGTCGCGCCCACCGGGTGGGACGAGCATCTCGTGGCCATGTGGCGCGGCGCCATCGCCGAGCTGCCGCGCGCACTCCGCGCGACCGTGTCGAGCCTCGACAATGCCGCGCTCGACACGCCCTATCGCGACGGCGGCTGGACCATCCGCCAGATCGTCCACCATCTGGCGGACTCCCACCTCAACGCCTATATGCGCTTCAAGCTGGCGCTGACCGAGGAGAATCCGGTCATTCGCCCCTATTCGCAGGAGGCGTTCGCCAAGCTCCCCGACTCGACGCACCTCACGGTGGCGCCGTCGCTGGAGATGCTCGAAGGACTCCACGTTCGCTGGGGGATGCTGCTGTCCACCCTTGACGACGCGGCGCTGCACCGCACCTTTGTGCACCCCGAGTACAACAAGACCTTCACGCTCGGCCACACCCTGGCGCTCTACGCCTGGCATGGTCAGCACCATACCGCGCAGATCATCGCCCTGTGCAACAGCCGGGGCTGGTAGCGGCACCGCAGCTCACGCTCGTTTCTTCCTTACTTGGAGATCGCAGATGGAGCGACAGAAGGTCGTCGGGATCGGGGGCATCGTCCTCTTTGCCGACAATGCGGATTCCCTCGCGCACTGGTACGAGCGCCACCTCGGCCTCTTCTTCACCCGCGAACCCGGCAGCCACGAGTGGTGGTGTGACTTCGGCGGCCTCTCCTTCTCGATTCATCAGGCGAAGCACCCGCTCGCGCATGACCGTCGCCAGGTCGAGATCACCTGGTACGTGAACGACCTCGACGCCCTCACCGAACAGCTCGGTGAACTCGGTGTCACCCTCGCCGAACGCCAGGAAACCATCGACGGCGACTTCGCCTGGCTCGATGACCCGGAAGGGAATCGGGTGGAGTTGTGGCAGGCGCCAGGGGTGTAACGAGAAGCGAGAAGGGAGAAGCGAGAAGCGTGGCTCGGCGGGAAGATCTCTCCGCTGGGCCACGCTTCTCGCTTCTCGCTTCTCGCTTCTCGCTTAGGGCCGTCTCGTCCGATCCGGAAACTCACTCCTCAGCTGTGCCGTCCCCTCGATCATCACCCGCATCGCCGCTTCGGGCAGGGCACTCACGCCGACCACGGTGAGGGCGGGTGGCGCGTCCTTCCCGAGCACGTCGAGGATGGCGGTGCGCACGGTCTCGACGGCCTCGGTCGAGGGATCGCGGAGGTAGACGGTCAGGCGGACCACGTCGCCGGGGACGCCGCGCGCGGCGCGCACGACGGTGACGAAGTTGCCCAGTGCCTGGCGGACCTGGCCGTTGAGGTCGGTCCCGACGAGGCGGCCGGCCGAATCGACCGGCACCATCCCCGAGACCTGCACCGTGAAGCCGACGCGAACCGCGGCCGGCATGCCATCGAGCGTCGGGACGGAGGGCGCGACGATCCGCTCCGGCGTGGCGGAGGGCGTCGGCATCACGCCCGGCGGTGTGCGCGGTGCGGGGGGTGCGCAGGCGGTGAGCGTCAGTCCGATGGTCAGCAGGGCAGCAGCAGTCGGTCGCATCGTCGTCCGGGGGAAGTGGGGAATGAGTCTCATGGCGCGCCGTACACCGCGCGGAGCCGATCGATCACGGCCTGGCGGATGTCGCGGTAATTGATGATCGGGCCGAGGCCGGCGTTGCCCGGGGCAAGGTAGCCGAGCCCCTTCTCCTTCCCTGTCAGAAGGAAGTCAGTGGTCGCCACGGTGTAGCGCCTCGCCGGGTCCAGTGGTGCACCGCCGACCAGCCAGCGCTCTCCGTCGCGCGTGACGCCAACGGGATGGAGATAACCGCCGGTGCCGCGATTGGTCTCGCCCTGCTGCAGCACCTGCTCGAGCAGCGCGCCGGTCATCGTGGTGCCGCTCACCCGGCCCCCGAAGGGAAGCACGCGGATCACGTCGTACTGGGTGATCGGCCCGGGGGCGATGACGTCGTCGATCCGGATCGATCCGCCGTTCATCAACCCCACCTCGGCGCCCGGCACTTCGGCCCGCAACGCCTCGGCGATCACGGTGGTGAGGCGACCCGGGCGCACCCGCACCGTCGCCTCGCGGCCGTCGAGTGCCTCGGTCAGCTTCGTGACGGTGGCGGTCGGGTCCATCCCGGCGGCACGATAGGCCGAGTCGCCGCGGGCCACCCAGGTGGATACCTCCCGCGCGACGGCTGGATCTTCGCGCAGGGACGAATCGATCGGCACGAAGCGCACATCGACCACAGGCCGGGCACCCCGACCCGGCAGGGTCAGCCGCACCAGCGCCACGCTGCGGATATTGGCGTCGGCCTTCACGATCGGCGTGAAGTGCGGTCCGCGGCGGATCAGGTAGTTCTCGTGTTCGTGGCCGCCCATGATCAGCGCGATCTGGGGAATCTGTTCCGCCAGCTGCTGGTCGGCGGCGAGCGTCAGGTGCGTCAGCGCGATGATCACGTCGACGTTGCTATCGGCGAGGGCGGTGACCTCGCGGGAGGCGGCCGCGAGCGGCTCCTCGAAGCGGGTCCACGCCGGGGCGTTGTCGCGGAGCACCACCCCGATCAGTCCCACCCGGAGCGTGCCGCCCGCCGTGCGGAGCCGCAGCACCGCCGAGGCGACGGTGTTCGGGAAGCGCGTCCCGCTGCTGTCGACCACGTTCGAGACCACCACCGGAAAGCGCGCCTCCGCCATCCGGGCGCGGAATTCGGCCTCGCGGACGTCGAACTCGTGGTTGCCGAGGGTGGCCCAGCTCACGCCGACGGCGTTCAGGACCGATACCATCTGGCGGCCGGCCAGTCGCTCCCCCCCGATCTCCGCCAGGCCGAGGGCCGAGGGAGAGAGGAAGTCGCCGCCGAGGGTGGTCACCACCCCGGGCAGGGTCCGCCGGAGCTGCTTGGCGAAGGTCGCCACGCGGGCCAGTCCGCCGATCTTCCCGCCGTCAATGGCGCCGATTTCGTAGACATCGTTGAAATGCAGAAAGGTCGCGGTCCGGGGGCCCCGCCCCTGCGCCTGGGAGGCGCCAGGGAGGGTCAGGACCAAGGCAATCAGCAGGTGCAGGGCACGGCGCATGGCGGGTCCGGGAAAGGGGCAACCCCGCAATCTGCCCCCGGGGGGCTGGCCCGCCAGCGCCCTTCTGTGCATCGTTCCGCCCGCGGGGCGTCCCCCCCGTCGTTCACCTTACAGAGGATGTTGCCATGCGGAAGATCGGTCTGGCCATTGCGGCCGTCGTTGCACTGAGCGGTTGTGTCAGCAAGAAGTCCTACGACCAGCTCGTGCTGGAACAGCAGCGGGTCACCGAACAGAAGGACTCCCTCGTGGCCGATGTGCTGGCCGCCACGCAGATGGTCACCGAGATCAACACCGATCTCGCCCGCGTCAAGGCGCTTGGCGTCTCGCCGGTCGCCGGTGGAGATCGGCCGCTCGCCGGCCGCGCCGAAGAGCGCGCGGTCCTCCTCGGCAAGGTACGCGAGGTGATCGCCCGCCTCGACGCCGCCGAGCAGCAGATCGAGGCCCAGAAGAAGCGGATCGGCGGCCTCTCGGCGGAGCGGACCAAGCTCGTCGCCCAGCTGGACACCTTCCAGAAGTCGATCAACGACCTCCGCACCGCCGCCCAGGAGCAGGAGGCGATGATCACGGAGCAGAAGGTCCAGATTGCGACCCTGACCTCGAAGGTCGACACGCTGAATCAGAAGACGGCGCAGTTGACCACCGAGAAGACCGCGGTGCAGGACACCCTCGTCCGCGTCATCGACGAGAGCCACGTCGTGTACTACGCGGTCGGCACCAAGGAGGAGCTGCTCAAGCGCGGCATCCTGGTGACCGAGGGGAGCAAGTTCCTGGTCTTCGGGAGCAAGACGCTGCAGCCGGCGCGCGATCTCAAGCCGGAACTCTTCCAGCGCCTCGATCGTCGTCGTGACACCGTCCTCACGGTGCCGGAGCCGAACAAGGAATACCGCATCGTGACGCGGCAGAGCGCCTCCTTCCTCGCCTCGACCGTGATGTCGAACGGCAAGGTGAAGGGCGACCTGCACATCTCGTCGCCGGAATTCTGGGACGGCGGGAAGTTCCTGATCCTGGTCCGCGATTGATGCGGGTCCGCTCGATCGTTGCGGCGACCGTGCTCCTCGTCGGGGCGGCCTCCTTGGCCGCCTCGACGGACGCACCGCCGGCACCGCTCGCGATTCGCGTGGTGAAGTCGCCGTCGTGCGGCTGCTGCCAGTCGTGGGTGGACTACCTGAAGACCAAGGGCTTCACCGTCACCGTCGAAGCGCGTGAGGAATTCACGGCGCTGAAGCGGGCGAACGGCGTGACGCCGGCGCTGGAGTCGTGCCACACCGCCTTCATCAACGGGTACGTGGTGGAGGGGCACGTTCCGGCCGAGCTGATCAAGAAGCTCGTCGAGACGAAGCCGGCGGGCGTGAAGGGGATCGCCGTGCCGGGCATGCCGATCGGCTCGCCGGGAATGGAGCAGGGGCCGCCACAGCGCTACACCGTCTACACCTTCGATGCGAAGGGGAAGGCGACGGTCTTCGCCGAGCGATGAGTATTCAGGACCGGGTGGCGCAGATCCGCGCCGCCGTGCTACGGATGGTGATCGGCGTCGTCGCGGTGGATGCGGTGGCGCTGATCGTCTTCTTTGTGGGGCACATCGACCAGCGGCCGACCTGGCGCTGGCCGATGCTCGGCATCTGGCTGCTGGCCACCCTCGCCGTGATCCTGCCGGGCCTCCGCGCCGTGCGGCTCGTCCGACGCAGCTAGGGCTGCGGCAGCGGCTCGCGCGCCAGTTCGTCCCGCAGTCGGTTCCGCGCCGCCAGAATCCGTTCCCGCACCCGCTCCCGCAATGCCGGGACATCGGCCTGGGTCAGCCCTTCCGTCGGTTCCGGCGCCAACACTTCGACAATCGCATGCGTCGCCCCGATGCGCCAATCGTGCTTGGCGATCGCGTAGCGCGTGCCGTAGAGGGCCAACGGGAGGATCGGGACACCCGCCTCGACCGCCAGCCGGAAGGCGCCGTCCTTGAACGGCAGCATCGCCTCCTCCGGTGAGCGCGTCCCCTCGGGGAAGATCATCACCGAGACACGGTCCGTCAGGCGCCGCTTGCACTCGTTCATCGCATCCTTCGCGCTGGTGCCGCGGCCCCGCTTCACGCCGATGTCCATCGCCGCCCAGAGCAGCCAGCCGAGGAAGGGGATCCGGAAGATCTCGACCTTGCTGAGCCACTTCATCTCCCACGGCAGGTGGGTGAGCAGCAGCATGTCGGCGAACGACTCGTGGTTGGACACCACCACATACGGGTGCCGCGGATCGGCCGGCATCACGCCCCGGGTCTCGAAACGCCAGCGTGGCGTGATGAACGCCACGAACGGCCCGATGTTCCGGAACCAGCGGCCACCCCGGTAGTTCCAGCGGTCCCACGGCCACGCCACCGCCCGGTAGAGCAGCACGCACGGCAGCGTCACCACCAGCGCCAGCGCCAGGAGTGTCCAGGTCCAGATGGAGGCGAGGGTGGTTCGGAAGCGGGTGAGCATGGGCCGGAAAAGTAAGTGACCGGTGACCTGTGACCAGTGACCCGTGCCTTGATCGCTGTTCCGGGTCACAGGTTACTGGTTACTGGTTACTCGTCACCCTATACTCTCCGCATGAACCAGACATCGATCGACCTCCTCGCCCGCCTCCTCGACGCCCCCGGGCCCTCCGGCTTCGAGCGTGCCCCGGCCCGCCTCTGGCGCGAGGCCGCCGCCTTTGCCGATGACGTGCACGCCGATGTCGGCGGCAACTCCTTCGCCACGGTGCACCCCGCCAGCGGGCCATCCGACGCACTCCGGGTGATGTTCGCCGGGCACATCGACGAGATCGGGGTCATGCTCGTCCACGTCGACGAGCACGGCTTCTGCTACTTCGAGCCGATCGGCGGCTGGGATCCGCAGGTCTTCGTCGGCCAGCGCGTCGTCCTGCTGGGGCGGAACGGCGCCGTCCCCGGGGTGATCGGCAAGCAGGCGATCCACCTGATGGATCAGGTCGATCGCGACAAGCTCTCGAAGCCGCACGACCTCTGGATCGACATCGGCGCCACGTCACGCGCCGAGGCGCTCGCGCTGATCGCGATCGGCGACGCCGGCGTGCTCGGCTCGACCGTCACGCACCTCCCGAACGGCCGCATCGTCTCGCGTTCCCTCGACAACCGCATCGGGGCGTTCGTCGTGCTCGAGGCGCTGCGCCGCCTCGCCGCCGATCGTCCCGCCCTGTCCGTCACGGCGGTCGCGACGACGCAGGAAGAGATCGCGTACACCGGCGGCGGAGCGCGCACGTCGGCCACCGCACTGGCCGCCCATGCCGCCATCGTGGTGGATGTCACGCATGCGACCGACTCGCCCGGGATCGAGAAGAAGCGCCATGGCGAGGTGAAGCTCGGCAGCGGGCCGGTCCTCTCGCGCGGTGCCGCCGTGAACCCGGTGCTCTTCGATCTGTTGGTGGAGACCGCAACCGCCGAGGGGATTCCGTTCACGGTGCAGGGCGCAGCGAAGTACACCGGCACCGACGCCGATGCCATCTTCACCGCGCGCGGCGGCGTCGCGACGGCACTGGTGTCGGTGCCGCTGCGGTACATGCACTCACCCAACGAATTGGCGGCGCTGAGTGATATCGAACATGCCGCGGCGCTGTTGGCGGCAACCGCGCGTCGACTCGAGCACGGCACCGACCTCATCCCGCGCTAACGCCAGCGCAGCTCAGGCCAGGGCGCGGCGGGCATCCGGGGTGTCGATCTGTTCGAGGGCGCGCCACGCCGCGGTGCGCACGACCTCCTCGTGGTGCTTGAGCAGTTGTGCCAGCGTCGGCACCGCGGTGAACATCATCCGACGGCCGGCCGCTTCTGCCACATCCGACACCACCTGCGGGTCGCTGCCGGTCAAGGCCGCCAGGATCGTCCCTTCGGCGTCCGGCATCTCCGCCAGCGCCGCGATGTAGGTGTGCCGGGCCGCGCGGTGATGGGCATCGCGCATCACTTCGACGATGGCGTCGGCGGCCTCCGCCCCGAAGGTCGTCAGCGCCTTGGCAATCACGGCAGGGGACATCGGCTCGGTGAGTCGACGCGCCATCGCCTCGAGCACGCGCGGCGGAGCCAGCCGACGCCGCTCGGCCCGGACACTCACCGCGTCGGCCGCCGAGACATCCAGGGTCGACAACTCGAGCAAGACCTCCGCCAGCGTCGCCTCATCGTTCGCGTCCACCGCCGCTCGGCCACGCTCGAGGATCGGGTCGAGGCGGGTCGACATCCCCGCGCGCTCGACGTCGGTGGTCCCGAGGGTGATCATCTCACTCCCACCCCATTCATCGGTCGGCATCGGACGCGGTGCCACGCCCGCATCACCGACCGGCGTCCGGGGGGAGGACATCGGATGCACACTGGCGCCCGGGACAATGAGGAGCAGTGCAGCGACGAACGAGGCCGGGTCGGGGTATTGCACCGGCGCCCCGACGAGCAGTTCGACGAGATCCCGCCACCGCGACGCCTCCACCTGGGGTGGAATGCTCAGGCCACCCAAGCGGAGTTTGGCCAGCGCCTCGACGACCTGCGAGACACCCGGGGCATTCGCCGGCACCGGAATGCCGTTGACGAGCAGGGCATCGTCGTCAACCGCAATGGCAACCGCCGAGCCTCCGACGGCACGCGCCAGCAACGACACCGCGCGCGCGTAGCTGGCCGGATCCTTTCCGGAGGCACTCGCCTCGTGCAACGACGAAGCGAGCAGGGCGATGAGTGGCACGGGCATATGCGCAATCTAGCGCGTTTGGCGGCGCGAGAGCGCGGCCGCGACCGCCACGTGGCGATCCTCTCCCGGCGGGAGGCCGAGGGCAAGGGCGGCGAGCAGCGTCGCGGGAAGGTCATGCCCCCCGGCGGAGAGGACGCTCCGGGTCGCTCCCTCCATGGTGATCCGCCCATCGCGCAGCCAGAGGGCGCGGTCGAGTGCCTCGTGGGCAAAGGCCGCATCATGCGTAATCGCCACCACCGCCCGCCCGCGCGCCACCCGCGCGCGAACGACCCCCGCGACGCGCGTGCGTGAGGCACCGTCCAGCGCGGCGGTCGGCTCGTCGAGCAGCAGGAGTTCGGGGTCGGTTGCCAGCACCGCCGCGAGTGCCACCAGGCGGCGGCGGGGCACTGGCAGGTCATACGGGTGTTCGTCGGCCACGTCCTCCAACCCGAGTTCGGTGAGCACGGCCGCGACCGCGTCGGCCACCTGCGTGCTGTTCCATCCAGCGAGCCGTGGGCCGACCGCGCATTCGGCCCGCACCGACGCCGAAAAGAGTTGTCGTTCCGGCTGCTGAAAGAGGAATCCAACGGCGGGGGCCAGGTCCTCGGGGTGCCGGCCGCGGGTGTCGAGCCCGCGGGCCGCGACGACGCCCTGCGTCGGATGATCCAGGGCCATGGCGAGCCGCAACAGCGTCGACTTGCCGGCACCGTTCGCGCCGAACAACCCGACCGCCTCGCCGGCGTGCACCGCGAGCGAGACGCCGCGAAGCACTGCGGGGCCGTCGCGATAGGCGAACTGCACGTCGCGGCATTCGAGCAGCGGTGCGCCGCTCCCGATCGGCGCCGCGAGCGTACTCGACACCGCGGCCGGTGCCGTGAGGCCCGCCGCATCCAGCAATGACGAGGTGTGGATCGGGCGCGGGGCCGGCATCTGCGCCGCGGCGGCGAGCGTCGCTGCCTCGGTGGTTGCCGCACCGGTGGCGAGGATCGCATCACTCGCGAGCAAGGTGGACGGCGCGCCGTCGAGTGCCACGGCACCACGCTGCAGCACGACCAATCGATCAGCCAGGTCGGCCATCGTGTCGGCCTCGTCGCAGGCGATCACCACGGTGGCGCCGCCCGCGGCGAGCCCGCGCAGCCACTGCTGTACGTGGGCGCGGCTGCTCGCGTCGAGGGCCGAGAAGGGTTCGTCGAGCAGCCAGAGCGTCGGAGACGTCGCGGCAAGCGCCGCGAGCAGCACGCGCTGCTGTTCGCCACCGGACAGGGCACGAGGCGCCCGATCGGCGAGATGCCCTATACCAAGCCGCTGCATCGCGTCGTCTGCCGCGGCGCGAATCTGCTCCACCGGCCAGCCGAGGTTCATCGGCCCGACGGCGATCTCATCGCGCACCGTGGCGGCGATCCCGCTCAACTGCAGCGCCGGGGTCGGCCCGAGGTGAGGCGATGCCGTGCGGCAGCGGTGCCAGCGTCGCCACGTCGCGCCCATCGAGGAGGACCGCTCCGGTCCGCTCGCCGCCCGTCAATCGGGGTGCGAGTCCGGCCATCGCCAGCAAGAGCGTGCTGGTGCCGCTGCCGAGCGCGCCGGTCAGCCAGGTGATGGCGCCGGGCGCGACGTCGAGCGTCACGCCGTCGAGGGCCCAGTGCGATTGCGCCGGGTAGCGAATGCGAAGTGCCTGCGTCGCGAGCGCGCTCATCGCGTCACTCGCCACCAGAGCATCACCAGCACCACCGCGAGCGCACTCCAGCGGACCAGATGATCGAGGGCACCGTCGGCCGGCGGATCCAGTGCCGTGCGGCGCCCCGGGGCGGTGAGCCCGCGGGTCTCGAGCGCGAGCGCCTGCTCGTCGGCCTCGGTCAGCGACGCGAGCAACAGCGGGAAGACCAGGGCGGGGATGGCGCGGGCGCGGGTCGCGATCGATCCGCGCACCTTGAGGCCGCGGGTGCGCTGGGCCTCACGCAGCCGGGTGGCCTGTTCGCCGAAGCGGCCCATGGCATCGAGGGTGGCGACGACCAGGAACGCCACGCTGAAGGGCCAGCGCCGGGCAATCGCCGCCTGAAGAAAGCGGTGCGGATCGAAGGCAAGGGCAAAGGCGAGCGAGGCGGTGACGATCGCGGCGAGTCGACTCCCTTGCTCAATGGCCCACGCGATGCCGGACGCGGAGAGCGTGCCACCCCACGGGGCGTCGATCCGCGGCCCCTCGCCCAGCACGCCATGCATCAGGAAGAGGAGGATCCAGAGCGGCGCGGCGAGCAGCATTCCTTGCCGCACAGCGCGCCCGACGCCGGTGAGGAGGGCGATCAGGCAGACCGCCGCGTAGAGCAGCGGCGGGCCATTCGGTGCCGGGACCAGCACGGCCAGCAGCACCATCGCCAGCGACACGCTCCCGGCGGTGAACGGGTGCGCCCGCGCGGCCAGGCCACGGCTCATCGGCCGACCGCCTTGGCACCGAGGGGGAAGCGGCCAAGAATCCGCCGCGGCAGGGCACGGAGCAGGGCGCCGACGACGAGGAAGGCGGCCGTCTTGTCGAGGACGTCGGTCGAAAGCGAGGCGGCGGTGACCGCCACCGACAGCGGCGCCCCCAGCGAGCGGAGCAGGGTGCTGACCGCCGTCACCCCGCCGGCCGTCACACCCCGAAACAACAGGTAGGAGATGACCGCGGAGGCCGCGCCGCAGGCCAGCCCGGTGCCGACGCCCCAGAGGCCGGTCCGCCACGACCCCCGAAATCCGCCGCTGCGTGCCGCCGCCACCGCCAGCAGCGCGACCAGCCACTGCAACGGGGTGAACGCCATCCACTGGTAGCCGGAGAGCATCCCGGAGAGCAGTTGGGAAATCGTTCCCACCAGCAACCCGCCGGGGAGGCCAGCCAGGACCGCGACCAGCATCGTCCCGAGGGTGTCGAGGTAGACCGGGAGCGAGAGCTCGTTCACGATCCGCCCGATGACCAGGTTGATCGCGACGGCGGCAGGGATGAGGGCGAAGAGGCGTGGTGACACGGCACCCGACGTGGTCTGGGGGGAGTGGAGCCGCTAGAATCTAGGGGTACCTCAACCCGGAATGTCTCATGCGCGTCCTCACTGCGCTCGCTCTCGTAGTTCTTGCCGCTTCGCCGGCGGCCGCCCAGCGGCCCGTCGATCCCAAGAAGCCGGCCCCCGCTCCCGCCCCGGTCACCGGCTACGGCGCCTGGTTCGGCTCGATCCCCGACATGGACAACTCCACGGCCGGGATCTACCTGAACGGCGTCACCGCCGGCTCGCCTGCCGAAAAGGCCGGGCTCAAGGCCGGGGACACCCTGCTCAAGATGGCCGGCAAGCCGACCATCGACCTGCAGTCGATGACCGAAGTGCTCCGGAACCACAAGCCGGGCGACACCATCACGGTCGTCTTCCAGCGCGAAGGCGCCGAGAAGTCGGTCGCGGTGATCCTCGGCGTGCGGCCCGGTTCGTGAGTCAGCCGGTGCTCGATGCCGATCGCGTCGTCACGCGACTGCGCTCGGCGTTCAACCACGCAGTCCCGCGGCAGGAGATGCTGACCCTCGCCGCGGAGCTGATCCAGGGAGCGGGTGCACCGTACACCTCGGTGTACCTCTACATGCTGCACGGCAACGAGCTGGTGCTCGAGGCCTACAGCGGGCGCGACACCGAGCACGATCGCATTCCGGTCGGCAAGGGCGTCTGCGGCACTGCCGTCGCCACGGGACAGGATCAGAACGTCGGCGACGTGCAGGGCCGCGAGAATTACATCGCCTGCAATCTCTTCACGCGCTCGGAGCTGGTCGTCCTGATCCGCCGCGGCACCCAGATCCTCGGCCAGATCGATGTCGACTCCGATGTCCTCGATCCATTCACCCCCGAGGAGGAGCGCGCCGTGCGGCAGGTGGCGGAGGCGCTCGCGGTCCTGCTGTGACGGAACGCACCATCACGCGCCAGGTGCGCGGCGTCTCGCTCTTCGAACGACGCATCGGCGAGGGCCCCGAGGTCATCGTGCTGCATGGCGGCCCCGGTGCGCATCACGACTACCTCCTCCCCGGCATGGATGCCCTCGCGACCCACCGCACGCTGGTCTACTACGATCAGCGCGGTGGTGGCCGCTCGCCGGTGGCGCGCGATGTTGCCGTCGGTTGGCGCGAACAGGTCGCCGATCTTGAGGCGCTGCGCGATGTCTGGGGGCTCGAGCAGCTGCATCTCCTCGGCTACTCGTGGGGCGGGCTGCTCGCGATGCTCTACGCCGTGACGCACCCGACGCGCGTCGCGTCGCTCGCGCTCGTCTCGCCGGCACCGGCGGCGAAGCAGGAACGGGCCGTGTATGAGGCGGCACTCGCCGCCCGCAATGCCACGCCGGAGCTGCTCGCCCAGCGGAAGGCACTGCAGGAGAGTGGCCTCCGGGCGCACGACATTCCGGCCTACAATCAACGCCTCTTCGAGCTCGCCGTCGCCGGCTACTTCCACGATCCGTCGCGGGTCGGTGAGTTGACGCCGTTCCGCCTCACCGGCCGCACGCAGCAGGAAGTCTGGAACTCCCTCGGCGAGGACTTCGACCTGCGCCCCGCGCTCCGTGCACTCGACGTGAAGGCCATCGTCGTGCACGGCGACGACGATCCGATTCCGCTCGCGACCGCCGAGGCCACGGCGGCCGCCCTGCGCGCGCCCTGCGTCGTGCTGCACGATTGCGGGCACGTGCCGTACGTCGAGGCGGCAGCGGACTTCCGTGCGGCCCTCGACCCGTTCTTGCCGCGCGCATGACAGACCGCCCGCATCCGTTCACGCTCGTCTTCGGCGGGCTCGCCGAGGAACATTTCCCGGCGGTACGCGACGCCGTCGGCGATGCGCCGGATCTCGACCACTTCCTGCTGGCCGAGGCGGTGGTGGAGCTGCTGCGGGGGATGCGGCCGGACGAGGGCGTCGGTGAGGCGATGGATGATTTCGTCGCCTTCACCCACGCCGCCTACTGTTTCTGGGCCGCGGGGTGTCACACGCAATCGATCGACCTCGCCACCACGCAACGCCTCTGTGCGCCGGCGATGGCGATCGGCACGCCGCCCCGAACCACGCAGTACATTCAGATCGCTCCGCGCCTGGTCTGGGCGCAGTTGTCCGATGGCGAGCCGCACGAGCCGCTGGACGGCTGGTTCGCGCTCCCTGATGGCAACGGGCTCCGGATGGTGGCGTGCTTCGGCGTGCATCCCGAGCGTCCGGGGTTGGCGGTGGTCGTGGTGCAAGGAGATGCCCCCGGGCCGATGGCACGCGAGGACGGCGTCGCGTTGTTTGCGCCGACGATGCCCGGTGGCGACACGGCAGGATTGCATTCGGTCGCGGCCCCTGAGGAGCTGATGCTGCTCGGGTGGCGCGCGGCCCGGATCGGAGAGGAGCGCTGAGATGGCGGTGATGGATCGGACGGCAGTCGCGCGCGCGCTCGACCAGATCGCGGCGTACCTCGAACTCAAGGGCGAGAACACCTTCCGCGTGCGCGCCTTCACCGCCGCCGCCAAGACGGTGGAGGGCTTTGCTGCGCCACTCGAGGAAGCCATCGCCGACGGCTCGCTGGCCGACGCGAAAGGCATTGGTCCCGCGATCCTGCAGACCATCACCGAACTGGTCCAGACCGGCCGTGCCGAACTCCTCGAGGAGTTGCGCCGCGAAGTCCCGCCCGGCCTCGTCGAGATGCTCCAGCTCTCCGGCCTCGGCGTCTCCAAGGTGCGCGCCATCCATCAGACGCTGCGCATCGACACGCTCGCCGAATTGGAAGTGGCGGCTGGTGATGGTCGCCTCGCGGCGCTGCCGCGATTCGGCGAGCGAACCGCGCAGAACGTCGCCAAGGGAATCGCCTTTCTCCGGCAGGCGAGCCAGTCGCGGCTGATCCACCACGCGCACGACGAGGCCGAAGGGCTCGCCGAGGCGCTGAGCCGCATGCCGCACGTCGTCGCCGTGCACATTGCCGGCGAGGTGCGCCGCCGGATGGAAACGGTGCGCGAGCTGGTCGTGGTGCTGGTGGCCGATGTCCCTCCGGAGGAGATCTTCCGGGCCTTGAGCGCGCTGCCTGGGGCCCGTGAAATCGCCGGACAGGACGAGCGTCGCGCCACGCTGCGGCTCGCAGCCGGCACCGCGGTGCAGGTCATCGTGACTCCGCCGCAGAATCTCGGCGCCGTCCTCGTGCAGGCCACCGGCAGTGCCGAGCACCTCGCCGACCTCGCGGCCCACGCGACGTCGCGCGGCTTCACGCTCGCCGGCACCGCGCTCTGGCAGGGGAGTCGCTTCGTCCCGACGCCAAGCGAGGAGTCCCTCTACCACGCGCTCGGCCTGCCCTGGATCCCGCCCGAGCTCCGCGAGGCCGGCACCGAACTGACGGCGCCGGTGCCGCGGCTGCTCGAGCGCAGTGATCTGCGCGGCTTCCTGCACTGCCACACCACCTATTCCGACGGCAGCAACTCGGTGGCGGAGATCGCGGCGGCCTGCCTCGCCGAAGGCTATGCCTACTGCGGCATCACCGATCACTCGCGCGCGGCGGCCTATGCGGGCGGGATGCAGCCCGATGACTTGCGCCGGCAGTGGGACGAAATCGACGCCGTCAACGCGGCGATGCCCGGCATTCGCGTGCTCAAGGGGATCGAGAGCGACATCCTCGCCGATGGTGCGCTCGACTATCCCGACGACATCCTCGCCGGTTTCGACTTCATCATCGGCTCGGTCCATTCGCGCTTCACGTTGACGCGCGAGGAGATGACCGTCCGGATCTGTCGTGCCCTGACCTCGCCGTATCTCGCGATTCTCGGCCATCCCACCGGGCGGCTGCTGCTGGCGCGGGAGCCGTACCCACTCGATCTCGACCGCATCTTCGAGGTGGCGGCTGCCAACCGGGTGGCGATCGAGATCAACGCGGACCCGCATCGCCTCGATCTCGATTGGCGCGTGCTGCGCGCGGCACGTGCCGCGGGCGTGATGATCACCATCGGCAGCGATGCGCACACCGTGGCGGGGCTCGCCAATGTGCGCTGGGGCGTCGGGGTGGCACGAAAGGGCGGCCTCGGCCGCGACGACATCCTCAACTGTCGCGACGCCGACGGCTTCCTCCGCTTCGCACGCGCTCGTCGTCCATAGATGGCACGGGAGGCCAAGGCCGCCAGGGCGAGCCGCGTGCTGGAACTGCTCGCGCGGCTCAAGGCCGAGTACCCCGACGCCCACTGCGAGCTCGACTACCGCAACGCCTTCGAGTTGCTCGCCGCAACGATCCTCTCGGCCCAGTGCACCGACGTGCGGGTCAACCTGGTCACGCCGGCGCTCTTTGCGCGCTACCCCGATGCGCACGCGCTTGCGGCGGCGAAACAGGAAGACGTCGAGGAGCTGATCCGCTCCACCGGCTTCTTCCGCAACAAGGCGAAGTCGCTCATCGGGATGGCCCAGGGGCTGGTGGCGGAGTTCGACGGCGAGGTGCCCCGGACCATGGCCGAGCTGCGGCCGCTGCCGGGTGTCGGCCGGAAGACGGCCAACGTCGTCCTCGGCAATGCCTTCGGGCTCAGCGAGGGGATCACGGTGGACACCCATGTCCTCCGCCTCTCCCGCCTGCTGGGCCTCTCGCGGGCCACCGATGCGGTCAAGCTGGAACAGGAGCTGATGCCACTCATCCCTCGGGATGACTGGGCCCTGGTCTCCCACCTGCTGATCTGGCACGGGCGGCGGGTGTGCATCGCGAATCGGCCGAGGTGCGGGGAGTGCGTGCTGAATGACCTGTGTCCGAGCCGGCAGGATGATCGATGATCGATGATCGATCATCGATGGACGATCATCGATCATCGTATATTGTAGCTTCACTTTTTGAGGATCTTTCCGATGTCCAAGACTGCCACTCTCGTCACCGCCCGCGGCACCATCACGGCCGAGCTCTTTCCTGAGGCCGCGCCGGGAACGGTCGAGAATTTCGAGAAGCTTGCCAACAGCGAGTTCTATGACGGCGTGCGCTTCCACCGCGTCATCAACAACTTCGTGATTCAGGGTGGCGATCCGCTCTCGAAGGATCCGAACAACCCGCGCGTCGGCACCGGCGGTCCGGGCTGGACCATCAAGTGCGAGACCAAGGGCAACCCGCACAAGCACGCGGCCGGCTCGCTCTCGATGGCGCATGCCGGCAAGGACACCGGCGGCTCGCAGTTCTTCATCGCGCATTCGCCGCAGCCGCACCTCGACGGCATCCACACCGTCTTCGGGCAGGTCACCGAGGGGATGGACGTGGTCAATGCGATCAAGCAGGGCGACGTCATCACCTCGATCCGGGTGAGCTGACCCTGCACGTCGAACTCGCAGCCCTCGCCGACTATGCCCTGGTCGATCAGTACGGCAAGCTCTCCATCCTGGGGATCTGGCGGCACCTGATGGTCGGGCAGTTTCCGGGCGTCCACCCGCGCGCGCACCTGGTGGTGCATGTGCGCGGGCGGCGCACGGAGGTGGGCCAGCATCAAGTCACCGTGCGATTGGTCGATCCCAATGGCGACTCCCTGTTCGAGCAGAACGGGATGATGGAAGTGAACGAGCCGCCGGCCGGCGTCATGGACCTCGACGCACCGCTGGTGCTGGTCTTCGACGTGCCGCTCTCGGTGCCGGGCGAGTACGCGTTCGTCGTGTTCCTCGACGGCGACGAGGCGGCGCGGGTGCCGTTTCTCGCCTCCGCCGCCGCGCCCCAGGGCGGGATGGTGCACTGATGACCGCCACGGCGTGGCCCCGCGAGCGCGCCTGGCAGCTGATGACCGAATGGACGGCGTCGCCCGCACTCCGGGCGCACATGCATGCCGTCGAGCTCTGCATGCAGCATCTGGCGCCCCGCTACGACGGTGATCCGGCGTGGTGGGGGGTCGTGGGGCTGCTGCACGACTTCGACTACGAACGCTTCCCCAACGCCGATCAGGCCGCCGACGCCGAGCATCCCTCGGAGGGCGTCCGTCACCTCCGCACGCTTGGCTTTCCTGACGAGGGGTGCGAGGCCATCCTCGGCCACGCGGCCTTCACCGGCGTGCCCCGGGTGACGACGCTGGCCAAGGTGCTCTTCGCCGTCGACGAACTCGCCGGTTTCCTGGTGGCCTGTGCGCTGGTGCGGCCGTCGAAGTCGTTGGCCGACCTCAAGGCACCCTCGGTGCTCAAGAAGCTCAAGGACAAGGGGTTCGCGCGCGGCGTCTCGCGCGATGACGTCCGGGTCGGCGCCGAGGAACTTGGTGTGCCGCTCGACGCCCTGATCCGCGACCTGCTCGTCGCCCTTCGCCCGCACGAACAGGCCCTCGGTCTGGGCAACGCATGACCCCCTCGCCGGTGCGCCTCCGCCCGGGAAGCGGTGGGCTCGCGCGCGCGCTCGATCGCGCGGCCGGCATCCAGGTCATCCCCGGCAACGCGGTCACGCTCCTGATCGATGGTCCCGACACCTACGCGGCCATGCATGCGCAGATCGCCGCCGCCTCCCGCCGAATTCATCTCGAGAATTACATCATTCACGATGATGCGGTGGGGCAGGGCTTCGCCGATGCCCTAATCGCGAAGGCGCGGGCCGGCGTGAAGGTGCGCGTACTCTATGATTGGGCGGGGTCGTTCGGCACGTCGCGTCGCTTCTGGCGGGCACTCCGCGAGGCCGGCGTCGAGGTGCGGGCCTTCGGACCACCGCGCCTCCGCGATCCGCTCCTCTTCTTTGCCCGAGACCATCGAAAGTTGCTGGTTGTCGATGGGGCGTCTGCGGTCACGGGCGGCCTCTGCATCGGCGATGAGTGGGTTGGCGACGTGGCCCGGTCCCGACGCCCCTGGCGCGACTCGGCGGTGGCCATCGTCGGTCCGGCGGCCCGGGCCCTCGAGGGAGCCTTTGGCCGGGCCTGGACCTTCGCCGGGGGCGCGTCGCCGGATGACGCCAACGAGCTCCCCCCCGACGTGGAGGAGGCCGGTGACACCGCCGTTCGGGTCGTGGCCACCGAACCGGGTCGGGAGCGCGCCTACCGGACGATCGACCTGATGCTGGGCGTGGCGGGGGAGCGGATCTGGGTCACCGAGGCGTATCTTGCGGCGCCCCAGCGGATGTATCAGGCGTTCCAGGACGCGGCCCGCGACGGGGCGGACGTCCGGTTGCTCCTCCCCGGATCGAGCGACCTGCCGACGATCAGGAACTTCGCGCGGGTGGGATATCGTCCGCTGTTGCGGGCTGGGGTCAGGATCTGGGAGTGGACTGGTCCGATGCTGCACGCCAAGACGATCGTCGCCGATCGGCACTGGACCCGGGTCGGTTCCAGCAACTTGAATGCGTCGTCGCTGTTGGCGAATTGGGAACTCGATATCTTTATCGACGATGAGGCTATTGGCGAAGCGATGGAACAGCAGTTTCGGTTGGACCTGACCATGGCTCGCGAGGTCCTCCTCCGGCCCCGCCGCCTCCCGGCCCTCTTCGGGCGAGTGGTCCCCGGCAAGCTTGCCCTGGCCGCGCCTGCCGGCGAGGTCCCGGCCCACGTCCGGAGCGGCTGGGAGCGGGTCCGGGTGGCCGCGGTGATTGCCGGCGGGCTGGCCCAGGGGGCACGGGCCGCCGTCTTCGGTCCGCTCGCGCTGCTCCTGCTGTTGCTGGCGGTGGCCTTCGTCCTCATCCCGGGGCCGATGGCCGTGGCAGCCGCCATTCTGACCGGGCTGGCGGGGACCGCCTTGGCCACGCGGGCGCTGGCCCATCGGGAGCGGGGATGAGGGTCAACCTCCCCCAGCGGGGAAGCGTATGACGGGCGTGGATGAAGCCGCGCTCGCCGCGCGTGCCGCCAAGGGAGATGCCGAGGCCTTCGGGGCGCTCGTGGACCGGCACGCACCGATGGCTCGACGGGTGGCCTACACCATCCTCGAGGACCGGGAAGACGCCGACGACGCGGCCCAGGAAGGGTTTCTCTCCGCCTGGCAGGCAATCGCCCGGTACGACCCCCGTCGGGCCTTCCGGCCCTGGCTGATGCAGATCGTGGTGAATGCCGCCCGGGACCTCCGGCGGCGTCGCCGGGTTCGCACGACGGAAATGCTGGACCACGTGTCGGCCGCCTCGCGCGACGACCCGGCGAGAGAAGTGGGAGCGATGGATCTGGGCGAACGGCTGAACGCCGCGCTGGCCACCCTCCCCGAGCGGCAACGACTGGCAGTAGTGTTGTTCGATGCAGAAGGGTATCCGCAGGCCGAAATTGCGGCGATGTTGGGGATTCCTGAAGGGACAGTGAAGTCGGATGTGTTCCATGGACGTCGAGCGCTCCGCAAGGTGCTCGGCTCGGTGAAGGAGGAGTGGGATGAGTGACATCAGTCCGTTTTCGGCGACGCGCGACGACGAGCTTGGCTCGGCGGTGCGTGCTGCGTTGGAACCGATGCATCACGAGGCGTTCGTCGCCCGCGTCCGGGCACGGATCGGCCAATCGGGACGCGCCTGGGAAGACGAGCTTGCCGGCTGGTTCTGGCAGGGCCTCGTCGCCGCGTCCCTGGCGACGGTCCTGGCCGGCTGGGGCTGGAGCCGCCCTGCAACCAATACCACGGTCGAAGCATCGGTTGCCAGTGAGCTCCTGGACGGCAAGCAGCCTGGCGCCGACATCCTGTTGGTTGCGATGACGTCGGGGGATCGTTGACCACCTCGCGCACCCGCGCGCTCACGCTGTTGATCACGGCCCTGGTGGTCGGGATCATCGTGGGCGGCACGGCCCTCACCATTGCGGTGCGCGAGGGGAAGGCCGACTTCGTCTTCCGTGGCCTGCGTGGCCCGGGCGGGCGTGGGTTCGGTGGTCGCGACGGTGGCGGGAAGCACACGGATTGGCTGACCCGGGAGCTCAATATCACGGTTGACGCGACGGTGGCGGACAGCATCAACGCGATCTATTGCCGACGCGTCGTCGGCATCGATTCGGTGCTCGCTTCGTACCAGGAACGGAATCGCCCGATGATGGATTCCCTCTACGAGGGCATCCGTCCGGAGATCGAAGCCCGTCGCGATCAGTCACGCTCCGGCATCCGGGCACTCCTGACGCCCGACCAACGTGTGAGGTACGACTCGATGATTGCTGTCGACGATTCCAGCCGCCGCGCCATGCGCAATTCCGGTCCACGACCGTTCCGACCGTCTGGACCCTGTTACCCAGGCACCACCGACGGACCGACCGGACGAGGAGGAGCACCCCGTGGCTCGCGCTGAACATCTCTTCCGCGCCGCAACTGCGGCGCTTTTGTTGACGGCTTCGGCCACCGCGCCGCTCGTGGCGCAGCAGGCCCCCGCGGCGATCACGCTCGCCGAGGCGCTTCGTCGGACGGAAGAGGTGACGCCGGGCGTCGTCTCCGGCCGCGGCTCGGTGCGCAGCGCCGAACTGGCCGTGCGTCAGGCCAAGTGGGCGTTCATTCCGCAGCTGACCTTGGTTCCGCAGGCCAACCTGCTGATGAACTCGGGGCAGCAGCGCGTCGACCCGATCACCGGTGCGGTCGTCAGCGGCAACACGACCAACCCCAGCTACGGCATGAACGTCTCGGCGTCGCTGCCGCTGTTCGACGGCTTTGCGCGCAACCACACGCTGCGCGCCGCGCGCGCCCGTGAGGATGCCGCCGATGCCAACTACACCACGTCGCGCTTCTCGGCGGCGCTGGCGGTGACCAACGCCTTCTTCGATGCCCTCGCCAACAAGGAGCTGCTGCAGGTGAGCGCGGCGGCCGTGGCACGGGCCGAAGAACAGCTGAAGGTGGCGACGGCCCGGCTTCGGTCTGGCTCTGGCCAGCGCACCGACTCGCTCACCGCCCTGGTGACGCTCGGCCAGGCCCGCCAGAACCGGTTGACGGCGCAGGCCAATCTTGCCAACGCCGAGGCCACCCTCGGCCGCCTGGTCGGCAGCGAGTCGCGGGTCGCGGCCATCGCCGATTCGGCCTTCTACCGCACACCCTCGTCCCTCGATACGACCGCGCTCCGCGGCGAGGCGATGCAGCAGGCGCCGGCGCTGGTTGCGTCAGGTGCCAACCTGCGCGCTTCCAAGGCGCAGCTCTCGCAGCAGAAGTCCGCCTACTGGCCGACGCTCAACATCTCGGCCGGCAGCAACTTCAACGCGAGCAAGACCAACGACTACACCCTCGAAGCCCGTCGCCAGCTGCAGATCGCCTTCACGATCCAGCCGTGGACGAACTACACGCGCGAGACCCAGATCGAGAACCAGTCGATCGCCGTCGACAACGCCGAAGCCACCCTCGCGGACCAGCGCCGGCAGATCTCGGCGCAGCTGACGCAGAACTTCGCGTCGCTGGCCAACGCGCAGGAAGCGATCGAGGTCGCCAAGGCTTCCGTGCAGGCCTCGGAAGAGAACGTGCGGGTGGCGGAGCAGCGCTACCGGCTCGGCGTGATGACGATCGTCGAGATGATGCAGATCCAGGAACAGCTCACGCAGGCGCAGGTCAACGAAGTGCAGGCCCGCTTCACCTATCTGCGCACCAAGGCGCAGATCGAGTCGATCGTGGGCCGGAGGTTGCCGTAATGGCGAAGGACATCAGCACGACCGCCGAGCGCATGGCGATGTTGCCGGCGGACGTGCCGCGGGACGCGATCATCGTGACCCGCAACCTGCAGCGCGAGTACATCATGGGCTCGGAGCGCGTCCGGGCCCTGCAGGGCGTCGACATGACGATCCGGAAGAACGAGTTCGTCGCCATCATGGGGCCGTCCGGCTCCGGCAAGTCGACGATGATGAACATGATCGGCTGTCTCGACACGCCGAGCGAGGGCGAGTACTGGCTCAACGGCTACCGCGTGAGCGAGCTCGATGACGACGCGCTGGCGCGGATCCGGAACAAGGAGATCGGCTTCGTCTTCCAGACGTTCAACCTGCTGCCGCGTGCCTCGGCGCTGGCCAACGTCGAGTTGCCGATGGTCTACGCCGGCGCCTCGTCGAAGGAGCGCCGGACCCGCGCCGAAGAGGCGTTGCGTCAGGTCGGCCTGCAGGACCGCATGCACCACCGCCCGAACGAGCTCTCGGGCGGGCAGCGCCAGCGCGTGGCGATCGCCCGCGCCCTGGTGAATCGTCCGTCCATCATCCTGGCGGACGAACCGACCGGCAACCTGGACTCGGCCACGTCGGTCGAGATCATGGCGCTGTTCGAATCCCTGCACAAGCAGGGGCAGACGATCATTCTCGTGACCCACGAACCTGATATTGCCGCGCACGCCAAGCGCCAGATCGTCCTCCGGGACGGCAAGGTGGCCAGCGATGCGAGCAGCATGGAGAAGCACTAAAGTGAAGCATCGCATCCGCTCCCTCGCCGTCCTCGCCCTCGTCGTGGCCACCGCCTGCAAGAAGGAAGAGCCGGCGCCGGTCTATGAGGCCGTGGCCATCGGCAAGCGCGACATCATCGTGACGGCGCAGGCCGCCGGCGCGATCAATCCCGACACGATCGTGGACGTGAAGTCGCGCGCCTCCGGCGAGATCACCGACCTCGCGGTCGAGACGGGGCAGCTCGTCCGGCGTGGCGCCCTGCTGGCGCGCGTCGATCGGCGCGTCCCGCAGAACCGGGTGTCGCAGGCGGAAGCGGCGGCGGAAGTGGCGACGGCACGGCTCCGGAACGCCGAGGCGCAGCTGCGCCGGGCCAAGGAGCTGTTCGCGTCGCGGGCGATCACCGAACAGGAACTCGAGACGACGACGCTCGACGTCGCCAACTCGAAGGCCTCGGTCATCTCGTCGACGATCGACCTCGAGAACGCCAAGATCGCCCTCGAGGACACCGAGGTGCGCGCCCCGATCAACGGGACGATCATCGCGAAGAACGTCGAGCGCGGCACCGTCATCTCGTCGCCGGTGAGCGACGTCGGCGGCGGCACCGTGCTCCTCAAGATGGCCGACCTGACGCTGGTCCAGGTCAAGACCTTCGTCGACGAGACCGACATCGGCAAGCTGCGCGTCGGGCTCGAGGCCAACGTCACGGTGGATGCGTACCCGAACCGGCCGTTCAAGGGCGAGCTGCTCAAGATCGAGCCGCAGGCCGACACGATCCAGAACGTGACGATGTTCCCGGTGCTGGTGCGGATCGACAACAAGGACGGCTTGCTGAAGCCGGGGATGAGCGCCAACGTCCGGATCGGCGTCGGCGAGCGTCGCGACGTGATCGCGGTGCCGAACGCGGCGCTGCGCACCGAGCGTGACGTGGCCAGTGCGGCGACGGTGCTGGGGCTTGCCGAGGCGGATTTCAAGACGATGCTCGAGGCGGCCAAGGCCGCTGCGGCGCCGCCGGCCGGGACGCCGAGCCCCGATGGCGCGCTGGAACTGCAGGGCAAGGGTGGCGCGCCGACCGATGCGAAGCCGGCGGCCGACCCGAAGGCGGCTGCCACGCCGGGTGCGGCGGGGCAGCGTGGCGGCGCGGGCGGGCAGACCGGCCGCGGTGGCGCCGGCGGGCAGATGGGTGGCCGTGGCGGGCGCGGCGGCGGCAACAGCGATGCCTTCAGCGGCGGCACCTATATCGTCTTCGTGCAGCGCGAGGGGAAGCCGACGCCGGTGTACATCAAGACCGGATTGACGGACCTCGACTACTCGGAAGTGAAGAGCGGGCTGAAGGAAGGCGACATGGTGCTCATGCTGCCGAGCGCCTCGCTGATCCAGGGCCAGCAGAACCTGCAGAACCGGATGAAGTCCATGAGCGGCGGCCTCCCGGGCCAGTCGAACACCACCACGCCGGCCGCTGGTGGGGCGGGCAAGGGTGGGGCGACGCCGGCGGCTGGTGGCGCGAAGCCCGGAGGGCGTTGATATGCTGATCGGCGAGACGATTCGAGTCGCGTTGGCCTCGATCCGGGCCAACAAGTTGCGGGCGTTGCTCACCATGCTCGGCGTGATCATCGGCGTCGCCGCCGTCATCACCGTCGTCGCGATGGGCACCGGCGCGCAGAAGGCCGTCGAGGACAAGATCAACTCGCTCGGCGCCTCGCTGGTCCAGATCAACGCCGGCCAGGGGATGAACCGCGGCGTCGCCACGCAGGATCGCGCGGCGCTGCTCGTGGCCGACTACGAGGCGCTGCGCCGCGACGCCACCACGCTCAGTGACGTGGTGCCGGAGCTGCAGAAGAACCAGCAGGTGCAGCTGGTGTCGACCAACATCAACACGTCCATCGTCGGCACCACGGCCAATTATCCCAAGGCGCGGAACTACACGCTGACGCACGGCCGGATGTTCACCGATGGCGATGACGCGGCGCGGCAGTTGTATGCCGTGGTCGGGTCCGACGTGCCGAAGATGCTGAACGTCAACGCCGGCGCCATCATCGGCCAGCAGATCCTGATCCGGAAGCTCCGCTTCGAGGTCATCGGCGTGCTGTCGTCGAAGGGCTCGCAGGGGTGGCAGAATCCGGACGAGCAGATCCTCATCCCGCTGAACACCGCGCGCTACCGCGTCTTCGGCACCGACCGGCTCCGCTCGATCGCCGTCGTCGTCCGCGACAAGGTGCCGATGGAGCAGGGGATGGTCGAGGCCGAGCGGATCATGCGCCGCGAGCACAAGATCCGCCCGGGCGCCGACAACAACTTCCAGATCGTCTCGCCGAAGGAATTCCTCGCGACGCAGCAGCAGACGTCCGAGACCTTCTCGCTCCTGCTCCTCGCGATCGCCGGCGTCTCGCTGCTGGTCGGCGGCATCGGCATCATGAACATCATGCTGGTCTCGGTCACCGAGCGCACCAAGGAAATCGGGATCCGGAAAGCCCTCGGCGCGACCAAGTTCACGATCATGGGCCAGTTCCTGATCGAGGCGCTGGTGCTCTGCCTCGCCGGCGGCCTGGTCGGAATTCTCCTCGGCTGGGGTGCCTCGTCGATCGTCTCGCAGAAGCTCGGCTGGAGCACGGTGATCTCGCCGGTCGCCGTCGGCGTCGCCTTCGCCTTCTCGGCGCTGGTCGGCCTCTTCTTCGGCCTCTGGCCGGCCCGTCGGGCGGCGAGCCTCGATCCGATTCAGGCGTTGCGGTACGAATAGCCGAGAAGCGAGAAGCGAAGCGAGGAACGAGCGGTGGCCCAGCGGAGAGATCTTCCCGCCGAGCCACGCTTCTCGCTTCTCCCTTCTCGCTTCTCCCACCGCTATCTTCGCCACCATGAAATTCCTCCCCATCGCCCTCGTTCTGGCCCCCGCGCTGCTCCCGGCACAGTCCCCGACCCATGCCGTGACGCCGCCGCGCGTCGTGGCCGAGGTCGTGATCGACGGGAAGACTGGACGAGGCGGTCTGGCGGCAGGCCACCCGGCTCGACGGCTTCCACCAGTTCCAGCCGGTGGATTCGCGCCCGGCGGAGGACTCGACGGTCGTGCTGGTGTGGTACTCGCCGACCGCGATCCACTTCGGCGTCCTGGCCTACGATCGGGTCCCCGAGGGGGTGCGGGCGACCGTCTCCGACCGCGACAACATCGGCAGCGACGATCAGGTCACCGTCTTCCTCGACACCTTCAATGACCGTCGCCGTGCCTACTTCTTCGGTGTGAACCCCTACGGCATCCAGGACGACGGGGTCCGGAGCGAGGGCGGCTTCTCCACCAGCAGTGGCATGTCGGGCAGTACCGACCGCAACCCCGACTTTCTCTGGCAGAGCAAGGGGATGAAGACGGATTTCGGCTGGGTGGCCGAGATTCGGGTCCCGTTCAAGTCGTTGCGGTGGGGGGGCGGGGAGGTGCTGACGTGGGGCCTGAACGTGCAGCGCACGACGCGCCGCACGGGGTACGACGACACCTGGACCGACGTCCGGCGAGCGAGCGCCTCCTTCCTGGCCCAGGCCGGCACGATCACCGGCATCCACGACATCACCCGCGGCGTCGTCACCGAGCTCCAGCCGACGCTCACGGCGGAACTCCCCGGGAGCCGGCTCTCGAACGGGACCTTCGATCGTGGCGACATCCGCACCGAGATCGGCGGCAACTTCCGCCTCGGCTTCACGCAGGTGACGCTCGACGGCACCATCAATCCCGACTTCTCGCAGGTCGAGTCCGATGCGGGGCTGGTGACGATCAACGAGCGTTTCGCCCTCTTCTTCCCGGAGCGGCGGCCGTTCTTCCTCGAGGGGATCGAGCTCTTCGCCTCGCCGAACAACCTCGTGTACACCCGCACGGTCGCGAATCCGCTCGCGGGCGGCAAGGTGACCGGGAAGTACGGCGCGTGGACGGTTGCGCACTTGACGGCGCTCGACGAATTCGGCGCCGCGCGTGATGGCAGTGCGACCGCCGACACCAAGAGCCTCGCCAACCTGACCCGCTTGCGCCGCGATGTCGGCGACAACTCGGTGGCCGGCATCACCCTCACCAACCGCGATGAGGATGGCCACCACAATCGGGTCATCTCCGCCGACACGCGCATCGTCTTCAACAAGCTCTACTACTTCCAGGGCCAGCTCGGTGCCTCGTTCACCAAGGACGACCGCTCCGACAAGTTCCGTTCCGATCCGCTCTGGGATCTCGAGGTCGACCGCACCGGCCGCGCCTTCGGCTTCAACTACAAGATCACCGCCATCGGCAACGACTTCGAGACGTGGAGCGGCTTCGTCAATCGCACCGGCATCGCCACGGCGCGCGCCTTCAACCGCTACTCGGTCTACGGCGCGCGCGGCGCCATGATCGAGCAGGCGACCGTCTTCGGCGGGATCTCGCGGATCTACCGCTACAGCGAACTCGGCGGCAAGGCACTCGAGGGCGGCCAGGAGCTGAACGCGTCGATGCGGCTCCGTGGCGGATGGAATCTGAGCAGCCGGGGTGAGCTGGCGTTTGTGCGCTTCGATCCTGCCGCGTATGCCAACTACACCGTCGATCGGACCACCGTCGGCCTTGGTGCGATCCCCGCGCCGTTCCCGCTCTCCTCGGGCATCTTCGATGCCTTCGGCGCCTCCCTGTCGATCACCACGCCGACCTGGCGACTCTGGCAGGGCTCGCTGCGCGTCGAGCGCGGCACCAAGGCGATCTTCCCCGAAGCGGCCGAGGCGCGCGGAACGTCGGCCACGGCGTCGATCACCATGCGCCCGTCGCCGGCAGTGCGCGTCTTCGGGACGCTCGCGGTGCAGAAGCTCGAACGGAAGCGCGACGGCAGCGAGTTTGCGCGCACGGTGCTGCCGCGCCTCAAGGTCGAGGTGCAGCCGAACCGGTCGCTCTTCTTCCGCATGGTGGGGGAGTACCGCAGCGAACGGCAGTCGATGCTGATCGATCCCGTCTCCGGGGATCCCATCCTGATCAACGGCAGCGCCTCGCCTGCTCGGCAGACCGACCGCCTCCGCGTGGACTGGCTCGCGTCCTACGAGCCCACGCCCGGCACCGTCGCCTTCCTCGGCTACGGCTCCACCCTCCGCGGCGACCGGCCGCTCACCTTCCGCGAGCTGGAGCGGACGGAGGATGGGTTGTTTGTGAAGGTGGCGTATTTGTTTAGAAGGTGAACGGCAAGCAGTAACCAGTAACCAGTAACCAGTAACCAGTGACCAGGGCATCGTTCCTGGTCACAGGTCACAGGTCACAGGTCACTCGATCAGCTCACGACTTCGCCCGCGTCCCCGTAATCGGCTGCGGCCCACCCATCTGCACATCCAAGCCCTCGATCGCGCGCTCGACCGTTCCCTTCAGGGCATCAGTCGCGACGTCGAAGACGTAGGTGCTGATGGAGATGCGGGTCATCTCCTCGCCGTTCATCGTCATCTTCGCTTCGCCCTTGGAGACGAAGGTGATGGCGCCCGTGGTGAGCTTGGCGGCGATCCGCTTCGCCGGCCGCGCCGGCTGCCCTTCGATCGGATCGGTCTTCAGCATGCCGATGAGCGAATCGCCGGCGACGGAGAAGACGAGGGTGCCCTTGGCCATGACTGGCGTGGCCTCGCCGTTCTCCATGCGCATCCCGGCGGGAACGTTGACGTCCCACGTCCCGATGAGCGGATGGGACTGGGCGGCGAGGGCACCCGGGAGGAGGAGGAAGGCGGCAAGCAGCAGGGGACGACGCATGGCGGGGCAGCTCCGGTCAGGGTAATGATGGGACGACTCCCCGGAAGGATGCCCCATGGGGCGCGACGGTCGCGACCCGGGGCCCCCGAGTTTGCGATACCTTTACATCACCAGCCCCCATCGCCGTCCTCCTCCAGCCCCGCGGATTCATGCGCCTTCGTGCGGCACTCCTGCTCCTCGTGGTCGGTTGCGGCGGGGCGCCATCTGTCGTGGCTCCACCACCGCCACCGGTCACCTTTCCGGTCGGCGTCCCCGTCTTCGGGCGCAACGATTACGTCGAGTACATCCCCGGCGATCTGGCCGTGATCATCAGTGTGCCGCATGGCGGGGCGCTGACACCCACCGAGATTCCTGATCGCACGGTGGGGACAACCGCGACCGACCTGAACACGATCGACCTCGGGCGGGAAATCGCGGCCGCGCTCATGACCCGGACGGGTCGCACCGCGCACCTCATTGTCAGCCATCTCAAACGCACCAAGCTCGATCCCAATCGCGAAGTGGTCGAGGGTGCTGCCGGCAACGCCGCGGCGATCACCGCGTGGGGAGAGTTCCAGGCGTTCGTCGACACGGCGGCACGCGCCGCGGTGGCGCGCCACGGCTTTGCCGTCTACATCGACTTGCATGGGCATGGCCATCCGGTGGCGCGCCTCGAGCTTGGCTATCTCCTCTCCGCCGCGACGCTGAACCTCGGCGATGCGCAACTCAACGCCGCCTACCTGGCCGGAAGCAGCCTGCGCACCCTGCCTCCGCTGCAACGTCCCTTCGCCGAGATCCTGCGTGGCGAGACCTCCCTCGGCGGAATGCTGGCTGCGCGCGGCTTTCCGGCGGTGCCGAGTCCGGCGATGCCATCACCGGGGAACGATCCCTACTTCGATGGCGGATACAACACCAACCGGCATACCGTGCAGGGCGTGGTCGGCTTGCAGATCGAGAGTCACTACGCTGGCGTGCGCGACAGCGACGCGAATCGCCGCGCGTTCGCGGCCGCGCTGGCCGATGCGCTGGACCAGTGGGTGCAGTTGCATGTGCGCATGGCGTGGTGACGGGCGTCCTTCTCCATCAGAGGATTGATCACCGCTGACCCGAGGCGCCACGTGCGGTCCGCCGGGGTATCTTGCGAGTCCCGCGACGATGGCGACGTTGGCGACGTGGTGGTGCGCGGCATCCTGCCGATTCCCGATTCCCGCCGTCCGAGGTTGCACCCATCGACGTCACCATGCCCCCGCGCTTGCTCGCGCGGCTCTTCCGGTCGTCGCACGACGAATCGGCTGACCTCCTCGCCGGTCCGATCCGCGGCGAGTTGCTTGGCAGCGAGCACCTTGCCGCCCGGGTCCGCGATGCAGCGCGCAACCAGCGGCTGATCAGCGGGCCGCGGTTGCGTAGCCGGCCCCGCCTCCTCACCCGGCTCGACAACACCCGACGCATTCTCGACGACGCCCATGCGCGGCTGATGGCCGTGGATGATCACGTGGATGTCTCGCCCGCCGGTGAATGGCTCCTCGACAACTACCACGTGGTGCAGGAGCAGATGCGGGAGGTCCGCACCACGCTGCCGCGTGGCTACTATCGCGAGCTCCCGGAACTCGCGAGCGGAACGCTCACGGGCTACCCGCGAGTGTATGAGCTCGCCATCCTCCTCATCTCCCACAGCGAAGGGCGTCTCGACGAAGAGAACGTCACGCTGGTGCTGCGGGCCTTTCAGGAGGCGACGCCACTCACGATCGGCGAACTCTGGGCCATCCCGGCGATGCTCCGGCTCGGACTGCTCGAGAATGTGCGCCGCATGGCGCTCCGGACGGTGCAGCGCCTCGACGAAATCGAGGCCGCCGACGAGTGGGTGACGCGCATGCTCGCCGCCGACGAGGAACGCCCGGAAGCGTTGCGCGAGGTGCTGGCCGAGTTCGTCGCGGACCCGCCGACACTCTCGGCGACCTTCGTCTCCCGGCTGTTGCGGCAGCTCCGGATCAGTCGGGGCGCCTTCCCGCCGCTGGCGCGCTTCGAGGCCTGGATCGGGGATCACGCGCTGCCGGCCGACGAGGCCGACGCGCAGGCGATGCAGCGGCTGGCGCTCACGCAGCAGATGATGGCGAACAGCATCACGTCGATGCGCCGGATCGCACAGCTCGACTGGCGCGACCTGGTCGAACAGCAGAGCGCGATGGACGCCGTGCTCCGGGGCGACCCATCGGGCGACTATCCCCGGATGACCTTCGCGACCCGCGACTGGTACCGCCACGAGGTCGAACGGATCGCCAAGCGGACGCGCCTGCGGGAGGATGAGGTGGCCCGACGGGCCATCGCGCTGGCGCTGGAGCACGACGCCCTCCCGGCCAGCGATTGCCGCCGGCACGTCGGGTACTATCTCGTCGATCATGGTTGGCGCCAGCTCGTGGAGCGCACCGGGTACCGCGCGGGCCCGCGCGAGGCGCTCCATCGCTGGGTCTGTCGCCATCCCACGGTGGTGTTCGTCGGCGGCCTGATGGCCGCGGTCGTGGGCGCCGTCGCCGCGCTGCTCTGGCTCGCGGAGCCCGTTGCCCACCCCGATTGGCGACTGCTCATCCTCTTGACGCTGGTCCCGGCGATCGACGTCGCCGTGAACGCCATGAACCAGCTGGTGACCGCGGTCCTGCCGCCGCGCGTGCTCGCGAAGCTTGACCTGAAGGAGCACGGCATTCCCGCGACGTGCCGCACGGCCGTGGTGGTCCCCACCCTCTTTGATAGTGTGGCAGCCGTCGAGGAGGCGCTCGAGAACCTCGAGGTCCAGTTCCTCGCCAACCGCGAACCGAACCTCCACTTCGCCTTGCTGAGCGACTTCACCGATGCCGCGACCGAACACGTCGACGGCGACGCGGCGATCATGGCGGCCGCCACCGAGGGGATCCGCCGGCTCAATGCACGCTATGCCCCCGAGACCGAGGATGCCTGCTACCTCTTCCATCGCCCGCGGCGCTGGAATGCGGCGCAGGGCGTCTGGATGGGCTGGGAGCGGAAGCGCGGCAAGCTCGGCGAGTTCAACCGCTTCGTGCGCGGCGACGACCACGGGGCCTTCAGCGAGACGATCGGCAACATGGCGGCGCTGCGCCAGCTGCAATACGTCATCACGCTGGATGCCGACACGATGCTGCCGCCGGATGCGGCCCCGCTGCTGATCGGCACCCTGGCCCATCCGCTCAATCGCGCCGTGTACGACAGCAACCGCGGCCGCGTGGTGCGCGGGTACGGCATCCTCCAGCCGCG
Organism: Gemmatimonadota bacterium; assembly: GCA_016704275.1. Classification (NCBI taxonomy): domain Bacteria; kingdom Pseudomonadati; phylum Gemmatimonadota; species Gemmatimonadota bacterium. The sequence continues at coordinate 37,246 of JADJAK010000009.1, forward strand.
CGTCGCGGTGTCGCTCCCGAGCGCGCATGCTTCCCACTTTGCGGCGATCCACTCGGGGCACCCCGGCGTCGATCCCTACACGACCGCCGTGTCGGATGTCTATCAGGACCTCTATGGCGAGGGGTCCTTCACGGGGAAGGGGATCTACGACCTCGACATCTTCGAGCAGGCCACGGGGGGACGCTTCCCCGAGAACACGCTCCTCTCGCACGACCTGATCGAGGGCAATCACGCACGGGCCGGCCTGGTCACCGACATCACGGTCTACGATGACTACCCCGCGCGGTACCTGACCTGGACGCGCCGCAAGCACCGCTGGATCCGCGGCGATTGGCAGCTGCTGGCGTGGCTGCGTCGGTGGGTGCCGGGGCCGGAGGGGCGGGAACGGAACCGGCTGCCGTGGCTCTCGCGCTGGAAGATCCTCGACAACCTCCGCCGCAGCACGGTCGAGATCGCGCAGCTGCTGATGCTGGTCGCAGGCTGGGCGCTGGTGACAGTCTCGCCGCTCCGCTGGACGCTGCTCACGCTCGGCGCGATCGCCGCCCCGTGGGTCATGTCGCTGCTCCTCGCGGCCGTGCGGCCGCCGCTCGACGGTTCGTGGCGCGCTTTCTACGGCTCCATCGCGCGCGATGCCCTGACCTCGCTCCAGCAGTTCGGGATCGCGGTCGCGGTCCTGCCCCATCAGGCATGGACCTCGGTCGATGCCATCGTCCGCACGTTGTACCGACTCGGGATCTCCCACCGCAACCTGCTGCAGTGGCAGACGGCGTCCCAGGCGGAGCAGGCCGGCCCCGGCACCTTCCGGGCGAGCTGGCGCGCGATGGCGCCGGCCGTGCTGGGGACGGGAGCGCTGGTCGCGCTCGCGGCCTGGGTCGCCTGGCATCGGGGCACCGACGGCGCGGCCCTCGCGATCGGCATGACACCGCTGCTCCTGCTGTGGGCGGCTGCGCCGGCCATCACGTGGCGGCTGAGTGCCACGCACCATGTGGAGCCACAGCTCCGGCCCGGCGATCATCCGGACCTGGAGCGCTACGCCCGGTTGCATTGGGCGTACTTCGAGCGGTTCGTGACGGCCCAGACGCACTGGCTCGTGCCCGACAACTTCCAGGACGAACCGAGGCCGGTGATCGCGATGCGGACGTCGCCGACGAACATCGGCCTTCAGCTGCTCGCGACGGTCAGTGCCCATGAGCTCGGCTTCATTTCGCTGGAAGCGATGACTGCGCGGCTCGAGGCCACCTTCGAATCGCTGGGGCGGATGGCCCGGTATCGGGGCCACTTCTACAACTGGTACGACCTCGACACGCTGGCGGTCCTGCCGCCAGCCTACATCTCCACCGTCGACAGCGGCAACCTGGCGGGCCACCTGGTGGCGCTCCGGCAGGCATGCCTCGCGCTGGCGACCCCGGGACCCTGCGCACCTCGACTGGCCGCGATCGCGGAGCGGGCCTACGGTCATGCGATGGCGATGGATTTCAGCTTCCTCTACGCCGAGGACCGCCAGTTGCTGTCGATCGGCTATCAGGAAGGCAGCCACACGCTCGACCCGTCGTCGTACGACCTGCTCGCCTCGGAGGCGCGACTCGCCTCGTTCGTCGCGATCGCCAAGAACGACGTGCCGGTGGAGCACTGGTTCCGCCTCGGTCGCACGCTGACGCGGGCCTCGGGGGCGACCGCTCTGGTCTCGTGGAGCGGGAGCATGTTCGAGTACCTGATGCCGGCGCTGGTGATGCGCGCCTTCCCCTCGACCCTGCTCGACCAGAGTTGCCAGGGCGCAGTGACCCGGCAGGTGGCGCACGGTGCGATGCACGGCCTCCCGTGGGGGATCAGCGAGAGCGCCTACAACCTCCGCGATCGTCACTTCATCTATCAGTATCGTGCCTTCGGCGTCCCCGATCTCGCGCTCAAGCGCGGGCTCGGCCGCGACCTCGTCGTCGCGCCCTACGCCTCGGCGCTCGCGATGCAGGTCGACGCCCCGCGCGCGCTGGCCAACCTCCGCCTGCTGGAGCGGGAAGGTGCCCTCGGTATCTACGGCTTCCGCGACGCCATCGACTACACCCGCCCGGTGCCCGGTGAACGGCTCGCGGTGGTGCAGTCCTACATGGCTCACCACGTCGGGATGGCGTTGGTGGCCTTCACCAACATCCTGCGCGACGACCTCTGGCAACGGCACTTCCATGCCGATCCGATGGTCCAAGGGGCCGAATTGCTGTTGCACGAGCGGATTCCCCGCCGGGTGACGCTGCAGGCGCCGCAAACGCCGCAGACCGCCGAAGCGCGGCCGACCGCCGACGCCGAGCGCCCCTCGATCCGCACCATCAACGATCCCGACATCGGGCCACCGCACGTGGCGTTGTTGGGCCGGCTTCCATACACGATCATGGTCAGCAGTGGTGGCGGCGGTTACAGCCGATACGAGAAGCTCGCCGTGACGCGCTGGCGCGCCGACGCCACGCGCGACGCCACCGGGCAGTTCTGCTATCTGCGCGACCTGACCACCGGCCGCCGCTGGTCGGCGGCCCACCAGCCGATGTGTGTCCCGGCCGACTGGAGCCACGCGGTCCTCGCCAGCGACCGCGTCTCCTTCCATCGCGGCGACGGCGACATCGAGACGCGCACCGAGATCGCAGTGGTTCCCGACGATTCGGCCGAGGTCCGCCGCGTGACGCTGACCAATCACGGCAACGTCCCGCATGAGATCGAGCTGACGAGCTACGGCGAGATCGTGCTCGCGCCGGGCGCCTCGGATCGGGCCCATCCCGCCTTCTCGTCGCTGTTCGTGCAGACGGAGTGGCACTCGTGGTGCAGCGCCCTCACCGCGACCCGACGCCCGCGGTCGGCGGGGGAGGCGGTGCACTGGTGCGTGCACGTCGTCGCGACGAGCGGTGAACAGGTCGGCACCGTCAGCTGCGAAAGCGACCGTGCCCGCTTCCTTGGACGCGGCCGGACGCTTCGCGACCCCGCCGCACTCGCCGTCGACGGCCCACTCTCAGGAACCACCGGCCCGGTGCTTGATCCGGTCTTCGCCATCCGGACGCGCATCCGCCTGGCGCCTGGACAGTCAGGGTCCGTCGCCTTCACCACCCTCGTTGCCACGTCGCGGGCGCGTGCCTTCGAGCTGGCCGGGCGCTACCACGACCCCCACGCGGCCCAGCGCGCCCTCGACCTCGCCTGGACCTCAACGCAGACCGAGTTGCGCGAGCTGCAGGTCACTCCGCTGGCAGCGTCGCTCTATCAGGACCTCGCCGGGCACCTGCTCTACTCGACCGGGCTCTTCCGCGCGCCACAGGAAGAACTCTTTCGGAGTCGCGGCTCCCAGCCGCTCCTCTGGGCGCACGGGATCTCGGGGGACTGGCCGATCCTGCTCGCGGTGATCGACGGCGAGGAGGGGATGGCGACGCTGCGCGAACTCTTCGCGGCCCACCACTACTGGCGCCGACGCGGCATGATGGTCGACCTCGTCGTGCTCAACGCACAGGCGTCGAGCTACCTCCAGGCGGTGAACGACAACATCACGGCCATGATGTTCTCGCTCGGCGAGACCAGCGTCCTCGACCAACCCGGCGGCGTCTTCCTGCGGCGCGCCGACCAACTTGGCGCCGACGACCTCCTGATGCTGCGCACCACGGCGCGCGTGCTGATCACGTGCGATGGCCGGTCGCTTGAGACGATCCTGCGCGACGTCGCGGCCGATGCGCAGGCCACGCCGACGGCCGATCCGGAACGTCGCGCCCCGGCGCCTCGCTCCTCGACGCAACGCGCCTCGCGCGGGAGCCGGATGCGCCAGTGGCTCGGGGTGCCAGCGCCCGTCAGTGCGGCACGCCTCCCGTGGCGCGCGATCGAGCGCCCCGCGGTGCCGCAGGCGGCGGCCCAGGTCGGCCCCGCGCTGCTGCACGACAACGGCTTCGGCGGGCTGACCCCCGCGCACGATTACCAGATCCGCGTCCAGGGTGACGAGCTGCCGCCGGCCCCCTGGGTCAACGTGGTCGCGACGCCGCTGGGCGGCTTCGTCGTGAGCGAGCGCGGGGCGGGCTTCACCTGGGCGGGCAACAGCTACTTCTATCGGCTGACGCCTTGGCACAACGATCCCGTCAGCGACCCGATCAGCGACGTCCTCTACCTCCGCGACGAAGAGAACGGCGAGCTCTGGAGCGCCACGCCGGCGCCGCTCGGCGAGGGGGTCGCGCACGTCGTGCGGCATGCACCGGGACGATCGGTGTTCCAGCACGAGGATCGCGGGATTCGCTCGGAGCTAACCCTCGGCATGATCGATGGCACCGCGATCCGGGTGTCGCGCCTCCGGCTCACCAACACGGGAGCGGCGGCTCGACGACTCTCGGTCACCGCTTACGTCGAGTGGACGCTCGGTGTCCTGCGCGAGCAGACGCAGCACCACGTGCGCACCGAGTTCGTCCCGGAGCTGAATGCCATCCTCGCACGGAACCCGTTCAACCCCGAATTTGCCGATCGCGTCGCGTTCTGCGCGCTGAGCGACGTCGTGACGTCGCACACCGGCGATCGCCGCGCCTTCCTCGGAGCGAACGGCACCGTGGCACGCCCCGCCGCCCTCGACGGACCGCCGGGCCGCGGACTGACGCTGGCCGGTCGGACCGGCGCCGGGATGGACCCGTGCGCCGCGCTGCAATGCCTCGTGACGCTGGCACCCGGTGAGACGCGGGAGCTCGTCATGCTGCTTGGCGCTGCACGCAGCGAGGCGGAGGCACGAACGGCCGTGGCGACGTGGGCGACCCCGCCGGCTGCGAGCGATGCCCTCGGCCTCAGCGAGGCCACCTGGGCGGCGCGGCTGTCCGTGGTGTCGGTGACCACGCCGGAGCCGACGTTCGACGCGCTGGTCAATCGCTGGTTGCTCTACCAGGCGCTGGCCTGCCGACTCTGGGCGCGGTCGGCGCTCTACCAGAGTGGCGGGGCCTACGGCTTCCGCGACCAATTGCAGGATGTGATGGCCTTGGTATACGCCGAACCGGCCCTGGCGCGGGAGCACATCCTGCGCGCGGCGGCGCGGCAATTCGTGGAGGGCGACGTCCAGCACTGGTGGCATGCGGAGAGCGGCCGGGGGACCAGGACACGCTTTTCAGACGACCTCGTCTGGCTTCCCTACGTCGTCGATCACTACGTCCGAGTGACGGGTGACCATGGGGTGCTGGACGAGATGGTGCCGTTCCTTGCCATGCGCGTGCTGGAACCGCACGAGGACGAACTCTACGACCAGCCGCGGACCAGCACGGAGGTGGCGACGCTCTACGAGCACTGCCTCCGCGCGATCCGGAAGGCCTCGACGATCGGGCCGCACGGATTGCCGCTCATCGGCAGTGGCGACTGGAACGACGGGATGAGTCGCGTCGGCGTCGGCGGTGTCGGGGAGAGTGTCTGGCTCGGTTGGTTCCTGGTGACGGTTGCCCGCGGCTTCGCGGAGCACGCCGGTGCGCGGCATGATCACGCCGCCGCCGCGACCATGCGGGCGCAGGCGATGACGTATGTCGCGGCGATCGAAACCCATGGCTGGGACGGCGACTGGTATCGCCGGGCCTTCTTCGACGATGGTACTCCGCTCGGCTCGGCCAGCAACGAGGAGTGTCGCATCGATGCCATCGCGCAGAGCTGGAGCGTGCTCTCGGGGGCGGCACGGCCGGAGCGCCAGACCAAGGCGATGCACGCACTCGAGGAACAGTTGGTGCGCGATGACGGCCGGCTGATCATGCTGCTGACGCCCCCCTTCGACCGCGGCAGCACCGATCCCGGGTACATCAAGGGCTACCTGCCCGGGGTGCGCGAGAATGGCGCGCAGTACACCCACGCGGCGCTCTGGGCCGTCCTCGCCGTGGCGGAACAGGGCCGCGGCGCGCGCGCCTTCGAACTCTTCCAGATGCTCAACCCGCTCATGCATGCGCGGACGCCGGAGGAGGTCGCGACCTACAAGGTCGAGCCGTACGTCGTGGCGGCCGATGTCTATACCGTGGCCGGACAACTCGGTCGCGGAGGATGGACCTGGTACACCGGCGCGGCGAGCTGGATGTATCGTGTCGGTCTCGAAGGCATCCTCGGCTTCCGGAAACGTGGAGCCAGCTTCACCATCGCGCCGACCGCACCACCCGCCTGGCCGGTGTACACCATCGATTACCGCTTCGGCGCGAGCCACTATCGCATCGAGGTACGGAATCCCGATGCGGTGACGTCAGGCCGGATGCGCATCACCGTTGATGGCACGCCGGTCGAGGGCGGAGAGGTGCCGTTGATCGATGACGGGCAGGCGCATGAGGTGGTCGCGGTACGAGAGCCGTAGCGGACGGCTACCGCCTCCGGCTGACGATCGCCCGCCGCACCGCCTGCATCTCGGCATCGATTCCCGCCGCGATGTCGCGCGGCGTCGGCGTCACGAGGATGTCGGGCACCACGCCGGCATCGGGTTGCGGGGTGGTCGGGAAGCCGGCGATGAGCGGGAGGTCGATCTCGAGTCCCGTCGTCGGCAAGCGGAGAAAGAAGAAGGCGCCGCCGTTGATGCCACGGCGATTGCCGCCAGTGGGCTGCCCCACCAGGGTCGCGACTCCGCTCTCCTTGACCGCCAGCGCGAACTGAAAGGTCGCCGACGAATTGACGGCGCCGACGAGCACCCAGACGCGGCCACGATACCGTGTGGCAGCCGGGGCAACCACGTCGGCGCCGTCCTTCGTGTCATCGAAGCGCACCAACCGATAGAACAGCGAGTCGACCGGACCGACCGCCGCTGCGCCCCAGTCGCGGAAGGAGGGATCCCAGGTGTCGAGGTACGGCGCGAGATCATCCGGGACGCGGCGATATCGCACGTGCCGCTGATAGGTCGGCAACTGGAGCGGTGAGTCGATCAGTCGCGCGAGGAGCTGGTTGCCGGCATCGACGCCCCCTTCATTGGCTCGCAGGTCAACCACGAGATCGGGAAGCCTGCGGGCCGTCGCGGCGTCGAGCACGGAATCGAGCCAGCGCGTCCCATTCCACTTCGAGTTGAAGGTCGCCCACGTCGGCATCGTCAGCACGCCGATGCCGTTCGCCTCTGCATAGCGCCAGAGCGGGGTGTCCGCGGCGGGTTCGGCGCTGCCACCACCCTGGGCGCGCCGTTCGGCAGCGGTCAGTGCCGCCACGACCACGCGCCGCGTCGCCGTCGTGCCCGGCCTGCGCACCACCAGCGTGAAGCGCGGCTCCCGCACGGGGAAGACGAGTGGGTACAGCACATCGAATGGCTGGAATCGCTCCTGCCCCTGCACCTCGAGGTAGGCGACGCGCTTGGCGTCATTGCCGCCGTCCGCGCGCGCGAGCGGCAAGAGCGAGTCGAGAATGGCGTGGGCCGGCACCCCGTCGATCGAGAGGATCTCGGTACCGCGCGGCAGGTCGGCGTCGGGGGCGTGGTCTGCCGTGACGATCATCCGGCGGCCGAGCCAACGGAAGGCCACCGGCACTTTGTCCTGCCCCTCAAACAATGCTTCCCTGATGGCCTTCGACTGGTTGTAGAAGTTCGGGTAGCTGTGCCCGCACCGGATGGCGGCCGTCAACCGCGTCAAGGCGAGGAACGCCTCGGCCACCGTGCGGTCGGTGCCGAAGTACCGGTCGACCGCCTCGAAGCGCCTGACGACGTCCTCGCGAGTGCGGTAGCGATAGAGGCCCGGGTGGAGCGTCTCATACGCGCGTCGGAGCACGCCGAGGTCGGCGCGAAGCGAGGCCGCGGCGAGCGGAGTGTCGCGCCGGAGGGAGTCCTGTTGTGCCGGAAGCGGTCTGGCCGCGGTGATGGTGGCGGTCAGGATCATCGTCTGGGTGAGGCGAGACAGCATCAGGGGGCTCCAGGGGAGGGGTGCTCCCTGACGGTTCGCCATGGGGGCCGCGATGGATGCAACGGGGACTGCGCGCCAAGCCGCTCAGGCGTCGCGGTCCTCCCAGTCGACCTTCTTCATCAGGTGGTGCACCCCGGGGGCGAGCAGCAGGCCGGTCACGGCAATCACCACCAGGCCGCAGTAGAGGGCGTAGATCCCCGCGAAGAGCTTGCCGGGCTCGGAGAGCTCGACTGCCACGGGCCCCATCCCACCCAGCAGCATGGCGCTGTTCAGGAAGGCGTCGAGCCAGGTCATCCCCTCGAAGTGTCGGTAGCCCACCATCCCGATCACCAGGGAGAGGGCGAGCACGGCGAACGACACGACCGAGTGCAGCAGTTGCCGTCGGTAGAAGCGACGGCGATTGGGCTGGGCGACGCTCGACGCCGTCATGTCGGCGCCTCCTCGCGACGGAGCAGAAAGCCGACCCCGCGTATCGTCTGGAGGAGCGGCACGCCAGCCGCTGCATTCAGTTTGCGTCGCAGATTGCCCACGTGGACGTCGATCACATTGCTCTCGGGGTCGAAGTGAATGTCCCAGACCTTCTCGAGCAGGGTGGTTCTTCGGATCACTTCTTCGGCGTGCAGCAGGAAGAACTCCAGCAGCTGGAACTCCTTCGGCGTGAGGTCGAGCGGGGTCCCATGGGCGGTCGCTCGATGCTGCAATCGATCCATTCCCACGCAGTCATACTGGAGCGCGTCGAGTCGCTGTGCGCCGCCTCGACGGGTCAGCGCCCGCAGCCGTGCGAGCAACTCGTCGAAGCGGAACGGCTTGGAGAGATAGTCATCCGCCCCGGCGTCGAGCCCGCGGACCACGTCCTCCGGGGCATCGCGGGAGGTGAGCATGAGGATCGGCGTGGTTCGGCCCTCCCGCCGCAGCTCGATCGCCACCTGGAAACCGTTCTTCTTCGGCAGCATCACGTCGAGCAGGATCGCGTCATAGTCGCCCACGTGGGCCAGCAGCGTCGCCTCCTCCCCATCGACCGCGACGTCCACCGTGTATCCCTCTTCCTCGAGGCCGTGCTTGATGAAGGAGGCAACCTTCCGCTCGTCTTCCACGACCAGCAGCTTCATGAGTGGGTGCTCCAGGTCATGGGGACTTCCGGGCAATCGGAAGGTCGAGGTGGAAGAGCCCGGCGCCAGCGCGGGGCATCGTGTCGAGGTCCCCGCCCAGGAGGCGGGCCAATCGTCGCGAGAGCGGCAGCCCGAGCCCCACGCCCTGCTTCTCCCCCTCGGCGGTGGTCACGTACACGTCGAAGATCCGCTCTGCCTCCTCCTCGCGGATGCCGGGGCCCTCATCCTCCACGAGATAGCGAACCATCTCGCCCTCGGGGCGGACGGAGAGGCGCACCCGGGTCCCTGCCGGACTGTACTTGATCGCGTTGGTCAACAGGTTCATCAGGATCTGCTCCACGCGACTCGCATCGGTCTCGATCGTGGGCACGCCCTCGGCGAGCTCGAGGTCAAGGCGGATGCGCTTGGCCTGCGCGGCGGGGGTCACCCGTCCGGCCGCACGGTGGGCCAGCGCGACGGCGTCGACCCGCCGCACGACCGGCTTGAGCCGATCCTCGTCGAGTCGGCTCAGGTCGAGGAGGTCGCTGATCAGGTCGATGGCCTGCTGGGCGGCGTCATACACCTCGAAGGCCTCGCGCGGAGCCGTCGCGCGATCCTGCTTGCGAACCAGCAGCTCGGACCAGCCATACACGGCGGCGAGGGCATTGCGCAATTCGTGGTTGACCATCGCGAAGAACCGCTCGCGGGTCCGTTGCAGGAGATGGACTTCGGCCAGCAGCTGCGCGCTCTCTTCGTGCAGGCGCGCGTTCTCGACCGCCGCCGCCGACATGGCGGCGAGCAGGATGGCGACGTGCTCGTCATCGGCGGTGAACTGGTCGTTCCCCTGCTTCTCGGTGAGGTACAGATTGCCGATGATGCCACGGCGGCCGGTGATCGGGACGCCGAGAAAGGAGTGCATGGGAGGGTGATGCGGGGGAAAGCCGTGGGAAGCGGGGTGGCGCACCAGATCGGGCAGGCGAATGGGGCGCCCCTCTCGCAGCAGGAGCCCGAGCACGCCATGCCCCACGGGAGGCGGGCCCATCGCCTCGCGTTCCTGGTCGCTGATGCCATGGGTGACGAACCGCTCGAGGACTCGACCATCCGGCGCCAGGACGCCGATGGCCGTGTAGCGCGCACCGATCACCTCGGCAGCGATCGCCACGACGCGGTGCAGCACGCCGTCGAGTGACGCCTCCGAGGTCAGGGCGAGCCCGGCCAGGACCAGTCGCTCCAGTTGATCGTTTTCCGGCATGGCAGGGGTGTTCGTGGGCGTCGCCTCCGTGAGTGTCTGGTGCCGACTGCCTTGTGCTGGCGATGAAGAAAGCTTCATCCCCGGCCCATCCTCCCTTCCCGTGCCACCGTGCACTTTTCCTGCGTGAACGTCTCCGTCTTACCCTTGCCGTGCGGGAGTCCCGAGATGTCGCTTCGCGATGGCGACGCAGCGACGGCAGGTTCAGGGTCGCATCCACGCTCCGTCGATGCCGGGCCGCGCTGGGGCTGGCGGAGCTTTGACCACCGTCCGCGGCAATGGCACGAGGCCCTTCGCCACGCCCTCCCGACCGGGTGGGGTCAGATGCGATCCGAAACTTATCTCCTGTCGCGACGGTCCACGAGTCTGGTGAAGCTCCAGCAGGGCCGAGTGGACGTCAAACGGAGGATGGCGACGGAGCCAAACGGACTGGAAGCCTGGCAAACAGTGCGGCGGGTGGGGTTTCCGATCCCACCCGAGGACATCGCGGCACTCTGCCGCTGCTGGCAGGTCGACCCCCCAGGCCCGTCCCGGGTGGTTGCGACGCTCGACGAGTTCCATGCCCTTCTGGCACAGCAGCTTCCCGAGGTGCACGTCCTTCCGGCCAGAAGCTGGTGGCGCGAGTATGGCCTGCTTGGGTGTCTGGTGCAGCGGCGCACAATGTTGGTGCGCGGGACCGTGCTCGAGATGCTGGCTGTCGAGCACCCGGAACTGGTCACCCTTCGCACCGCGCTGCAGGCGATGCAATTGACGGAGGTGCCACACACCTCGTCCCGGACGGCGTTGCGGCACTTGCTCGGGTGGCCAACGCATGACGGTCACCTGGAGTGACGGCCCCGATCGCGCGAACCGGGAATGATTCGACGACTAATCCGGTCCCCATTCCGTGGCCGTGTTGGCGGTTGCCGATCACGCGTCCTTGGTAGTGATTGCACACCGGCGCGTGAGTATCGCTTCCGTGGTGATGCTCGAATCACGCTGACCTCTGGGAGCTGCTCATGCGCAGGTTCGCCATTCTCCTCGCCATCTCGTCGACTTCGGCGATGTCGCTCGCCGCGCAGCAACTCGCCACGTCGACGACCCCCCTTCGTGAGTGCGGCGCGTGCGTGGCCTCGCTTGCCGTCGGCATTCATCAGGTGCCTGCGGACACCGGTCGCCTCAGGGCGATCGAATACAGCGATGCGTACGCCGTCCGGTTGAAGATCCATCGCATCGCCAGTTACGCGGAGTTGCCGCTCTTCGCGGCAGAGTACTTCCTTGGCGAGAAGTTGCTGCGTGACCAGCGCAACGGAGTGAACCAGGGTGGCGAGGACGGCGGGAACCGATCCAGCGCGCGTGGCGCGCACTCGGCGGTGGCAGCCGGACTCGGGGTGCTCTTCACCGTCAACACCGTCACGGGCGGCTGGAATCTCTACGAGTCGCGGAAGGATCCCTCGGGACGGACTCGCAAGTGGATCCACACCATCGCCATGCTCGCGGCCGATGCCGGATTCCTGTGGACCGCTGCGGCGGCCGAAGGGGCGCGCGAATCGGATGCCGGCGCGCGGACGCACCGCACGCGGGCCATCGCCTCGATCAGTCTCGCGACGGCCTCCACCGTGATGATGTGGCTCTGGAAGGATTGATGCTCGCCACGCTGATCGACACGCTCACCCGCTGGTGTGCGCCATGGCAGGCGTTCTATGCCGATTCCCGACTGACCGAGATCGCGGTCACTTCGGTGCACGTCGTGGCGATGCTGCTTGGCGGCGGCTTCGCCGTCGCGGCGGACCGACTCACGCTGCGCACGACGCGGCGCGAGACGGCCGACCGGATGGCGATGCTTGAGGAGCTGCAGTCGGTGCACCGGCCGGTGAAGATCGGATTGGCGGCGCTGTTCGCGAGCGGGGTGGCGCTTGCGGCTTCCGATGTCGAGACCTTCTCGGCCTCGCCCGCGTTTCTGGTGAAACTGGCGTTGGTCGCGCTTCTCTCGGTCAACGGGCTGGTCATGTTGCGTGCCGAGCGGTTGCTCCGGCGCGATCCGACCGACGCGCGATGGGGAACGTTGCGCCGGGTGAGTTGGTTCTCGCTGATGCTCTGGATCAGCACCGCCGTCGTCGGGGTCGTGCTGGTCAATGCGGCGTGAGTGCGCTGCACCGACGTCGGTCCTCCACCATTGTCCTGCCCTGAGGTTGCCGTGAACGAGAGCAGCGAACACAACGATGACGCCGCCTGCGAAGGCTGCGAATTGACCCGGCCCCGCCGGGAATTCCTGAAGGAGATCGGCTTGGCCGCGATGGGCGCGTTGCTCCTGGCCGGCATCCCGGCCGAGGTGGCCGCGGCGATGGAGCCGCGTCGCGTCACGGCCAGCGGCCGCGTCGGGGCCGATCCGACCTATCCGGTACCGGCCGCCGACGGCGTGCAGATCGACAAGGTGAACGAGGTGATCCTGGTTCGCTGGCAGAACAGTGTCTGGGCCTTCAACCTCTCCTGCCCGCACCAGCGGACGGCGTTGCGGTGGACCGAGGCCAAGCACGAGTTCCAGTGTCCGAAGCACAAGTCGCGCTACCAGCCCGACGGCACCTTCATCGCCGGCCGCGCCACCCGCAACATGGATCGCTTCTCGATCACCCGGACCGGGACCGACGTCATCGTGCACGTCGGGGCGATGCACAAAAGCGACGCGGACCAGTCAAGCTGGTCCGCGTCGGTGGTGAAACTCTGATCGGAATCGCGCGGCGCCCTAGCGCGCCCGGCCCAGCCGGCGATCTTCCGGGTCCGTGGTAAACCGGCCGCGCACGATCAGGGCGACGCTCTTCCGGAAGATCGAGGCGCTCGGGAAGGGCAATGCGGACTGCGTGGCGGAGCACCCAGGCGGCGGTGAGCAGTTCTTGCCCGGCGCGCAGGGGCCGCCGTTGAAGTTGATGCGCCGACCATACCCGCCATTCGGCAGCTGGAAGCGGAGCACCAGCTCGGGCTGACGGTTTCGCGTCACCAGCTGCGCGTTCGGCAGCGGACCGATGTCAAACTGGAAGGTGACCAGCCGATCGACACCGCCGGTGCCTTCACTCTCGCCCCCCAGGAACGCGATCGCCGAGGCGCTGAACGACTGCGTCTGCGGCGCGCCCGTCGTGGCGTTTTTCACCACGCGCTCGGCCACCAATGTCATCGGGTACGCGATCGGACCGCTCTGCCCAGGCGTTGCCTCGGCCGAGAGGTACAGGCCGATGGAACGCACCAATCCGCCGCCACCCACCGGACCGGGAATGGTGAAGTAGTACGCGGCGATGTCGTCCCGAAACGCGGCGGGGGTGCAGGCGTTGATGGTCGTGTAGGCGGAGGAATGCGTCGCGGTGTAGAAGAGCTCCGCGCCCCCCGGCGTCGACTGCAGCGAGGCGCGCAGTTGATTCTCCCCTTCGCCAGGCACCCAGGTGACCGAGGCACTCCCGTCGGCCCCGGTGGGGGTCGTGGCCGTCAGCGGCGCGCCGTTCACGGTGGCACCCATGGCGCCGCCTGGTGTCCAGAAGACCGGGACACCAACCTGCGGGTTGTTGAATTGGTCGGTGACCCGGACGGTCGGCGTCGGGCTGACCGCACCGCCGTTCACCTTGCCATACGCCGTGGGGCCGACCGCCACAAACCGCAACGCGGCACCGGGTGCGACATCGAAGAGGTTGCTCCCCGTGGTGCTGGACACGAGCCCCGCGTCGCCGAGCGTGGCAGAGGCGGCGAATCGATAGCCCGTGGCCGCCTGCAGGATCGTGGTGCTGAAGGTGGCCACCCCGTTGACCGCATTGGTGACCTTTGTCGTGGCACCGCCGTCAAAGCTGTTCTTGTTCAGCGATAGCGTCACCGGGTTCGACGCGGTCGGCACGATCGTGCCCAAGTCGGAGCGCACCTCGACGCGGGCGGGGATCAACGCACCGGCGCTGTAATTGCCCGCGGCCGGTTGGGTGAAGACGAGGCTACTTGCCCCATACGCGGCGATCAGCCAGCTCGGCACCTCCGGGACAAACTCGATCACGGTCGGGTCGAGGTTGGCCGGTGGCGTGAGCGTCGCAGTCAGCTTGGTGTACGCGGTGCGGAGGTCGGACGTCGTGCCGAAATTGATGCAGCCGACGGCCGCAGTCCCGGCGGCGTTGGTGGCGGCGTCGGCGCCGCAGACCGAGGCGTTGCCCGGCTTCGCGCTGTAGGGCGCCACGGTGGACGGTGCCGTCGTCCAGGCGGCGGTGACGCCCGGAATCGGCGTCCCCTGGCGGGTCTTGACCGTGATCGTCGGGAGGCCCGCGCCGGTGCGGGTCGTGCCGACGGTGCCATCGATCGTGGTCACGAGGAGGGCGTCGCGGACGAACTCGCTGGTCGACCCGCCGACGCCGCCCGAGGCGAAGAGCTGCGGGTCAACCGGCTCGAACGGCGAGAACTCGCTGGTCGCGCCGCCGATGCCGCCGCTGCCCGCGAGGCGACCGGCAGCGGCGAGCGGTGCGGGGCGCACCACGCTCGCCAGCGCGTCGAGGAGCCGACCACCCCAGCTCGACGGCATCGCGGCCGAGGTGATCGCTCCGCACGCGAGCGTCATCTCCGGCGGAATGTTGACGCGCGGGAGCACCTCGAAGGTGGCCGGGTTCTTCTGGTGGCCGAGCACCAGCCGCGCCAGCAGCGAGTCGATTTCATTCGCCGGCACGTTGATGAGTTCTACGGGATCCGGGCAGACGCCGACGATCGCCTTCGTGCCCGGCTTCAGCGTCTGGGCAGGCGACACCGTCCACTCATAGATGAACGCGTACTTGTCGAGCGGCGTCGTGAGGGCGTTCGGGTCAGTGAGCCGGCGCGCCGTCACGATGGTGTTCTCGACGACCGCATCCGGCGGGAACTGGGCTCCGGACTGGCGGTCCAGCGTCTGCAGCGTGGTCATCGGGTCGCCGACGTGCACGACCCACGTCTCCTTGGGGTTCGCGATCCCGGCGTCGATGCCGACGTAACAGAAGATCTGGTTCAGCACCGAGGCGAGGGTCGCCGGCGACAGCGCCACCTGCTGGTTCGCGTCGTTGGCGAGGAGGAAGTCGACCAACTCGAACGCCTTCGCCTTGGCCAGCGTCGCATTGTTCGCGTTCGTCGCCTGCACGACGGCGTTCCAGGTGCTCGTGGCGGTGAAGCTGTTGGCGAGCGACGAGAAGCCGCTCGACAGTGCGCCCTGGATCTGCACGGGGTCCGCCGTGCACGCGGCAGCGTCCGCCGCGCGGCCGCGCGTCGGGACGGCGCCAGTGGCCTGATCGGCCAGCGAGGCGGAGTCTCCGCATGCCGTGGCAAACAACAGCACCGCGAGCAGCGGCAACCGGGTGGAACGGAACACGACGCCTCCAGGGGGAATCAGAAGGGAGTGCGGTGGGATGGACGCCGAGCGTGCCGCCGCGGCGATTCATCCTGCCACCCCCAATGGCGATTGATATACGCCACAGTCGAAAGGTCCGCAATGGTGTTGCGCACGCGTTACACCCCTGTGGGCCAGTCGCGACGGGGCATTTCCCGGGTCCCGGATGCCAAACGCCCCACCCGGTGGGGGGTGGGGCGCCGTGGGATCCGCTGGCCGGTGCCGGCTAGTTGGCGAGCAGCTTCTTGAAACCGGGAGTCTCGGCGATCGGGCGATACCACCACCCCGGGTAGGCCGCGAGCGCCTTCCGCCGATCGTCGCTCTTGGACAGATAGGTCTTCAGGTCGGCCAGGGCAGCCGTCGTGTCGCCGCGGAGCGCGCCGACGAAGGCCGCGAACTGTGGCAGTTCGAGATTGGGGTCGATGTCCGGGTTGCCGCGCGACCGGTCGACCACCCGCTTGGCACTGTCGCCGAGGCCGGCGCGCGCGAGCACCGCCGCCACCAGCAGGTCGCTCTTGAAGCGCTCGAACTGCTGCTGCGGCTTCGGCGCCATCGCCGTGATCGAGTCGGCCAGCTTCCACGCGAGCGGGACGTCCCACTCCTTCTTCTTCGACGTCTCGAGGTAGAGCTTGCAGCGCGGCGCCTGGGACGAGGCGGGGTAGCGGCGCTGCATCTCGTCGCACCAACGCGTGGCAGTTGTCCACTCCTCCGTGTCATACGACGCGAGGATGAGCCGGTTCAAGACCACCTGCGCGTTGCTGAGGAAGGCGTCGGCCTCCCATGCCTTCTCGGCAGCCCGGTAGATGTCCGCGGGTGAGACTTCCGGAATCGCGTAGTAGAGGTGTGAGAGCGACGCCCACGCCCCGGCCTGATTGGGGTTGAGCTCCGTCGCCTTCTCGAGGTCGGCGCGCGCCGCCGTGAGCAACGCCGACTGCTTCTCCTTCTCGGCGTCGACCTTCACGAGGTAGCGCCAGTACTGCAGGTTCCCGCGCAACTCGAGCGCGTTCGGGTCCTGCGGCTGCAGCGCCAGCGCCCGGTTGATGTGCGCGAGGCCCGCGTCGATCGGCGCCTTTGCCTCGAGCGGGTCGGCATTCCGCCGTGAGGTCTCGTACGCCAGCCGGGCCCGTCCGATGATCGGGTCGGGCCACTTCGGGTCGAGCGTCTCCGCCTGCGCGAACAGCGTGTCGGCCTGGGCGCGGATCAGCAACGCACTGTCACCCTTCGTGGCCGCTGCCTGCTTCCGGAGCCGCTCGGCGCGCTGCACCAACAACCACGCGTCGTTGTTCGACGTGGCTCGGCGTTGTTCCTTCAGCAGCACTTCGCCGCCGATGCGCTCACGGATCAGGGTAGCCACTTCGGTCACAGTCGAATCACGCACCGCCGCGAAGTTGCGGCCATCGACCGTGAAGCTCTTGGGGTCGCCGAAGTCGACGCCGGAATTGCCGTCGATCAACCGGATCGTGATCTTCGTCTTGTCGCCCTGCTGGTCGAGCGTCCCCTGACCAGCGTCCCCGCGTTCAACGCCTTGCCGATGTCCTCGGGCGGGATCGAGTCATTGCCGCGATACTGGCCGACACCACCCGCGGAGATCACGGCGAGGCTCGGGATGGTGTTCAGGTTCTCGATCAGCGCTTCGGTCAAACCATCGGCGAGCGTGGCGAGTGAATCGCCAGTCTGGAAGTAGAGCACCGCGATCCGCTTCTTGGACAGCCCGCCGCTGTCGGCCAGCGGCACCGGCTTGCCACCCGCCGTCAGCTTGTACGCCCCGAATCCTCCACCAACCAAGACCAGCAGCGCGATCGCGAGCACCATCGGCCGCTTCCAGAGCGGCACCGGCATCGGAGCGGCGACCCCGAAGGCGCTCGTCATCCCGCTGGTGGTGCGGCGCGCGGTCGTGTGCCGCATCGTCATCATGCGGGTCGACGTTGCGCCCGCCGGCATCGGCGCCGCGACCAGCAGGGCGGCAAACGCCGCCGCGCTCTGGGGCCGATCGGCCGGCGACTTCCCCAGCGAGCAGAAGATCGCGTACTCGACTTCCTCGGGTACGGACTGCCGGATGATCCGGAGCGACGGCACCTGCTCCATCACGTGCTTCGCGAGGATCGCCGAGGCGTTCTTCCCGCTGAACGGCGGCTCGCCGGCGAGCATCTCGAACAGCATGCAGCCGAGCGAGTAGATGTCGGCGGTGACGCCGACCTTCTCGCCCATCCCTTGTTCCGGCGCCATGTAGGTCGGCGTGCCGAGGGCCATGCCGGTCTGCGTCAGTTGCTGCGCGCCATCCTCGACGGCGCGGGCAATGCCGAAGTCGGCCACCAGCGCGTGGCCGCCGCTGAGCAGAACATTCTCCGGCTTGATGTCGCGGTGGATGACCTGCTGCTTGTGGGCGTACTCGAGGGCGTCGGCCACTTCGAGCGTGATCTGCAGCGCATCCTCGACGGAGAGCTGGCCCTCGCGGTCGAGCCGGTCGCGCAGCGACTCCCCCTCGACGAACGGCATGACGTAGTAGAGCAGCCCGTCGGAGACGCCCGAGTCATACATCCCGAGGATGTGCGGGTGCTGCAGGCGCCCGGCTACCCGGATCTCGCGCTCGAAGCGCTCGCCGCCGATCGAGGCGGAGAGGTCCGGGTGGAGGACCTTCACGGCCACCTTGCGGTCGTGCTTGATGTCGCGGGCCAGGAAGACCGTGGCCATGCCCCCACGGCCAAGCTCCCGCTCGAACGCATAGCGATCGGCGAGGTGGGTCTGCAGTCGTTCGAGGGTGGTATCGGCCAAGCTGGAGGCCTCGGGCCGGAGAGGGTTGAGAGCTAAAGGATAAGTCCGGCCCCGAAGAACGCGCCAGCGGTGGAGGGGCCAATCCGCCGCCGGAGGCTCGATTCCGGGTACCCCCGCTTAGCTTTCCCCTGCGGCCACTTTGCCGTCCTTCGTCCCCGGCACGAGTGAGTTCGCATGAGCGCCT
The DNA here is from genome assembly GCA_016704275.1 of Gemmatimonadota bacterium. Classification (NCBI taxonomy): domain Bacteria; kingdom Pseudomonadati; phylum Gemmatimonadota; species Gemmatimonadota bacterium. The sequence continues at coordinate 55,703 of JADJAK010000009.1, forward strand.
ACAAGACCCTGCAGCGTCGCCTGACCCTTGGCGGGCGCGAATACCATTTCGTCACCTGTGAGGGTCAGCGGGCCAATCCGTCGCGCAATCACCCCGAGGTGCCCCCCACCTGGGCGCTGATGGCCGCCGGCAAGCGCTGGACGGTCATGCCGGAGCTGGCGGATCAGGACGAGGCCGAGATCGACCGCCAGTTGCTGGCGTGGCTGGGCGAGCACATGGGCAGCGAGCCGGGGATCATCGCCGACCGGGGCGATCCGGCCAGCGGCCGGAAGGGCTAGCCCCCGCCGCCGCCGCGCCCTGCGGCGGCGGGTAGCTCCGGCATCCCATCGAAAAAGGTGACCACCCCGGTCTCCAGCGAATACTCCGCGCCCACGACCAGCAGTCCATCCTCCCGAATCAACTGTTCCAGGATCTCCGAGCCATGACGCAAGTGGTCGGCGGAGGCGCGGATGTTGGCGCGGACCGCTTCGGCCACCAGGGCGTCGTGGTCCTGCGCGAGCGGCGTGTCGAGGAGCGACTCGACCGACGGCCGCACCAGGTCGACAATCGCCCGGATGTTGCGCGAGTGGGTTGAGCTCGGCGAGGGGTGCTGCAGTTCCTCGATGGTCGCCACGATCGCTCCGCACTGGGAATGGCCCAGGACCACCACCAGCCGGGTGTGAAACCGCTCGGCCGCGAACTCGACGCTCCCGACCAGCGAGGGGGCGACGATGTTGCCGGCGACCCGGATCACAAAGAGATCGCCGAGTCCCTGGTCGAAGACGATCTCGGCCGGGACCCTGGAATCGGCGCAGCCGAGGATGATGGCGAACGGCTCCTGACCCTCGGTCAGCTCCGCTCGGCGCGCCTGGTGGAGCACCGGCGCGCCGCCGCTGACGCTGGTGTTGAAGCGGAGATTGCCGGCCCGGAGTCGGGCGAGGGCTTCGTGGGCAGGGATCATGGAGGAAGGGTACTACCGCGGCGGGGTGGGCGGTGAGGGGATGGTCCGAAGTTCTCCGGAGGGAACGACGAACGGCCTGGTGAGAGTAGGTTCTCGCCAGGCCGCCAAAAGTGTCGATTTTCAATACACTTTGCTGGTCACTTATTGATCAGCCCTTCGCGCTATTGCCCGCTACTTCGTCGGCGTCGTCTTCAGGAAGTCGTCGAGCAGAGACCGGTGGGCCAGGTACTCGGGGCGCTTCAACGCGACCTCGGTATCGAAGTGTTGTCGGAACGCGAGTCGCGCCGCGCGCCCGGCAGCGACGTTCCCCTGATAGTCCGCGATGAGGGCGCGGAGATAGTCGACCAGGAGGTGATTCTCCGCGCTGGCGACGATCGTGTCGACCTGCGCCACTGCACCAGGGAAGTGACCGACCTGCGCACGCAGCAAGGCGAGGTGAAAGCGCAAATCGTTGTTGCGATCGGCGGTCGGGAGATTGGTGAAGGCCTGCTCCATCATCGGGAAGAACCGGACGACGGTGGCGGTGTCGCCCGACTGCACCGACGCCTGGATCCGATCGGCCAATCGCAGGAATTGCTCTTGGGGACTGAGGTTCGAGAGATCTGGCGGGGTGCCATCCGATACCACGGCACCACTCGGCGACGTGGTCTCACCGCTGGTGACGGTTGGACTCGGACGCGATGCGGCCCACCCCAACGCCGCAATCGCCGCGACCCCGATCATCGCCGGTATGGTCCAGCTGCGCGTCCCGCGCGCGGTGACCACGCTCGGTGTGTCGGGGGCCGACGGTTGCGCGTCACCACCGAAACTCGTCCCACAATTCGCGCAGAACATCGCACCCGGCGCCGCCACGATGCCGCATTGCCGACACGCCGATTCGGCGATTGCCGTGCCGCAGCTCTCGCAGAATTTGCCGTGGACCGATGCGCCGCACTGGGGACAGGATGTCGAAGATGAATGGTGCAATGGGCCTCCGCCGCATCAACTGATTGACCTGAATCATTCACGGGGCACGCTGAAATTCGGCCCGCAATCTGCTTTGCGTACAAGTGTACAAAGAATGCACACCGATTCCGATACTCGCGGGTTGTTGCCTCCGTAACTGACCGGACAGAACCACGTCGGCGAACCCCTCGCCGACTCGATGCACGATCTGAGGGAAGGGATGACCGAACCGGCTCGTCAACTCCACCCCGCCTACGAGATGCCCCGCCACCCTGAACTGGTCCGGGCGCCTCAAGTATCGACGGCGGTCGATGCTCCCCCGAGCACCGCGGGCCGGCCGACGCCAACGCCGTCAGCGACCGACGCTGCGCGCCGGGGCCGTTGGAAGATCTGGGGCTGGACCTTTGGCGTGGCGTTGCCGTTGGCTGCCGTGAACCTGATCGGTGCCCCGTACTACCTGGAACCGATGGCCGAGCGGGTTCGCCATCCGTGGCACGCCATGCTCCGCCCGTCGGGGACCGTCGGCCTGACCGCCGGGATCATCGCGGTCGCGATCTTCATTTTCCTCTGGCTCTACCCGCTCCGGAAGAAGTACAAGCGCCTCGCCTTCCTCGGCTCGCTCGGCAAATGGATGGATGTTCACGTCGCCACGGCCCTGGCGATGCCCCTCCTGTTGGCGATTCATGCGACCTGGCGCGCCGATGGCGTGATCGGACTCGGGCTCCTCTCGATGATGGTCGTGATCGCCAGCGGCGTGATCGGCCGCTACCTCTACGTCCGGATTCCGCGCGCCCGGAATGGCGTCGAGCTGACGCGCGAGGAAGTCGCCGGGCGGCGGCGCGAATTGATCGGTGAGCTGGCCGAGACGACCGGACTCGGCGTCGACGTGGTCGAACGCACGCTTGCGGTCGGGGCGCCGGTGGAGGCCGAACAGAGCCTCGGCAAGATCTTCCTCCGACTGCTCGCCGACGATCTCACGCGGTGGCGCCGCACCTCGGAGCTGCAGCGCCGGTGGGCCGGTGTCGCGCCTGCCGGCCGGCCGCTGAGCAAGGCTGCGCTCGGCGAGGCGGTGCGCCTGGCGTCGCAGGAGATGTCGCTGGAGCAGCAGTCGCGCATGCTCGAGGCGACCCATCGGGTCTTCCGGTTCTGGCACGTGGCTCACCGTCCCTTCGCGGTGACGGCAATGGTTGCGGTCATCATCCACATCGTCGTCGTCCTCGCCGTCGGCGTGGTGCGGTACTAGGCCGCGACCATGGAATCCCTCGCGACCCTCCTCGCCTTCGTCCTGATCACCGGGCTCGCCATCCGCATGCACCTGCGCGCAACGGCGAAGGCCGGCGGCGGGTCGGCCATGATGCCGAATTGTCCGCGGTGCGGCACGGCGCTCCACGTCGGGGCGATGCGGTGCCGTCAGTGCGGTGCGCCGCAGCAGGCCTACGAACTGGTCTCGGCGCCGGTCGTCGAGGGGGAGCTCGCGGCCGGGAGCGGGGCGCCCAAGGCGATGGTGCGAGCCGATGTCTGCGTCGGCTGCGGAACGTGCGTGGACGCCTGCCCGGAGCCGGGCGCGATCACCATGCACAAGAAGCTTGCGGTGGTGGATGACGCGCTGTGCAAGGGCCACGGCGAATGCGTGGCGGCCTGCCCGGTCGGTGGCATCCTGGTGACGACGGGCGCGGCGGTGAACCGGGTCTCGGTCCCGCTGGTCAATGCCAACTTCGAGAGCAATCTCCCCGGCCTCTACATCGTCGGCGAACTCGGCGGACGCGGGCTCATCAAGAACGCCGTGAACGAGGGCCGACTGGCGGTCGAACACATCGCGTCGACGCTGGCACCGGCGACGGCCGACGAACGCGATGCGGTCGACGTGCTGATCGTTGGCAGCGGTCCGGCCGGCCTCAGCGCCGGTGTCGAGGCGATCCGCAGCGGGCTCAAGTACGTGATGGTCGAGCAGGGCTCGTTGTCGGAGAGTGTGCGGAAATATCCGCGCCACAAGTTGCTGCTCGCGGAACCGATCCAGATGCCGCTCTACGGCAACCTCTGGGTCGCGGACACCTCCAAGGAGGCGTTGCTTCGCGCGTGGGAGAGCATCGTGGCGAGCAGCGGGCTCCAGGTGCGCACCGGTGAGCGCGTCCTGAAGGTCACGCCCGAAGGGACGCTCTTCGACGTCGAGACGTCGGCCGGCCGCTATCGGACGCGCCGCGTGGTGCTCGCGATGGGGCGCCGTGGCTCACCGCGGAAGCTCGGCGTGGTCGGCGAGGAACTGAGCAAGGTCGTCTACGAGATCGTCGAGATGGAGCAGTTCGCCGGGCGGCGGGTCTTGGTGGTCGGTGGCGGCGACAGCGCGATCGAATCAGCAGTGGGTCTCGGGAATCAGGATGGCACCACGGTGCAGCTCTCCTACCGTGGTGAGTCGTTCCCACGGATCAAGCCGCGGAATCAGGAGAAGCTCGATCGGGCGGTGGCGGCCGGGCGGATCACCTTGCTGCTGCAGACGCAGCTGCGCGAGGTGCGCGCCGAGGTGGCGGTCCTGGAGGGGCCGGCCGGCGCGATGATCATCCCGAACGATGACGTGGTGATCCGGATCGGTGGTGATGCGCCGTTTGCATTCCTCGAGCAGATCGGCGTGCGCATCGTGCAGAAGGACGTGCCGATCCCTCGCGACGTCGAGAAGGTGAGCTGATTGCGCTGGCTTCGGTGGCTTGGGCTGGTGGTTCTGTTGCTGCCGGGACGAGTGGATGCGCAGATCTCGCCGGGTGCGCTGGCGAAGGCGCACCAGGCGCTCGAAGGGGCGACCAAGTGCTCGCAGTGCCATGGCCCCGCGAAGGACGCGATGCCACGACTCTGTCTGAGTTGCCACAAGGAAGTGACGCTGCTGGTGTCGCAGGGGCGTGGGTATCACGCGCGCGAGGCGAAGACGTCGGGGAAGAGCTGCGCGTCGTGCCATCCGGACCATGCCGGTCGCGAGTTCGCGATGATCGCCTGGCCGGCCGGCGGCCGCGACCGCTTCGATCACCGCGGCGCGGGGTGGGCGTTGGAGGGGAAGCATGCGCCGCTCGCCTGCGCCAAGTGTCACGTGGCGAAGTACCGGACCGACCCGGCGGCGCTGATCTCGCCGCGAAAGGGATCACCGGGGTGGATGGGGCTGGAGACGGCCTGCGCGTCATGCCACGCCACGGACGACCCGCACCAGAAGTCGCTGGGGCCGAAGTGCGAGAAATGCCACACCGCCGAAGCATGGGATCCGGCCCCGAAATTTGATCACATGAATTCCCGATATCGTCTGACGGGGGCCCATGAGCAGGTGACCTGCAACGCCTGTCACCTCGCGCCGACACTCCGTATTGCACCGGATGCCACGGGGAAGCGGAACCCCCTGTACCGCCCCCTGCCGTTCGCCGAATGCTCGAGTTGCCATGCCGACCCGCACAAGGGACGGCTGTCATCGAAATGCAGTGATTGTCACGTTACGCAGGGGTTTGATGTGCTCGATCGTCGCGGCTTCAACCACTCGCTGACTCGCTACCCACTCCTTGGCAAGCATCGCCAGGTGGGTTGCGACGCATGTCACGGGCGGGACATGGCGAAGCCACGACCGGTCTCCACCACCTGCACCTCCTGCCATGCCGACCGGCATGCCGGGGAGGCGACGCTGGCCGGCGCGGTGGTCGACTGCGCCGCCTGCCATCGCGTCGAAGGCTTCGCCCCATCGACCTTCACCGTGGCCCAGCACGGCACGGCGCGGTACCCGCTCGGCGGCAAGCATCGCGTGGTCCCCTGCGCCTCCTGCCACAAGGCGACCAAGGCGCCCGGGGCTGCCGCGGCGGCAAGCGTGACGCACCTGCGGGTCGCCTTCGCCACCTGCACGTCGTGCCACGTCGACGCACACGGCGCGCAGCTCCCCGGGACGGCGTGCGAGAGCTGCCACAGCGATCTCGGCTGGAAGGAGCTCCGGTACGATCGGGCCACGCACAGCACGACGACACTGCCCCTCGAGGGACGGCACGCGGCGATTGCCTGCACGGATTGCCACTCGGCGTCCCGCAGCGGCCTGCCGACCTTCGCGAAGACGACCGCGCTCGGTACCGCTGGCCTCCGGTTCAAACTGCCAGAGACCCGCTGTGCCGCGTGCCACGCCGATCCGCACGCCATTGCCGGCGAGACGCGCCGTCGTGACACGACCCTCACCTGCGGCGACTGCCACTCGGCGACGACGTTCCGCCCGTCGACGGTCGGGATGGAATCGCATGCGCGGTTCTCGTTTGCCCTCGAAGGCGCCCATCGCGCGGTGCCCTGTCGAGAGTGTCACAGCGGACTGCCGGCGTCGAGCGGCGTTGCGACGGGCCGGGCGTCGCTCGTCGGGGCGTCCAGGACGATGCCACGGGTGGCGCTGGGCGTGCCGAAGGGCACCAGCTGCGCCAGCTGCCATCAGACTCCGCACGGCACGCAGTTCGACGCGAGGGCCGACAAGGGCCGGTGCGAGGCGTGCCACACCAGCGATCGCTTTGTCGGGACGCTCCGCTTCGATCATGAACAGCAATCGGCGTTTTCGCTCAAGGGGGCACATGCCACGGTTCCCTGCGCCAAGTGTCATCGCACCGAGCAGGTTGGTGGAACCGCACGGGTGATCTATCGGCCCGTCGCCACGAGCTGCGAGAGTTGTCACAAGGCCAAGCCGGCCGGAGGGGTGCAATGACACGCGTCTTGCTGCGCGGCCTGTCGGCCGCCGTGGTGCTGCTGTCGCTCCTCGTTGGCCGCGCCCCGGCGCAGTCCGGCGCCAATCCGCACGGTCCGGCGATCGGGGCCTGCGCCACCTGCCATCGTCCCGAGGGGTGGAAGCCGGTGCGGATCGCAGCCACGTACCGGCACGCCGAGCGGACCTTTCCGCTCGACGGGGCGCACGCGACGGCGACGTGTACCGCCTGCCATACGACCTTGGAGTTCTCGAAGACCAAGGCCACCTGCGCGTCATGCCATCAGGACGTCCACCGCAGCGAGCTCGGCACCGAGTGCGCGCGATGCCATACCACGCGCAGCTTCACCGACCAGGCGCGGCTCTCCCGCCTGCACGAGGAGAATCGCTTTCCGCTCCGCGGGGCGCACGTGGCGACGGCCTGTGAGGCGTGTCACACCCCGACCAGCGCCGGGCAGCCCCAGTTCGCGAATCGTCCGTCGACCTGCATCAGCTGCCACCGCGCGGACTACGACAAGGCGGCGGCGCCCAAGCACTCGGCCGCGGGGTTCCCCACCAACTGCCTCACCTGCCACAGCGAGACCGCCTGGCGAGGCGCCCCGTTCGACCACCAGACGACCCAGTTTCCGCTGACGGGGGCGCACTCGGCGACCCAGTGCGCCAGCTGTCACGCGGACGGTGTCTATCGCGGCAAGCCGACGACCTGCATCTCCTGCCATCAGCCGCAGTTCGACCAGACCACGATGCCGGCGCACCGCGCGGCCGCCTTCTCCACCGATTGCACCACCTGCCACACCACCACGGTATGGCGCGGGGCGACCTTCGACCACAATACGACCACCTTCCCGCTGACCGGTGGTCACCAGGCGACGCAGTGCGCCGCCTGCCATACCGATGGCGTCTTCAAGGGGAAGGCAACCAGCTGCGTTTCCTGCCATCGCCCGAATTTCGACCAGACCAAGACGCCGCCGCACGGCGCGGCCGGTTTCTCGACCGATTGCACCACCTGCCACACGACCAGTCGCTGGCTCGGGTCGCCGTTCAATCACACGACGACGCGCTTCCCGCTTACGGGTGGACACCAGCCGCTGACCTGCGCCTCCTGCCACGCTGACGGCGTGTACAAGGGGAAGGCGATGACCTGCGTGTCGTGTCACCGGCAGAACTTCGACCGCACGACCGTGCCGCCGCACGTGGCGGCCGGCTACTCCACCGACTGCGCCAGCTGCCACAACTCGACGGCCTGGCTCGGTGCCGGCTTCAATCACAACACCACCCGCTTCCCGCTGACCGGCGGGCACCAGGCGGTGACCTGCGCGTCGTGCCATGCCGATGGCGTCTACCGCGGCCGGTCGATGACCTGCGTCTCCTGCCATCGGCAGAGCTTCGATCAGGCGCGGACCCCGCCGCACGCGTCCGCCGGCTTCTCGACCGAGTGCACCACCTGCCATACCACCACCCGGTGGCAGGGGGGGACGTTCAACCATTCGACGACGCAATTCCCGCTGACGGGCGGACACCTCACCGCGACCTGCGCCTCGTGTCACGCCGACGGCGTGTACCGCGGCAAGTCGCAGAACTGCGTGTCGTGCCATCGCACCAACTACGATGCCACCCGGACCCCGGCCCATGCGGCGGCGGGGTACACGACGGACTGTACCGCCTGTCACACCACGACCCAGTGGCTCGGCGCGACGTTCAACCACACCACGACCCGCTTCCCGCTGACCGGCGGGCACCTCACGGCGACCTGCGCGTCGTGTCACGCCGATGGCGTGTACCGGGGCAAGCCGACGACGTGCATCTCGTGTCACCGGACCAACTATGACGCCACCCGGACGCCGGCCCATGCGGCCGCGGGGTACTCGACCGACTGCACCACCTGCCACACGACGACGCAGTGGCTCGGCGCCAACTTCAATCACAGCACGACCCGCTTCCCGCTGACCGGTGGCCATCTCACGGCGACGTGCGCCTCCTGTCACGCCGATGGCGTCTATCGGGGCAAGTCGACGGCGTGCCTGTCGTGTCACCAGGCCGACTTCACGCGCACCACCACGCCGCCGCACGCGGCCGCAGGTTTCGCAACCGATTGCACCACCTGCCATACCACGACCCGGTGGCAGGGCGCGACCTTCAACCACGGGACTACGCGATTCCCGCTGACTGGCGGTCACCAGGCGGCGTCGTGCGCTTCCTGCCACGCCGACAACGTTTACCGCGGCAAGTCGATGACCTGCGTCTCGTGCCACCGCACTGACTATGACGGTACGCGGACGCCGGCACATGCCGCGGCAGGCTACTCCACCGACTGCACCACCTGTCACACCACCACGCGGTGGCAGGGTGCGACCTTCAACCACAGCACCACGCGGTTCCCGCTGACCGGCGGCCATCTCACGGCGACGTGCGCGTCCTGTCACGCCGATGGCGTCTATGCCGGGAAGTCGACCACCTGCGTGTCGTGTCACCGCACCAACTACGACGCGACCCGGACCCCGGCGCACGCGGCGGCCGGCTACTCGACCGACTGCACCACCTGCCATACCACCACCCAGTGGCTTGGCGCGACGTTCAATCACAGCACGACGCAATTCCCGCTCACCGGGGCCCACCAGGCCGTGAGCTGCGCGAGCTGCCACGCCGACGGTGTCTATCGCGGCAAGCCGACGACCTGCATCTCGTGCCACCAGACGGACTTCAGTCGGACCACGACGCCCCCGCATGCCGCGGCCGGCTTCTCAACGACCTGCACGACCTGCCACACGACGACGCGGTGGGAGGGGGCGACCTTCAACCATGGCACGACTGCGTTCCCGCTGACCGGCGCGCACATCACGACCAGCTGTGCCACGTGCCACCTGAACAACGTCTATCGCGGCTTGCCGGCGACCTGCATCTCCTGCCACCAGCAGGACTACACCTCGGCGACCAATCCGTCGCACTCGGGGTCGGCGTTCCCGACGACCTGTGCCACCTGCCACACCACGACGCGCTGGCAGGGTGCGACGTTCGACCACGACGGCCCCTACTTCCCGATCTATTCGGGCAACCACCGCGGGCGTTGGGCGAGCTGTGCCACCTGCCACACGGCCCCGGGCAACTACGCGGTGTACACCTGCATGAGCTCGGGCTGCCATTCGCGCACCAGCACCGATTCCGAGCATCGCGGGCGGAGCGGGTATCAGTACGTCGCGACCGCCTGCTACTCCTGTCACCCGCGGGGTCGCTCATGAGCAATCGACGGAGCCACTTCAGGGTGGTGGCGATGGTGATCCTCGGTCTCGGACTCCCCTCGGTGTGCCTCACTGCGCAGATCACGAAGACGCCGAAGACGACCCCGAAGAGTGCACCGAAGCCCACGCCGGCCTCCGCCGCCAAAGGCACCGCGACGAAGCCCGCGGCCGAGCCCGCGAAGACCCTGGTCACGCCGCCTCCCGGTCCTCCGCGGAGCTGGGCGGCGGTGACCTACGTCAGCGGTTCGACCATTTATCTGGAGGTCGGCAGCAAGCAGGGCGTCAAGGAAGGGACGATCTTCACGGTCGTGCGCGCCGGGCAGACGATCGGCGAACTCTCCGCGAGCTTCGTCTCCTCGAGCCGCACCGCCTGCGCGGTCACTCGGAGCAGCAGCGCAATCACGGTGGGCGATTCGGTCTCCTATGTCCCCGTCGTGGTGGAACAGGTGCCAACCACGCTCACCGCCGCGGGGAGCCGGCCCGTCACGCGTGCGGGGACTCGTCGGTCCCCAGTGCGCGGGCGGGTCGGACTCCGCTACCTGACGATCAATCAGCCTGGTGGCAGCACCCTGCGGCAGCCGTCGGTCGACTTGCGGCTCGACGGCGCACAGATCGGCGGGTCATCGATGGGACTTGCCGTCGATGTGCGGATGCAGCGCACCAGTGTCACCGGCGGCTCGTCATCCGCCACCTCGGCACCAGCCGGGGCGACCCGCGTCTACCAGGCGGCGCTGATCCGGCAGAGCTCGCCGACCGGAACCCGACTCGCCATGGGTCGCCAGTTCGCGACCGTCCTCTCGCCGATCGGCATCTTCGATGGCGTTGCCCTCGACGTGAATGGCAGCAAGTGGAGCGGCGGCGGCCTCGTTGGCACCATGCCCGATGGCGGCAGCTTCGCGCCGTCGGCGGCGACCACCGAGGCCGGGCTCTGGTTGCAGCGGCACAGCGCCCAGGGGAGTGCATCGCCGTGGAGTGCGACGGTCGGCGCCATCGGCTCCTACAATCGCGGCGAAATCGATCGCGAGTTCGCGTACCTGCGCGGGACGCTCAACACGCGGGTGGTCTCGATCTACGCCGCCGAGGAGATCGACGTCAATCGCGGCTGGAAGCGGCAGGCCGAGGGGTCATTCGCGACCTTCACCTCCACCGTATTGACCGCCCAGGTGAGCATGAGCCGAGCGCTGTCGATCTCGGGCGGCCTCGACTCGCGCCGCAGCGTCCGCCTCTACCGCGACTTCGTCAATCCCGAAATTGCCTTTGACGACGCGCTGCGGCAGGGCCAGTGGGGCGAAGTCTCGCTGCGCCCCTCGCGTCATTTCCGGTTGAGCAGCGACATCCGCTCCAGTGGCGGGGGCTCGGAAGGGAAGTCCCAGGCCTTCACCGCTTCCGCGTCGGCGACGCAACTGACGCCCCTCGGCCTCGGCCTCCGTGCCCGCACCACCCAGTACACCGGCGCGATCACCGAAGGGCGGCTCTCGTCCGTGGCGGTCGAAGTCGCCCCCGGGCAGGCCGTCCGCCTCTCGCTCAACGCCGGTGTCCGAACCAGTCTCATGCCCTCGGCCGGCCTCCCTGCCACCCGCCTCACCTGGGCCGGTGGTGACCTCGACGTCGCCGTGGGCCGCTCGCTCTACATCATGCTCTCCACCTACCGCGAGTCCGGAACGGCTTCGGCGTCGGTGCAGACGTATGCGGCGGTGACCTGGCGGTTCTAGCGAGAAGCGAGAAGCGACCAGCGACCAGTGACCAGTGACCAGTGACCCCCCTCCCGGGTTACTGGTCACTTTTTACGGGTTACCTTTCTGGCTTCCCCCACCGTCGCCCAACCGAGGTCCCCCCATGCTCGCCCGCTTCCGCCCGTTGGTGGCCGCCGCGCTCGCCCTGCTCGCTGCTGGGGTTCCGGCGAATTCAGGGCCGGTGGATTGGCCGATGGTCGCGAAGATCCGCGCCGAGGGGTTGCAGCGCTCCCGGGTGATGGACCTCGAGGGGTACATGGCCGACGTCCTTGGCGCCCGGCTGACCCTCTCGAAGGACATGCAGCGCGCGCAGCTCTGGGTGCGCGGGGAGATGGAGCGGATCGGGCTGGTCAATGTGGCCGCGGAGCCGTTCATGAACTTCGGCGCGGCCTGGGACAACGAGTACGTCTCGATCCACATGCTCGAGCCCGACTATCAGCCGATGGTCGGCTACCCGCTCGCGCACACGCCCGGCACCGACGGCAAGCAGGTCGTGCAGGCGATGATCGTCGATCTCCAGTCGAGGCAGGACCTCGAGCGCTACCGTGGCAAGCTGGCCGGGATGGCCATTCTCGCCACGCCGCCCGCGGTGATCGACCTCGTGGCGATGACCAATGGCGTGCGGCGTCGGACGGAGGCGGAGCTGGATTCGCTGGAGCGCGTGGTCATCGTGCCGCGACCGGCCCCGGCGCCGCGTGCCGTCCGGAATCCCGACGTGCTGACCGCCGTCGAGAAGATGGCCTTCTACAAGGCCGAGGGCGTGGCGGTGGTCTTCCAGTGCGAGAGCGGCTGGCTTGGGGCCGTGCGCGGCTTCTCGCGCCCCGGGTCCGCGACCGACCGGTGGTCGCGCGAGGGGGACTTGGCGGCCCCGGTGATGGTGGCGGTCACCCCCGAGCACTACAACCGGATGTATCGGATTCTCCAGCGGAGCATTCCGGTGAGGGTCGAGGTCGAGGTTCGCAACCGGATCGGCGAGCAATCCGAGCAGGCGATGAACATCGTCGGCGAGATCCCCGGGAGCGACCTCAAGGACGAGGTGGTGATGATCGGCGCCCACTTCGACACCTGGCACGCCTCGCCGAATGCGAGTGACAACACCTCCGGCGTCGCGGTGGCGCTCGAGGCGGCGCGCATCCTCAAGGCGATCGGCGCCAAGCCGCGCCGGACCATTCGCGTGGCGTTGTGGGGCGGCGAGGAGCAGGGGTTGTGGGGGTCGCGCGCCTATGTGCTCAAGCACTTCGGCAATCCGCGTGATCCGAAGGTCGGCACCACGCCGGACTTCGAGAAGTTGCAGGCCTATTTCAACCAGGACTACGGTTCGGGGCAGTACCGCGGCATCATGCTGCAGGGGAACGAGGGCGCGCGCGAGCTGCTCACCGCGTGGATGTCGCCGTTCAAGGACCTTGGCATGACCGCCGTGTCGAACCAGAGCCTTGGCAGCACCGACCACGTCGCCTTCGACGAGATCGGCCTCCCCGGCTTCCAGTTCCTTCAGGACCGGACCCCGGGGCAGGGTGGCCACACCAACCTCGACTTCTTCGACACAATTCAGGCGGACGACCTGATGAAGAACGCCGTGATCATGGCATCGTATGCCTGGCACGCCGCCAACAGCGCCGAGCGGATTCCCCGCAAGGGCGCGCGCTAACTCCCCTCGCCGGAGCCGCCATGTCCTCGCGCCGCCACTTCGTCCGGACCCTGATGGGCACCGGTGCCGCGCTGCCGATGTTTCGCCACGATGCGATGCGCCAGGTCGTGCGGGCCACCGACCGGCTCACCTCTGGCGATCCGCTCGCCGCCGCCGAGGACGAGGCGTACTGGACCGAGATCCAGCGCGCCTTCGACGCCGACCGGACCATGGTGAACCTGAACAACGGCGGCGTTTGCCCCACGCCGAGCCACGTGCTCGAGGCGATGATCCGCGACCTTCGCTTCAGCAACGAACTGCCGGTCCACCACATGTGGGCGGTGCTCGAGCCGCGCATCGAGAGCGTGCGGCGCGACCTGGCGCACGACTTCGGCTGCGACACGGAGGAGATGGCGATCACCCGTAACGCCTCGGAGGCGCTCGAGACGCTGATCCTCGGCCGCGACCTGCAGCCGGGCGACGAGGTGCTGGTCACCAACCAGAACTACGGCCGGATGCTCACCACCTGGGAGCAGCGGGTCCGCCGGCAGGGGATCGTGCTGAAGCAGGTGTCGTTCGACGTGAAGAACCCGACGCCGGACTATCTCGTCGACGTCTTCCGGAAGGCGATCACGCCGCGGACCAAGATCATCGAGGTGACGCACATCACCAACCTCACCGGCCAGATCTTCCCGGTGAAGCAGGTGATCGACATGGCGCACGAGAAGGGGATCGAGGTCTTTGTGGACGGCGCGCATGCCTACGCGCACTTCCCGTTCACGCGCGATGCGCTCAACGTGGACTACTACGGCACGTCGCTTCACAAGTGGCTTCTCGCCCCGATCGGCACCGGCTTCCTCTACGTGCGCAAGGCGAAGATCGGCGGCATCTGGCCGATGATGGCCGCCCCCGCCACGATGAACGACAACATCCGGAAGTACGAGGAGATCGGCACGCACCCCGCCGCCAATCACAACGCCATCTCCGCGGCGCTGGCCTTCCACCGCGGCATCGGCAGCGAGCGGAAGATTGCGCGCCTGCGCTACCTGCGAGACCGCTGGGCAAAGCGGCTACTGGCCGAGAGCCCACGCGTGCGCATCCCCACGCCGCTCGAGGGAACCACGGCGGGTGCGATTGCCCTGCTCTCGGTCGAGGGGATCGACGCCAGCAAGCTGTCGGCCTGGTTGCTCGACAAGCATCGCGTGGTGACGGTCGCGATCAATCACCCCGAGTTCTCGGGGATTCGCGTGACGCCGAATGTCTACACCACGCCCGACGAGATCGACGTCTTCGCCGACCTGATCGGCAAGGCGATCAAGCAGGGCATCGCCTAGTGGATACCAAGCGCCTGGAGGCCTTCAGCGACGGCGTGATCGCCATCATCATCACCATCATGGTCCTCGAGCTGCGGCCGCCCCACGAGGCGACCCTCGCCGCGCTCACGCCGCTCCTGCCCGTGATCCTCTCCTACGTCCTCTCGTTCATCTACCTCGGCATCTACTGGAACAACCACCATCACATGCTGCAGGCCACGAAGCACGTGAATGGCACCATCCTCTGGGCCAACCTCCACCTGCTCTTCTGGTTGTCGTTGGTCCCCTTCGGCACGGCGTGGCTGGGCGAGGCACACCTGGCCCCCGCCACGACGGCGCTCTACGGCGGCATCCTGCTGATGGCGGCGATTGCCTACACGATCCTGCAGCAGGCGATCGTGCGGCTGCACGGCCGTGACTCGGTGCTGGCGAAGGCGATCGGCGATGATGGGAAGGGGAAGGTGTCGGTGGGCTGCTACGTCGCAGCGATCGCGCTCTCCTTCGTGAGCGTCTGGGCGGCCATCGCCCTGTATGTGGTGGTCGCGCTGATCTGGCTCGTGCCGGACCGGCGCATCGAGCGGGTGATCGGCACGACCGACTGAGCCCAGGCGCGGGTCAGTCGGCCGGGCGATCCTTCGCGAAGGTCCGGACCGGCGGCGCGCCCTCCTGCAAGACCCGCGGCGCCTCCTCCACGAAGCCCAGCTTGCCGAGGAGACGCTGGGACGGGTCGTTGTGGTCGTTGGTGATCGCCAGCACGCGCGGCATAGCCGAAATCCTGCCACGCCGATGCCAGGATCACGCTCGCGGCCTCGCGCGCGTAACCAACGCCCCACGCCTCCGGGACGAAGGCATATCCGATGTCGGGCGCCTCGAGCGTGTCGCGCTTGATGAGCCCGCACATGCCGATTGGCGCGGCCGTCTCGCGCAGCACGACCAGGTTCAGCCCGTGGCCGTGCTTCGCGTAGCTGGCGATCGGTCCGCTGCTGAGGTAGCCGTGCGCCCCTTCGAGGGTGCGCACCCCCTTGTCGCCGATGTACTCGTGGAACGACGGCTCGTTCAGCAAGCGCAGCACGAACTCGCCGTCGTCCAGCGTGAAGTGCCGCAGCAGGAGTCGCGGCGTCTCCCAAGGGCCCTGACTCATCGCTTCGGGGCCGCCGCTTTCAGCGCCGTCCAGCGCGCCATGATCGCGACATATGCCTGCTCCGCCTTGGCTGCAGCGGCGAGCTGGTTGGCCGTCGGCGCCACATCGGCGCCCTGCATCGCCAGCGCGGCAGCATGCAGCGCATTGCTCACGCCGTCGAGCGTCGCCGGCGGGGTGGCACCGGCACCCGCACCGCCGCGTCCGCCACCACCCCGTCCGCCAGCGGCGCCGCCACCGACCGGCGCGGGCGCGAGGGAGTCGACCTTCCCCTTGAGCGCGGCAGCGGCCGGCGTTCCCGCCTGGGCCAGCGAGGCGGAGAGGGCCCGCGCCTCGGTCCACGCGGCGCGGGCGGCGACAGCCTTGCTGCGCAGCGTGCGCGTCATCGTGAAGAGTTGCGTCAGGGCCGGCGCTGGGGTAGTGACACGGGGGTCGAGCCGAAGGGTGAACGGCTCGGTGAATTGCGCTCCGTCGACGGTGAGTCGTGCGACGTACCGCCCTGGCGGTGCCCACGGCGCGCCCACGACGGTCATCATCCGCCCCGGCACCGCACCAGTCGATCCACCACCACCACCCGGCACGATCGGATCGTAGTGCATGTCCCAGAGCCAGCGGTGCATCCCCGCCTGGGCCGAGAGCGCCGTCGAGGCGGCGGGCCAGTAGAGTGGGAAGGCGCAGTGCTGCGCGTTCGGTGTCCGCTGACAGAGCGCCACGTAGGCCGCCGGGTCGCGCACCGGATCAGGGTTCAGGACGGGGTCGGTGCTGGCGTAGGTCCGCACCACGGCACCGGTCGCGTCGAGGATCTCCAGCGTCACGGGACCGCTCGCAGCCTTCGGCAGGAAATAGTCGAGTACCGCGCCGACCGGGCCACTCTCGCCGGCGGGCACTTCCGGCGGCCAAGGCGTCGGGTCGTTGATGAAGTTGCGAAGCCGCACCGCCGTCATCGGCTTGACGAGGTGCGCCGACTGGGTCGCAGCCGCCTGACGCAGGGCGGCGGCCTCGCGCAGCGGCGTGAGGTTGTCGAGAATCCAGAAGCCACGACCGTGGGTGCCCGCGACGAGGTCGGCGCAGTGGCAGGTCGAGTCGTCCTTCACCTTGATGTCGCGCACCGAAATCGCCGGCATGTCGAGTCGCAGTGACTGCCAATGGTCACCGTCGTCGAACGACACCCATACCTGCGTGTCGGTGGCACCGTAGAGCAGCCCCTTCACCCGGGGATCCTCGCGGATCGAGTTGACCACCGCGCCCGGGGCGATCCCCGTGTTGATCTCCTGCCACGTCTTGCCACCATCATGCGTGCGCCAGAAGTGCGGATTCAGGTCGTCGATCCGCAGGGTGTTGGCCGCCGCATAGGCAGTGAGGTTGTCGAAGTGGCCCGCTTCGATGTTGAAGATCCGGGTCCACGGCTTGATGGCTGGCGGAGTGACATTCGTCCACGTCGTCCCGCCATTCATGGTCACCTGGATCAGGCCGTCATCGGTGCCGGCCCAGAGGATCGCCACGGAGCGCGGCGAGGCAGCGAGCGCGGTGATGGTGCCGAGCGGTGCTGGCGTCACGGTGCTGGCATACTTGCCGGCGGTGGCAGGGACTTCCCAACTCTGGCGAGAGAGGTCGGGCGAGATCCGCGTCCAGCTGTGGCCACGGTCGAGCGTCTTCCACACCGCGTTGGATGCGTAGAAGAGCGCGTCGGGATTCACCGGCGAGAACAGCAGCGGCATCGTCCGCACGTTGCGGTTGAAGCCGGTCATGTCGGGGCCGACGTTGGTGGTCTGCCCGGTCTTGCGATCGTACCGCGACACGTTGCTGCGCGAGCTGCCGAAGACGATGTCCGGGTTCCGCGGATCGGGCGCGGCGATGCCGTATTCCTGGATGTTGACCGGGTGCCAGTCGTGGAAGGTGATGATGCCGTCGCTCGACCAGCTGGCGACGCACGCCGACCCAGAGTCCTGCTGGCCGCCGCAGAGCCGGTAGGGATAGGCGTTGTCGGCGGTGACGTGATACATCGCCGCCGTCGACTGGGTGTACCAGTTGGACCAGCTCTGTCCGCGGTTGCCGGAGATCACGGCGCCCTGATCGGCGACGACGCCGATGATGTTCGGATTGAGCGGGTTGATCCAGCTGCGCTGATAGTCATCGCCGCCGGGCGCGCCGCGCACAGCGGCCCATGTCCGGCCGCCGTCCTCGGTGCGCCAGAAGACGGTCGACGCGCTGTAGACGACGTTCTCGTTGGTCGGATCGACGGTGATGGTCGGGAGGTCGCCACCGCCGATGCGCCCGAGGGGCCGGGGGTCGGCGGCGGGGACCGCGGCACCGGCCGGGGCGTTCGGGTCGCGCTGGGCCGGGAACCAATGTTCCCCGCCGTCGACCGACTTGAACAGCGTGATCGAGCCCGCGCCGCCACCCCGGCCACCGCCGGGGCCCGCCGGCGCCGTCGGCGCTGGCCCGGCCGCTGGCGCCACTGTGGCGTAGAGGACCAGGTGGTTGCTCGGCGCCATCGCCAGGTTGGCCTGCCCCACCGTGGGAAGCCCTTCCGTCAACTGGCGCCACGTCGTGCCGCCATCGGTCGACTTGAAGATCCCGCCGCCTGGGCCGCTGAAGTCGCGCCCTTCGATGAACTGCTGTTGCTGCTGCCAGAGCGCCGCGTACACGATGTTCGGGTCGGTCGGATCGATCCGCACGTCGTTGCCGCTGGTGTATTCGTCCTTGTAGAGCACCTTCTGGAACGAGGCGCCGCCGTCCGTCGAGCGGAAGATGCCGCGCTCCGCGTTCGGGCCGTACGGGTGGCCGAGGGCGGCGACGAAGAGCCGCTCGGGATTCTTTGGATCGACCTCGACCCAGGCGATCATCTGGCTCTCGCGCAGGCCGAGATGCGTCCAGCTCTTGCCGGCGTCGTTGGAGCGATACATCCCGTCACCCACGGCGAGGTCGGGGCGGATGATCCCGGCGCCGGTGCCGACGTAGAGAATGCTCGGATTCGACGGCGCCACCGCAATGGCACCGATCGACCCGGTCGACTCCTTGTCGAACAGCGGCTTCCAGGTCGAGCCGAAGTCGGTGGTCCGCCAGACCCCGCCGTTGTCGAAGCCGGCGTAGAAGACGTTCGGCTGCGTCGGCACGCCGACCATCGAACGACCCCGCCCGGCACGCACCGGGCCGATGGAGCGCCAGTGCATCGCGGCGGCCGGATCGGGGGATTGCGCGGGGAGCAGCGAGGGGAGGGCGAACAGCGAACAGGCCACGAGCGTGAGGCGGGACGCGGAAGCGCGCACGGGACGATCTCCGGGGTGGGGCGGGGGATGGTTGAAGATACGGCGAAAGCCAGTGACCTGTGATCAGTGACCTGTGACCTATGACCCGTGACCTGTGACCCGTGACCTGTAACCCGTAACCCGTAACCGCTGGCGGCTCACAGGTCACTGGTCACAGGTCACTTTGCCATTCTATTCTTCACGGCTTCTCCCTCATCGTCGTGGAGCTCCCATGCGTTCCCTCTCGCTTTCGGCCGCGCTGCTGCTCGCCGTCGCCGCGCCGCTGGTGGCCCAGTCCGGCCTCGCGGTGGCCGACTCCTCCCCCTTCCGGCCGCTGAACCTGCCCGCGCCGAACGAGTATCGCGGCGGGTCGGGGCGGCCGGGGCCGCGCTACTGGCAGCAGCGGGTGGACTACCGCATTCGGGCGACGCTCGACCCGGTCGCGAACGAGATCAGCGGCCGCGAGACAATCCACTACGTCAATCACTCCCCCGATGCGCTGCCCTATCTCTGGCTCTTCGTCGAGCAGAACATCTGCGACGCTGCCAGTGTCACCAACCTCCTCAATCAGCCGCCCCTGGTTTTCCTCGGCTCCACCTTCGACTTCTCCTGCCAGGGCTTTGCCGGAGGCGGGCGACTCGAGACGATGACGCTGCGGGGCAAGGAGGTGAACCGGAGTCGGTCGGGCACCACGATGCGGGTCGAGCTGCCCAAGCCGCTCGCCCCGGGGGATTCGCTCGATCTCGAGGCGGTATGGCGCTTCAAGGTGCCGACCCAAGGTGCCGGCCGCATGGGGCACGATGGCGCGCTCTACGAGATCGCCCAGTGGTATCCGCGGATGGTGGTGTACGATGACGTGCGCGGTTGGAATCACGAACCCTACATCGGCGCCGGGGAGTTTTACCTCGAATACGGCAACTTCGACGTCTCCCTCACGGTGCCGGCGACGCACCTCGTCGCGGCGACCGGCGATCTCCTGAATCCGTTGCAGGTGCTCACCGCCACCCAGCGCGCCAGGCTCGCGCTGGCCAGGCGCTCCGACACGGCGATCGCGATCGTGACCCGGACCGAGGCGGGCAATCCGGCGGCGACGCGGCCGACGGCCCAGGGCACGCTGACCTGGCGCTTCAGCGCGAAGAACGTGCGCGATTTTGCCTTCGTCTCCGGCCCCGACTTCCGCTGGGATGCCAGTGGCTACGACGGCATCCTGATCGAGACGCTCTATCGGCCGCGCGCCGAGGCGTGGACCGAGGCCAACCGGATGTCGCGCGAGGCGATCAAGCATTTCAGCGAGAAGTGGTATCGCTATCCCTGGTCACACGCGACGACCGTCGAGGGGCCGATCGAGGGGATGGAGTACCCGATGCTCACTTTCGTTCCGAACTCGCCGACCCGGGAGGAACTGCAGTGGGTGCTGGCGCACGAGTTCGGTCATCAGTGGTTTCCGATGATCGTCGGCTCCAACGAGCGGCTCTATCCGTGGATGGACGAGGGCTTCAACACCTTCATCGACCTCGCCAACAGCGCCAACTACTTCCGCGGCACCGCGTACGGCGACTCGATCGAGGTCCACCCGCTGCATCTGGCCGCACTCCACACGACGCCGGGGGAGGAGCAGCCGCTGATCACCAAGCCCACGTCGGTGCGCGACCTCTTCTGGACCGGCTACCAGAAGCCGGCGCTGATGCTCTCGCTGCTCCGCGATGAGGTCCTCGGCCGCGAACGCTTCGAGGCCGCCTTCCGCGAGTACATCCGCGCCTGGGCCTTCAAGCATCCGACGCCGACCGACTTCTTCCGGATCATGCGCGACGCGTCGGGGATGGAACTCGACTGGTTCTGGCGCGATTGGGTCTACACCACGGCGCGCCTCGATCAGGCCGTGGACTCGATCACGGCCCGCCCCGATGGTGGCTCGAACGTCCACCTGAGCAACCGCGGCACGATGACGATGCCGGCGCAACTCGCGCTGGCCTTCGGCGACGGGACCTCGATCACCATTCGCCTGCCGGTCGAGATGTGGAACCTCGGTCAGCGCTTCACCTACCGCGTCCCGGGCACGAAGCGGGTGACGCGCGCGACCATCGATCCGCGCGGCGCCCTGCCCGACACGGATCGGAGCAACAACACGCGGGGCGCGCCCTGACGCGCAGACGCCCGCCGTGTGTAAGGGCGACGCATGCGTCGCCCCTACGAAGGTCCGGATCGGCCCGCGCGATCCGGCATCAGCGCCGCGGGCAATCGGGATCGGCCCGCGCGGCCCGGCATCATCGCCGCAACTGCGCCAGCACCTGCCCCAACGCCTTGATCTCCTCGCCGTACTTGGCCCAGTTCCCCTCGCGTTGCGCGGTCATCGCCGCGTCGTAGTGGCGCTGGGCCTCGGCGAGGAGCGCCGCTGTGGTCGGCGCGGGTGGCGCGGTGGTCACCGGCGCCCCGGCCAGTGGCGCCGGCGTGTCCGAGGTGATCCGCTGCGCCCCGCTGCCGCCGAAGAGCGTGTTCAGCGCCCCATCCAGCGATTCGTCCATCACCACCTGCGTCTGGTACGCCACCACGACCCGCTTCAGCTCCGGGATCTTGCCGCCCTCGGCCTGCAGGTAGAGCGGCTGCACGTAGAGCAGGGAATTCTCGATCGGAATGACCAACAGGTCGCCGCGCAACACCTTGCTGCCGCGCTGGTCCCAGAGCGAGACCTGCCGGGAGATCTCGGTGTCCTGGTTGATGCGATTCTCGATCTGGGTCGGCCCGTAGACGGTGCTCTGCCGCGAGAAGGTGTACGCCCGGAGCTTGCCGTAGGCGGCGCCGTCATTCCGCGCGACCATCCACGCCGCGAGGTTGTCCTTCCCGCGCGGCGTGAAGGGCACCATGTAGACGAATTCCGCGTTCTCCTCCCCCGGCAACCGCATCACGATGTGGCGCATGAACGGCACCGCACCGCTCGACCCTTCCTCCATCTCCGGCACGGCCCACTGGTCCTCGCGATGATAGAACGCATCGGGCGAATCCATGTGGTAGGTCGCGTACAGGGCGGTCTGCATCCGATAGAGATCATCGGGGTAGCGGATGTGGGCGCGGATGTCCGCGGGCATCTGCTCCATCGGCAGCAGGATCCCGGGGAAGATGCGACTCCAGGTCTGGATCAACGGATCCGTTGGTGCCGTGACATAGGCGTGCATCGAGCCGTCATACGCATCGAGGACCACCTTCACGCTGTTGCGCATGTAGTTGGTGCCATTCGACAGTCGCTGCGAGTAGGGATAGCGGGTCGTGGTCGTGTAGGCGTCGAGAATCCACTGCAGGTGGCCATTGTCGGCCACCACCATGTACGGGTCGCGGTCGAGCGAGAGGAAGGGAAGCGCCTTCTCGACGCGTTGCCTGATGTTGCGGACGTAGAGGATGCGGGAGGCGTTCGTGATGTCGCCCGACAGGAGGAGCTTCGAGGTCTGGAACCGCGAGGCCAGGACCAGGCGCCGCCAGAAGGAGCCGATCGGCACCCCGCCGGTCCCGGCGTAGGCCGCGTAGACGTTGTCCTCACCGGCGGGGTGGTCGAACTCCCGTTGCGCCGTGCCGACGACGGCGAAGTCGTAGTTCATCTCGCCGAAGTAGATCTGCGGACGGGTGATCTTCAGCGAGACGCTCGATGCCGGTGGCAGGTCCTTGATGAAGAGGACCGGCAGACCCTCGGCGGTGATCTGATTCACCGGACCGAGGGTGAGCCCCATGCCGTGCGTGAAGGTCAGATGTTCGTTGATGAAGGTCCGCGTCGGCAGCGACGCCGCGTTCAGTTCGCGAGGCGAGAGCAGCACCTGGCGCAGCTTGCCGTCGATCTGGTAGCGGTCGTCATCGACGGAGAGGAAGTCGTAGTAGGTCCGGATTTCCTGCAGCTGCCCGAAGGTCTGCAGCAGCGGGTCCCGGTCCCAGAGCCGGACGTTGTCGATGGTCGGGGCGTTCCGCTGCAAATCGGCCAGCGACAGCGTGCCGCCCTCGGCGAGCTCACTCGACTCGACCGAGTCGATGCCCCACGCCGCGCGCGTCGCGGCGATGTGGGACTGCAGGTAGGGTGCCTCGCGGGTCAGTTCGGTCGGCGCCACGATCAACTTCTGGATCGCCAGCGGAAAGAGGACGCGGGTGACGATGGCGAGGAGCATCCAGCCGCCCAGCACCCGGATCAGGTACTTGCCGAGATGCCCCTGCCGTCCGCCGAGGAACACCAGCCCCGCGGCGAGGAGGGCTGCGACGGCGGCCAGGCGAATTGCCGGAAGCGACGCGTGCAAGTCGGTGTAGCTGGCGCCAACCAGCGGACCGGTGGTGGAGTAGAGGAGCCCCGGCGCGTCGACGAACCAGAGTTGAAGTGCCCAGAGCACGAAGAGCATCCCGAGCACGGTGCCGATATGGCGCGATGCCTCGATCCGCATGCCGACCGCGCGTGGCGGCGCGAAGGTGATGTCGCCGCGAAGCAGGTAGGCAGGGAAGAGCAGCAACAGCGTGACGATCGTCAGGCCGACCAGGATCGACAGGACCCCGCTGATGGCGGGGAGCAGGAAGACGTAATAGGAGATGTCGCGCTGGAAGACCGGATCGACGCTCCCGAAGGGCGTCCGATTGAGCGCCAGCAGGGCCGTCTCCCACGACGCCGCGCCGCTGCTGCCGAAGAGGAAGCCGAGGAAGAGGGCCAGGGGGAGCGACACGCGCCGGAGGAGGGCCGACAGGTTGATCGGCGGGAAGTTCGGCCCGAGCTGCACCGCGAACGGGAGCGGATGGAGGCCGCGGCGCACCACCCGCAGGCTGCCATAGACGATGGCCGTGGTGAGGCCGCCCACCAGGAGGAAGAGCGCCATGCGCGCGATGATCTCCTTGGTGAAGATCACCTCGTAGCCAACCTCCTTGAACCACCACCAGTCGGACAGCGTCGTGCTGAAGGACGGCCACGCGATGGCCACCACCACGAACAGCGGGACCAACAGGACGAGCGAGCGGCGGGCGGTCATGGCGTGCTCCTGAACCGGCGGGAGCACGGAAGATAGCGTCCCGTCGGGGCGCTCAGGGGCCCGTGTGCAACGCGAACCCCGGTTCGACCTCGTCAGCAGCCGGGCGCAGGGCGTCGAGTACCTTCGGTGCGCCGACCGGTTCGAAGCGTGCCTGGAAGAAGCGGAGGTACTCCGGCTCGTAACAGAACTCGAGGCCGTGCACCCGCTCGCGGTCCTCGTACAGGGCGATCACGCTCTCGGTGACCACGTCCATGTGCGCCTGCGTGTAGACGCGTCGCGGGATGGTCAGTCGAACCAACTCGAGCTTCGGATAGCGATTCTCGCCCGTCGCGGGGTCGCGGCCCGCCGACACGGCGCCACGTTCCATCGCCCGCACGCCGCCCTCGACGTAGAGCGCAGCGGCCAGTGCCTGGGCAGGAAACTGGCTCCGCGGAACGTGCGGGAGCATCGCCGCCGCATCGAGAAAGACGGCATGCCCGCCGATCGGGGTGACGATCGGCACGCCAGCCTCCTGCAGTCGCTCGCCCAGGTAGTACACCTGCCCGATCCGGCTCCGGATATAGTCCTCCTCCACCGACTCGCCGATGCCGATCGCCATCGCCTCGAGGTCGCGCCCGGCGAGGCCGCCGTAGGTGTGCAGCCCCTCGTAGACGACGACAAGGTTCTGGGCCTTGGCGACGAGTGCCGGGTCGCGGAGACCCAGCCAACCGCCGATGTTGACGAGGGAGTCCTTCTTCCCGGACATCGTCGCGCCATCGGTGAGGTCGCAGAGCATGCGCAGAATCTCGGCGACCGTGTGGTTGCGGAGGCCCGGTTCGCGCTGCTGGATGAACCACGCGTTCTCGACGGCGCGCGTGGCGTCGAGCATCACCTTGATGCCGCGCGCGTGGCAGTACGCCGAGACTTCGCGCAGGTTGGCGAGGCTCACCGGCTGGCCGCCGGCCAGGTTCACCGTCACCGCTACGCAGATGTAGGGGACCCGCTCGGCGCCAACCTCCTGTACCAGGCGGTCGAGCTTGACGAGATCGACGTCGCCCTTGAACGGATGCAGCGACGCGGGGTCGTGCGCCTCGTCGATGATGACGTCGTGGAAGGTCGCCCCGGCCAGCTCCTGGTGGAGCCGGGTGGTCGTGAAGTACATGTTGCCGGGGACGTGGTCGCCGGGCTTGATCAGCAGCTTCGAGAGGAGGTGCTCGGCACCGCGCCCCTGATGGGTCGGGATCAGCTCTTCGTAGCCGTAGGTCTCGCGGACCGCCTTCTCGAGGTGGTAGAAGTTCCGTGACCCGGCGTACGCCTCATCGCCCATCATCATCCCGGCCCATTGGCGATCGGACATCGCGCTGGTGCCGGAATCGGTGAGGAGGTCGATATAGACCTCCTCAGAGCGGAGCAGGAAGGTGTTGTAGCCGGCGTCCTGGATATGTCGTTCGCGCTCGGCGCGCGTGGTCATGCGGATCGGCTCGACAACCTTGATCTTCCAAGGTTCGGCCCAGCTGCGGTGGCGCATCGGTCCCGTGCTCCCGGCGGGCGGCGGGCGCCGCGCCAGTGGAAGGCAACGCCGGTGCAGGGAACGGGGGGACACCGGTGCCGAATCATAGCGCCCCCAGCCCGACGGGGGACTGGTGGTAGCGGCGGCGGCCGGGAGTCGAGAGATTTCTCCGTCCTGTTCCCCCACCCTTCGGAGCGACCCACATGCCCGCATCCGTCCTCGTTCGTCCCGCCACCGACGACTATGCCGCCTACTACCAGCGCTACATCGAGCTCGTCCCGCCGGGCGACCTGGTGGCCATCCTCGGGGCCCAGCGTGACGAACTGCTCGCCCTGATGGCTCCGATCAGCGAGGCCGGTGCCGGATATGCCTATGCCCCGGGGAAGTGGACCATCCGCGAGGTGATCGGACACCTCACGGACACCGAGCGGGTCTTCGCCTACCGGGCCACCGCCTTTTCACGCGGTGACGCCGCGCCGCTCCCGGGTTTCGACCAGGACGCCTGGCTGCCGTACGGTGAGTACCAGCAGCAGCCGCTCCCCGACGTGGTGGCCGAGTGGCGCGCGGTGCGCGACGCGACAATCGCGCTGCTCCGCGCGATGCCGGCGGAGGGGCTCGCACGGCGAGGCGTCGCCAGCGACAATCCCGTCACCACGCTGGCGGCGCTCACCATGATTCCCGGGCATGTGGAGTATCACCTCCGCCTATTCCGCGAGCGCTACCTCCCCGGCATCGGCTGAGGCCGACACCGGGGAAGCAGGCTACGGTTACTTCGGTTCTTTCATCGTCTCCTTGGCGATGAACGGCACGCCATCGGTCAGCCACTTCGGAGCCGGCTTGCCGAGCAGGTAGTGGTCAAAGAACTGGAAGTAGCGGATGGTCAGGTCCTTCCGATTGGCCAGGCCGCTCAACCCGTGCCCTTCGCCGGGATACGCAAGCATCACCGCGTTCTTCCCGTTGAAGCGAAGGGCGTTGTAGAAGTTCATCCCTTCCGTGAACGACACCGTCGGGTCGGCGGCGCCATGCATGATCAGGAATGGTGCCGTCACTTCCGGAACGTGCGTCAACGCCGACTCGAAGTGATACCGCTCCGGGTTTTCCCAGGGTGAGAAGCCCCAGCGGCCCTGCCCGAAGAGGTAGTAGTTGTTGCCGTTGGCGCCGCTCCCGCCGCTGACCTGGTAGCTCCAGCCCCAGCTCTGGGAGAAGTCGCTGAAGAGATCGGTGACGCCCGCGCCCATCCCCACGGCGGCGAAGAGCTTCGAACGCGTCCCGATGAAGGCGGCGCCTTCGCCGCCATAGCTGTGGCCGTGCACGCCGATCCGCTTCGGGTCGACGTAGCCCATCGCGATCACCTTCCGGGTGGCGGCTTCGACGGCGTCCAGCATGTCGCTGTGCGACGAGCCGGTGTGGAAGTGCACGTCCGGCAGCATCGTCGCATAGCCGCGGCTCACCGCCTCCACCGGCATCCCGCCCATCCCCGTGAGGAAGGAGGGCGTCGGGTAGCGGTGCATCGTCTGCGAGTTCTTCTCGTAGAAGGTGACCAGCATCGGCAGCTTCTGGCCGGTGACATAGTCATCGGGAAGGGCCAGGATCCCCTGCAGCTTCACGCCCCGCTTGGTGGTGTAGTCGAACAGCAGGCGGCGTCCCCAGCGGTACTCGTTCTGCTGCGGGTTGGCGTCGCTGATCTTCTTCGGAGCCGCGAGGTCGCTCGCGGCGAGCAGCAAGTCTGGATACTCGGCGAACGTCTGCCGCGTGTAGAGCACCAGGTCGGCATCGCGCGCTCGGCTCGGCGTCGAGAACGCCGCGTCCTCGTACACCAGCGACTGCAGCTGCCCGTTGGCGAGCCGGTAGAATCCCGCCTTCTTGGTCCATTCGCCGTAGGCCGACAGCGTGATCGGCTTCGAGAGATCGAGCTCGCGCGTGACGCGGGCGGCCTTGCGGACGGAGGAGTCGATGGGCTCCATGCGCACGGGCCGCAGCACGATCTCCGACTTGGCGCCGACGCCGTTGGTCAGGTTGCGCGCGGGCCCACCGTCGAACGGCAGGAACCAGAGATCGTAGCGCGCCGGCACGATCACCCCGCTCCCGTCCGCGGCATACGAGGCGATGCCGTAGGCGGGCTTCGGCCCGGGGTAATCGAACTCGGTGTTGGTGAAGCGCGGGGCGGTGGCCCCGAGGGTACGCGTGGTGCCGGTCGCGAGCTCAACCGCCTGCCACATCGCGTCCTTCCAGTACAGGAAGTACCGGCCATCCGTGGAGATGCCCCCCACATGCGGGCCGGTGAGCTGGCCGGTGAGGAATTTGATCCGCTCCCCGGTGGTGGTGTTGACCCGATAGAAATCGGCGGCGGGGCTCTTGTAGTCGGAGATGTACGGACGCGGGTCGCGGCCGACCGCCCAGCTGCCGGCCAGCGGCAGCTCGAGCTCGCGCATGCTCGAATCGGTCAACGTGGTGTAGACACCCGGATGGGCGAAGACCTGTCGGAAATTCCTGTTCCGCTCGCTCTCTGCCTGGATCATCTGCTGCGACTGGATCCGTTCGTCCTGGGTGCGCCAGACATCGACGTCGGCAATCGAGTCGGTGCTCTTGCGGCGCGCGGTGTCCGGGGCGGAGGTCTGCGGCATGATGCTCAGGAAGACCTTCTGGCCGTCATCGCTCCACTCGAGCGTGGTCCGCTCCGTCACCACGAAGCCCTTCGGAAAGCCGGCGGTGGTGGCCGGGTCGAGGATCGCAGGAGTGCGCGTGGCGGCGAGGTTGCCGAAGACCACGAGGCGGTTGCTCCGCTCGCGCATCTTCTCGACCTCGCGGCCCTTGAGCACGGCCAGCCCGGTGCCGCCGTCATTCCAGGTGAGACGGGCGTAGCGCAGCGTGTCGACGTCGAGTGGCTCGATCCGCCCCGTGGACAGTGTCGCGAGGTAGACGCCGTTGACGTCGCGCACCGTCGCATCGACGGTGTAGGCGAGCAGCTCGCCGCTCTTGTTGAAGCCGATCTCGTTCACGCTGCCGAGAAAGAGCGAGCGTCCGGTGGTGAGGTCATGGACGATCGCATCGAGGCCGCGGGCCGCGTTGGCGCCGCCCGCTGGCGCGCCACCGGTCGCGGGCGTGGCGGGCCGGCGTCGCAGCACCAGATGCCGCGCGGTGGGTGAGAAGGTCGCACTGGCGATGTCCTGCCAGACCTGGACCTTCCCGGTGGCGAGCTCACGCAGTTCCCAGCGTCGGGTGACCTGGTTGCCCCCGGCTCCGCGCCCTCCCGCGGCGGGCGGCGTCGCAGGGGTCGGCGTCACCGCCGGCGGGGCCACGGCCGAATCCTTGGCGGGCGTCGCGGGCTTCTTCGGCTGCGTCTCGACCAGGTAGGTCAGCCACTTCCCGTCTGGCGAGAAGCTCGGCTGCGACGCATCGACGATCTCCGTCTCGGTGCCAGTGGCGACATTCCGAAGCCGCAGTACCGGCTTCGCATCGGTCGGCAACGTGTTCACCTGCCGCAGGCCATAGACGACCCATTTGCCGTCGGCCGAGAGCTCGGAGCCGGCGATGCTGCGCCAGCGGGTGTAGTCCTCAATGCCGAGCACCTTCTTCCCCGACGCGGGCGGGGACTGCGACGGCAGTGCGGCTGGGAGGAACAACAGGAGCAACGCGATGGATCGGACGATTCGCATCAGGAGGGGTCCGGGGCGGTGGTGAACGGTGAACAGTGAACGGTGAACGGGTTCCAGCTGCGGCCGTCAGGCCGCGGCGCCGGGAGAAGATATCTCACGGGTGACCAGTGACCAGTAACCAGTGACCAGTGACCAGTGACCAGGCCGCGGGCATTTTCGTCGAATGTACCGCGCAAACCGCGGAATGCCGAGCGTGGCGGTCCCGTTATGGGCCCAACGTTTTCGGGTGTCAGTAGTATATCTCAGTGCGGGAATGACCCCGCTCCGGAGGCCCCATGCGATTTCCGATTGCGCGCCGTGTCTCGACGCTGGCGCTTGCGTTCGGCGCGATGCCGCTGGCGATGTCCGCCCAGGCCGCGCCCTTGCCCCGTCCGATTCACCGCGAAGTCCCGCTTACCAACATGATCCGGCGCGCCTTCACCGCCGGCACGCGCGACTCCACCGGCCGACCAGGCCGCAACTATTGGCAGCTGCGCACCGACTATCGCATCGCGGCGCGACTCGACCCCGCGACCGGTGTGTTGTCGGGCAGCGAGACGATCGCGTTCCAGAACAGCAGCGACATGCCGATGCGCCAGGTCGTGCTGCGCCTCGACCAGAATCTCTTTGCCCCGAATGTTCCGCGCGGCGAAGCGGTGCCCGCCCTGACGGCGGGGATGAAGGTCACCCGTCTCCTGGTCAACGGTACCGCCGTGGATCTCACGCCGGCAGTCGGCGCGCGCGGTGGTGCGGGGCGAGGCGGCGGTGGTGCACCAGCCCCCACGCGGATCTTCGTGAATGGCCTGACCCAGACGGTCGCGACGCTGACGCTGCCAACGCCGATCGCGCCGGGCGCCTCCGCGACGATCGAGGCGGACTGGAACTTCCGCGTGCCGCTGATCGAGGGCGGGCGCGGCCTCCGCATGGGCTCGTGGGGTGACTCGCTCTTCCAGGTGGCGCAGTGGTACCCACGCCTCGCGATGTACGACGACCTGCGCGGCTGGGATACCGATCCCTACCTCGGCCCCTCCGAGTTCTACAACCACTTCGGCCACTTCGACGTGACGATTGATGTCCCGGCGGGATGGGTGGTCGGCGCGACGGGCGTGCTCCAGAATCCGGAACAGGTGCTCACGCCGGCCGTCCGCGAACGACTCTCGCACGTGCTCGAATCCGACTCGACGCGGATCATCGTCGGGCCCGCCGACTTCGGCCCTGGCAAGGCGACGGTCGCCGGCGATCGGCTCGTCTGGCGCTTCGTGGCCGACACCGTCAGCGACTTCGCCTGGGGGACGTCGAACCAGTTCATCTGGGATGCGACGCGCGCCACCATTCCCGGGAAGGGGCCGATCCCGGTGTACGGGATGTATCTCCCCGGGCACGCCACCGCGTACGCGCGTGGGGGCGCGATCAACCGGCACGCGCTCGAGTTCTACTCGAAGCTCTGGATGCCGTACGCCTTCCCGATCCTGACGATGCTCGACGGCCCCGACGGCGGGATGGAATACCCGATGACGATCTTCTCGGGGGTCGGCGCGGCCGATCACGAGACCGGGCACCAGTGGTGGCCGATGATGGTCGGCGTCAACGAGACCTGGTACGGCTTCATGGACGAGGGCTTCAATCAGTACATGAATCAGCTCTCGAGCGCCGACAGCCGCGGCCAGCCCGCGCGGCTCGATGGTGCGGGCCAGAGCTACGGCCGGACCAGCGGCGACGAGCGCGAGGCGCCGCTGATGTGGAACGCCAACTACGGCGGCCCGCAGTACTCGTTCCAGGCCTACGGCAAGGCACCGCTCATGCTCTCGATGCTCGGCGGCGTGGTCGGTGACAGCGCCGTGCAGCGCGCCATGAGCGAGTATGCCAAGGCGTGGCGCTTCAAGCACCCGTCGCCGTGGGACTACGCCAACTTCATGAGCAACGCCCTCAAGAACCGCACGCCAGAGCTCGGCTGGTTCTGGTATTCCTGGCTCTTCACGACGGATGCCGTCCAGGGCTCGATCCAGCAGGTCGCCACCAAGGGACCGAGGACCACGGTCACGGTCCGACAGGACGGCGCCATGCCGTCGCCGGTCGTGTTGAAGGTGCAGTTCGCGGCCAAGGGGCCGGCGATCCGCCCGATGCGGGGCGTCACGATGTCCGACTCGGTCACGGCGATCATCACCTATCCGGTGAGTGTCTGGTTCGACGGCCGCCGCACCTTCGACGCAGTGCTGACCTTCGGCGCCCGCCCGATCGAGAAGATCACGCTCGATCCGTTCGGCCGCTTTCCCGATCGGGATGTGACGGATAATGTGTGGCCGAAGGCGGCGAAGCCCTAGAACGCCGGTGAACGGTGAACGGTGAACGGTGCGCGGCCGATGGCCGCGCTGGGTGAGGAGTGAGGGGGCACTGCATTGGTGTCATCCTGAGCGAAGCCCGCGAAGCGGGCGCAGTCGAAGGACCTCTTTCCGGATCAGCGGGGAGAGGTCCTTCGACTACGCAGCCCTGTGGGCTGCTCCGCTCAGGATGACACGGGCGGGGAAGCCCCCCTCACCCCTCACCCCTCACCATTCTGCTCGACGATCCGCTTCACCCGATGCCTCTCCACCTCCGTCGGCCTTCCCGCCGCATCGAACGCCTGCTTGAAGGTGAATGCCGCCGGCGTCGATCCCATCGCGTGCAATCGCTCCAGCTTCGTGACCGCCTCGTCCCAGGTGGGTTGGTGCGTCTCGTCGACCCACCACGCCACGTAGGATGGCCATTCAGGCGGGCGGAACCACGCCTTCCGCTGGCGTAGCGACTCGGCGTGCTGCCCGCCGTAGGCGTAGGCGAACACCGTCTCGAGGTCTTGCCAGAGCGAGAGGGAGCGCGTCACCTGGGGTGCGTCGTCGGGCGCGACGAACGACGGCAGCACCGGTTCGCCCCAACTGTGGCGGCCGGTGTCGGGGTCGACGCGTGACTGGTCGAGAAATCCCTCGGCGCGTTCTGCGGCTGCGTTGGTCGGGTCGATCGCGGCGAGGAACGGCGCCGAATCGGGATGCTGCCGAGGGGCGCGGAGAATGGCGAAGGTGAAGAAGGCGAGGCGTGGCATGGCCCCGAAAGCTAGCGCCCCACCCGATAGCGGACGACACCCTGCAGGTCGTCGGCGTCGGTGATGGTACCCCAGACCGTGCCGAGCTCGGCAGCGCGCAGCGTGATCTCGCTCGGCACGGTGACCACGCCGACGGTCACGCCCTTCGGATCGAGGACCAGCCACCGATGG
>JADJAK010000010.1 GCA_016704275.1 Gemmatimonadota bacterium
CCCTCGGTCACCTTCTTCTGCTTCTGGAAGGTGAGCCACTTGCCGTCGCTCGAGAAATACGCCTCGGCGTTGTTGCCGCCAAAGGTGAGCTGGCGCAGGCGGCCGAAGTGCCGCTCTGCCTGGGCGCGAAGAAGGTCGTCGAGGCCGAACTGCCGGGCCTGCGCTGGCCGTCCGCGTGGCGCAGCTTTGGCGAGGACGAGGGCAGCAGTGGCTGACAATGGGGCATGAATGGAAACCTCGTAGCGTGAAAACAGCAGTCAGTC
Source organism: Gemmatimonadota bacterium (assembly GCA_016704275.1). Lineage (NCBI taxonomy): Bacteria > Pseudomonadati > Gemmatimonadota > Gemmatimonadota bacterium. Next base: position 264 of record JADJAK010000010.1, read on the forward strand.
ATCAAGCGCTGCCAAGACTCGCCTGGGCATGCCCGGTCACCCCCACCTTCTCGAACACGTGGGTGATGACGCCCTTCGGCGCTGATCACGAACGTGGAAAAAGGGATCCCGAAATATTTCTGCCATACATCGACTTCTTCGACCCAGACGCCGTAGGCCTGCGCGATGGCATGCTCATCATCGGCCAGCAGCGGAAAGGGCAACCCGTGCCTTCGCTGCGAATCTCCGATGCGCTTCCTCTATCGTCGTCCTGCTATTTACGCCGAGGACCGTGGTGCCTCGCCGGCGGAGCTTCCGCCGTGCATCGCGGAAGCCGCACGCCTGCTCGGTGCAATCCGAGGTATCGTCCTTCGGGTAGAAATCAAGCACCACCCGCTGGCCCCGCAGCGCCGAGAGGGCGACCGGCTTCCCTCGGCGTCGAGCGTCGGGAAATCTGGCGCCCTGTCTCCCGGGTTGGAGCATCCGTAATGCTGCGGAGAAACACGGCACCACAGCGCGCGGGGGCACGCTGGGCACGGCCGCCAACCGGCGCACCGGATGGCCTGCCCGGGCACGAACGGCGCGGTCAAAGGAGTTCCGTGGTGCAGTTGTCCTCCGGACGTGGGCTCGAGCAGGAAGGCCGCCAGCATGCCGAAGCGCTGGTTGGTCGGGATGATGTAGCTGCCGGCCGGAGGGAATCTGCCGCCGGGGCGACCCACTTGCCGTCGACCTTCATGGCCCGATGCCCCTCGGAAGGGGCGAGCGGCGACCACGGCCGAGTCGATCCGAATGGCGCATTCTGGCCGACCCACGGTTACGGGAGCGGCGACCACGATGCCCCGTCGACGGAGCAGCGCCACGACCTCGGTCCACTGCGCGTCGAGCACGTACGCCGCTGGAATCGCCTCGCGACGGGTGGCGACGAAGCGATCGACCACCGGCATGAAGACCTTCTTCATCTCGCCGGTGCGCTGACGCCGCGAGAAGCCGCTGTTCCCCTCACCCCGCCTGGTGAGCTCGGCAATGACGGTGTCCATGCGCGGCGGCGCGAAGGTGCTGCGCACTCGCGACGGAGTCCGGACGCGCGGCAATCGTCGCCGCCATCACCCGGCGCAGGTCGGCCTGCTTCTCGGCTGGCGGGTAACGCAGCGACTCGATCATGAACGCGTAGGTGGCAACGATCCGCTTCAGTAGCGGGTCGTTGCTGTACGCCTCGGAGAGGATCGGAGATCCGCGACATCCCCATCAGGTTGGCGCCGGAAGCAGCGTAGGACTCATAGGTGTTCCAGCCGAGCACCAGCGAGTCGATGCTGGGTTGCGGAAGTTGCCGTAGGGGAAGGTCTTCGAATCTCAGGGCGGTCCCGCATCCGCTTGCGAATCTCGGGTGCGCCTTGTCCTGCAACCAGATGTTGGCCGGTGTCTGATTCGGATTGAGCCCGGCGCCCACGTCAGGCGTGCCGTGGTACGAGCCGTTGGTGGTGTGGTAAGGTCCATCCAGACATCTCGGATCCCACGTCATTACCTTCAGCGCCAGCGAACCGCGCGTCTCCGGTGCTTCCCTGCGCTTGACGTAGTCGCGGTTGAGGTCGAGCCCCGCCCGTTGGCGCGCAGGCTGACGATCGCGGGGCTGTTCTGCCTCCGCGGTCAGTGAGATCCCCGACCGAAGGCGCTGTTAAGCATCGCTGGGTTGTAGATCGGCACCTGACCACGATCACGCCGTCGAGCAGCTTGTGAGCGGCCCCAGGGTCATGTCACGCAGCAACCGCTGCACCGCTTCCTTCCCTCGACTTCACCCGCGTGGATGTTGCCCCGGGATGTAAGACCGGCTTGCCACTGCGCTTGGCCTCGGCCGGGTCGGCCACCATCGGGCGTGCCGCGACGACGTACGGAATCCGGCGACCCTGCGGCGACCCGCCCAGCGTCCCGACGCTGATCGCGGCGCCGTGGTTGGCCAGCGAGTCGAGGAAGGCCAGCACCTCGGCGTGACCTCCGACGTCCGCCTCGGCGGTGCGCTCGGGAACAGCCTGCTGCGCAGCGAGCGGGCGCGGCGGCCAGAAGGGCGACACCAGCGAGCCGTGAAAGCGGGCGAGCCATCAGTGCTCCGGAGGGTAGGGAGGTGCGGAGTCGACGAGCCACGGCATCGGCCACGCCGGCATCCCATGTCAGGGTGATTTCAGGTACCACCGCGGCCGTCACCGGCCGTCGCAGCAGCAACGGCGCACCGCGCGCGCCGGCGGGGAAGTTAGCGAGTCGGGCGACGGCGGCCGGATCGTGCAGTCGCGTGACGAAGGTACTCCGTCGAGCCGCCACCGGAAGGGCAGCGCCGCAGCCGCCGGACCAGTCCGGTACCTGAGCGCGTGGGGATCTCGCTCATGCCGCCCCACAGCGCCATCCGCTTCTCGGCGTCGAGCAGCAGCAGGAGCGGCGTCGACGCTGCGGCGGACGGAGCGTCCTCGGTGGCCCATTCGGCGAATCCCTCCGCCACCGCCAGGGATCGTCCTCGAGCAGGCGGACGACGGTCGACCGGTCGGTCCGTGAGACACCCGGCCTTCGAGCCGGGTCGCGGCCGCGAGGATGTGGTGCCACTCGTGGATCACGGTTGCCACCGCCAGCAGCGGCATGATGCCCGGGTCGATCCGAACCCCGTCGGCCGTCGCGAGCAGCGTCCGCAGGCCCGGCACGCGGGACGGCGGAGGAGGGCGATGTCGCCGCCCGCCGCCGACAAGGTGAGAGCGTGTCGGACCAGGCGTCAGGGCGACCATGCCGTGAGCGCCTCGACGCGCTCCCGCCGGCAGCCACGCACGGGCCGAGGCATTCGCCGGCTCGACCAGGTCCGGGCCAAAGATCGCCGTTGACGAGTATCGCTGCGAAGCCACCGAGTGGCTCCGGGAGCAGCACCGTGGGACGAGCGACGCATCGGCCCCAGACCTTGGCCATCAACGGGCGGGGGCGCGGGGCCACTGGGGAGTGCCGATCCACGGGTGATCGAGCAGCCATTGCACTGCCTCGCGCGCCACCATGGCACTGCGTCGAGGTAGCACTGAAGAGCAGGTTGAGCTCGCGACGAGCCCTCGGGGTCGCTTGGCGTCAAGCGCCGCCATCGCGCGGGCCATCGTGCTGTCGTGGCGAAACCAGGCGGGCCAGGACGCCAGCGGCGGCGCGCATCCGGCCCACGTCGTTCGCGGTGTTTGCGTCGAGCACGCCGAGGCGGCGCAATCCGCGCGCGGCCGCGTCCTGCTGGTAGCCTCCTCGACTGCGCGCCATTGCCAGCGCCTCGGCGCGCCCGTGCAGGTCGATGATCACTTCCGGCGGGGCCGACGAAGAGCCGACGGAAGGTGCTGTCGGCGGCGGGGCTTGCCGCGATCGCCGCGAGGGTCCGCCGCACGCTCGCTCGCGTCGCCTCGTCGGCACCGAGTGCCATCGCGCGGGAACGGTCGGCCCGCTCACGATCGCGCACCACCGGAAGGCCGGTCCGTCGCATCAACTCGGCATACTCGCTCGAGTGTCATCGAGTCCGGGAGCGCGGCGACCCACGCAGCGGGGATCACCGTGGCGTTGGCGCCGGTGCCGACGGCGAGCTGACGCACCCGCACGCGCGGTCGCACCGGCCAGCGCGCTGTCCCGGTCGGATCAGCTCGCCCTCCCGGAGGCGCGCCGCCGCCATCGGGGTAGCGGAGGCGGCCCGACATCGCTGCACCATCGCCATCGACATCGAGCTCGGCGCGCAGACCGAGCGCGCCGACGGCGAAGGAGAGATGATTGCCGGTGCGCTGCAGCTTGGTGAGCGGGAAGAAGAGCGAGTCGTGCGATTCGAGCAGAATCCGACTGCGCGCGCACCATCCAGCCGCAGGTCGGCGAACTCACGCCGGCGGCGGTGCGCAGTTGCACCGCCCAGCGCGTGGCAGGCTCCTGCGCGCCGAGCACGGTCGGCACCAGCCAGCAGGCAGCGGCCGCCGCGCGGAATGTCACCCTTCGCGCGCGCCCTTCGGCCGCCGCTCGACGGTGGTGGCCTTGACGGTCACCCCTTCGACCAGCCGCTCGAGCCCGCCCACGACGACACGGTCGCCGACTTCGATCCCGCGGCGAATCTCGACGAAGCCGGGGGAGCGCACGCCGAGTTCGACTTCGCGACGCGTGACCGTGCTGTCCTGCTGCACCCAGATGTAGGTGGCCCCGGCCGTCGGCACGATCGATTCCTCGGGGACCACCACGGCGTTGGCGCGCATCGCGGTCGCCAGCCGGGCCTCGAGGAACATCCCCGGCTGCAGCGTGCCGCCGCTATTCGCGGTGATCGCCTTCACGGTGATCGTGCGCCCCGGCAACGTGACGACCGGATCGACGAAATCGACGCGCGCGGTGAACGTCTTGCCCGGCAACGACGCCACCCGGAAGGTGACCTCCGCCCATCTTCAACTCGGCGGCGTAGCGCCCGGCACGGCAAAGTTGATCCGCGCCGGCGAGACGGTCTGCAGCGTGAGCAGCCGCGATTGGCTGTTGACGAAGTCGCCCATCGGGACCAGCCCCTGCCCGACCACGCCGGCGAACGGAGCATGCACCACCCTCCGCCCGAGCCGCAGCGCCAGCAGGCCGAGAAATGCCGTGGCCGCGCGCGACGACGCCTCGGCGCGCGCTCCAGGTCGGCTGCCGGCGCCGCCGCCTTCTCCGCCAGGAGCAACCGGGTCCGCTCGAGCGCCTGCCTCGCGAGATCGCGATCGGCGGTGGCACGGGCCACCTGCGCCTTGAGCTCGGCATCGTCGATCTTGAGGAGCGGCGTGCCGACGCCAACGGTGGTGCCCTCGCGGGCGAGGATGTCGACCACTCGGCCTTCGATATCGGGACGGAGCTCGATGCGCTGCATCGCCTCGACCTGGCCGGTGGCGATGATCGCATCGATCACCGTGTCGGTGAAGGCGGCACCACCTCGACCGGCAGCACCTGCGCGCCACCCCGGCCACCGCCGCCGCCCTTGGCGTCCTTCGGTGCGGCGCCGCCGCACGCGACGAGGAGCAGCAGGGCATATCCAATCAGGGGACGACGGCTCACGGGGTGCCCGTTCAGAATCTGGGGTCAATCGCCGCTCGAGGATCACCTCGAGCGAGGCGCGCGCCAGGCGGACCGCGTAACGCGCCTGACCAGGTCGGCCTGCGCCTGCACCAGCTGCGCCTGCGCGTCGAGCAGTTCGAGCACCGTGGCGGCACCGGCGCGATAGCGGGCGTTCTGCACACGGAGAATTTCGGCGGCGACCCCGACCCCGGCGTGGGCCAGGTCGAGCGCCCGCCGCGAGACGTCGTAGCCGGTGTAGGCCTCGGTCACGTCGCGCCGCGCCGAGCGCTCGAGGTCCCCGCGGATGGCGGGCCACGGTGCGGTTGGTCTTGAGCCGCTGGATGGCGAGCTCGCGCTGGCCGCCATCCCAGATCGGCAACGCGATCGAGAAGCCGATGCTGCGCCGATTGGTCAGGGTCGGGAAGAACTTGTCGTCGAACTTGCCGAGCGACGCCGTCAGCGTGACCGACGGCAGGTAACCCGCCTGCCGCACACGGATCTGCGCCTCGCTCGACTTCGGCCGAGCGCGCCTCGCGCCACGCCGGCCCCTGCTCCACCGCCCGCGTCACCGCCTCGTCGAGCGTGATCGAGAGCGCGGCGGGGGTGGTGGAATCGATCGGCGCCGCATCGACCGGCACCGCCCGGCCGATTCGCCGCCCCAGCTGCAGCCGCGCCACGGTCAGCGCCGCCTCACGCCGCAACACCTCGGCCTTCGCGCGCTGCTGTTCCAGCAGCACCTGCAGCGAATCCGACGGCACCGTCGCGCCGCTCGTCACGCGGGGCGCGCGGTGCCGAACTGTTCGGCCGCGCGAGTGGCCCGGTCGCGCGCCACATCGAGCAGTTCACGCGCGCCGAGGACGTCGTAGTAGTCACGCTCCACGTTGAGCGCCGTCTCGTAGCGTTGCGCGAGCTCGCCAGCCCGCGCCGTCTCGAGGTCGGCACTCGCCTGCCGTGCCCCGAAGAGCTTGCGCCCACCGGTGAACAGCTCGTACCGCGCGTCGATCGAGGCGCGGCCCGTGGCGTTCGCCGCGCGGCCGGTGCCGATGTTGAACTGCTGCGTCGAGAGCTCGGAGTAGTCGGCCGTGGCGTTGATCGTCGGCAGCACGCACACCAGCAGCGCCGCCTTTCGCGCCCACTCGGCGTTGTCGACCAATCCGGCCGACTGCACCCACAGCGGATCGAGACGCACCGCTTCCCCGCAGCGTCGCGCAGCGTGACCACCGGCAGGGTGTCGACCGGCGCCATCGTCAGCGTGGCGAGCAGATGGAGGGCGGCGATCACGGAGCCTCCACCGTCGCGAACTCGGCCGTCGCTTCCCGAGCGGCGCGTCGACGCGCCAGCCCCCGCTCGGCCAGCATCCAGACGACCGGCACCACGAAGAGCGTCAGTACGGTGGAGAAGGCGATCCCGCCGACGATGGCGTAGCCGAGCGGACGGCGCGCGGTGGCACCGGCGCGGAGCCGAGCGCGATCGGGATCGCGCCCACGATCGTCGCCACCGAGGTCATCAGGATCGGCCGCAACCGGATCCGTCCCGCCTCGAGCATCGCGTCCACGACCTCCATCCCTTGGCGCGGAGCTGGTTGGCGTAGTCCACCAGCAGGATCGAGTTCTTGGTTACCAACCCGACCAGCAGGATCATCCCGATCCGCGAGTAGAGGCTGATGGTGGCCCCGGCCAGCTTGAGCGTGAAGATCGCGCCGATCACCGCCAGCGGCACCGCCATGAGCACGGTGAACGGATGCACCACCGACTCGAACTGCGAGGCCAGCACCATGAACACCACCAGGATCGCGAGGCCGAAGGCGAGCAGCAGCTCGTTGCCGCTCTCGCTCAGCTCCCGGGCGTCACCGCCGAGGGCAATCGTGGTGTTGGCCGGGAGCTGCGCCGTGGCGATCGCGGTGAGCGAATCGATCGCGTCGCCGAGGGCGAGGCTCGGCGCCAGCGAGGCGGAGAGAGTGAAGGCGCGCACCCGCTCGTAGTGGGCGATCCCGCGCGGTCCGGTGGTCTCGGTGATCGACGCCAGCGCATCCACGCGCACCAGCTGCCCGTTGCGCCCGCGCACGAAGAGCTGGTCCATGTCCTGCGGCGTGGCGCGGTGGGCGGCATCAAGCTGCAGGAAGACGTCATAGATGCGCGAGTCGCGCGTGAAGGTCGAGACGCGGGTGCCGCCGAGCATCGACTGCAGCGTCGTGGCGACATCGCCGATCGGCACGCCGAGGTCGTCGGCGCGGTCGCGATCGTAGGCGATGGTCAGTTCCGGCTTGTTGTTCTTCAGGTCGGTATCGACGTTGACCAGGCCGGGAATCTTGCGCGCCGCCGCGATCAGTCGCTCGTTGGCGACCAGCAACGAGTCATAGTCGGGGTGGCGCACGATGAACTGCACCGGCGACCCGAATCCGCCGATCGCCGACGGGTTGGAGGCGAAGATCTGCACGCCGGCGATCGCCGCGAACTTCGGCCGCAGCTCGGCGATGATATCCTCGATGTTGCGCTCGCGGTCCTCCCAGTACTTGAGCCGCGCAACGACGAAACCGCCATTGGGCGAGCCGCCACGACCGATCACTGAGAAGACGGAGTTGACCTCCGGCACCTTGGCGAGGATCGCCTCGACCTGCTTCTGGTAGCCGTCGGTGTACTGCAGCGTCGCGCCTTCGGGGCCGACGATGTTGATGTTGATCACGCCACGGTCATCGGCCGGGATGAACTCGCGCTTGAGCGTCTGGAACACCAGCGCCGCGCCGACCACCAGGGCCAGCATGCCCACCACCACCGTGAGGGGATGGTGCAAGGAGCGGCGCAGGACCCGGGCATAGCCGGTCGCGAGTCCGTCGAAGCCGCGCTCCAGCAGCTGGTACATCCGTCCGTGACTGGGCGGGACCTTGAGCAGCTTGGCGCAGAGCATCGGCGTCAGCGTCAACGCCACGAAGCCGGAGATGAAGACCGAGCCGGCCACCGCGATGCCGAATTCGTTGAAGAGCTTGCCGGTATTGCCCTTGAGGAAGGCGAGCGGGACGAAGACCGCCATGAGCGAGGCCGTCGTCGCCACGACGGCGAAGCCGATCTCGCGGGTGCCGTCGCGTGCGGCCTGCTCGGGCGACTTGCCAAGCTCTTCCTGGTGGCGATAGGCGTTCTCGAGCACGATGATCGCGTCGTCGACGACGATGCCGATCGCGATCGTCAGCGCCAACAGCGTGAAGTTGTTGATCGAGAATCCGAGCGCCGACATCACCGCGAAGGTCGCGATGATCGAGGCCGGAATGGCGAAGGCGGGGATGATCGTCGCCCGCAGGTTGCGCAGGAAGAGGAAGATGATGACCACGACCAGCAGCGCCGCCTCGATCAGCGTGCGCTGGGCGTCGCGGATCGAGCGTTCGACGAAGACCGACTGGTCGAATGCCTGCACCAGCTTCACGCCGGGCGGCAGTGCGGCCTGGATCGAGGGCAGCGCCGCCTGGATCGCCTTGGAGACCTCGATGACATTGGCCTTCGACTGGCGGATCACGCCGAGGCCGATGCCGGGCATCTGATCGAAGCGGAGGGCGGAGCGGTCGTTCGCCGGGCCGAGCTCGACCCGGCCGACGTCGCGCAACTTGGTGAGGACGCCGCCCTGGCTCGAGACCACGAGGTCGGCAAATTCATTCGGCGTGCGCAACTCGCCCAGCGAGCGCACCGTGAACTCGCGCTGCGACGACTCGATCCGGCCCGCCGGCACCTCGACGTTGCGGGCGCGAATCGCCGCCGCGACATCCTGCACCGTGAGCGACCGCGCCGTGAGCGCGTTCTGGTCCAGCCAGATCTTCATCGCGTAGCGGCGCTCGCCCTGGATCTGCGCGCGCGCCACGCCAGGAATGGTCTGCAGGCGCTGCTTCACGATCCGGTCGGCGACGTCGTTGAGCTGGAGGAGGTCGAGCGTGGTCGACGTGAGCGCCAGATAGTAGAACGGGCGCGCGTCGGCATCCTGCTTGGCGACCACCGGCTCGTCCACGTCCTCGGGCAGCCGGCCGCGCACCCGACTCACCAGGTCGCGGACGTCCTGCGCCGCCGATTCGACATCCCGCGAGAGGCCGAACTCCAGCCGCACGCTGCTGCGCTGCTCGTTGCTCGACGAGGTCAGCGTCCGGATCCCCTCGGCGGTGCTCAGCTCTTCCTCGAGCACGTCCGTCACCGACGACTCCATCACCCGCGGATTGGCACCCCGCAACGAGGTCTCGACCGAGACAATCGGCGGATCGATGTCGGGGAGTTCGCGCACCGGCAGGCGCAGGTAGCCGAGCACGCCGAAGAGCACGAGGGCGAGGGAGCCCATCGTGGCCAGTACGGGTCGGGAGATCGATACGTCCGAAATCTTCATCGCGATGCTCTATCTTGACGGGGTCGGTGGGCGCGGTGCCCGCCGAGACTACGGATTGCAGGACCCCGAGGTTCAACCCGCAGGAGTTCGTGATGGGTGCCAAGCTCACCGCACGTCAGCAAGCCCAACTGGCCTGGCTCGAATCGCTCCCCCGAAGATCGAGAAGGCCACTCGGATCATCGAGATGATCAGCACCATGCAGGCCGACGAAAGCCAGGTGCGCGGCCTCGGCCGGATGTGCGACGAACTCAAGGCCCAGGCCGGTTCCCTGAACCTGACCCCGATCGGCGACGGCTTCGGTTACATGGGGATGATGCTGCGCCGCGCGGGGGGGCTGCAGGTCAAGGTGCGCGGGCTGCGGGAGCTGCTCGCCGGCGTGAGGATCAACCTGGAAGGCGCCATCCGCACCGCGGCCACGCCAGAGCGTGATGCCAAGGAGGAGGGCGATCCGCCGGTCAGTCCTGAGGACCTTGTCCAGAATCGGGCCGGCCGTGAAGGCGAACATCGACGTGATGACGAGACCGAGCATGACGGTCACGTAGGTCAGCGCGCTGATCAACACCCCGGCGCCGAGCCCGGCCAGGACCATTCCGACATAATAGAGCACGAAGTTTCTCCTTGAAACGTTCTGGCGGGCGACGACACCCACGCCTGATCCGACGCCAAGAATAGCAGGAACCACGCGGCCTCGGCAACGCGGCGAATCCCGACCGCGCCGCCATCTGGTTCCCGCACCCCGCGACCCATAACTTCGATTCAGCGCACCGCTGGGAGGACACCCCCAACTCCTCCTCTTCTCTTGGAGGCGCTATGTGGACCAGAACTCGACTTCTCGCGCTCGCCGTCGTCGGCGGGTTGTTTGTCGCGTGCGGCAAGGACAGCCCCACCGGCTCGGAACCGATCGGCGGCGACACCGATCTCGCCATCAGCGCCGTCGGCAACGCCATCCCGACCGGTTCAATCAACCTCAACGGGACCTACTACAACGTCGGCAGCTCGCTGACCGTCACCGCCAACAACAACGGCCTGACCACGCTCCACCTGACCGCTGACCTCTCCAACGCCCCGGCGTTGCAGACCAAGGTCAATGCCATGGCCGGCTCGCTGGCCGGCGTCGGGGGCTGGGTCGCCGGCTTCCTCTCGGGCGGCGCGATCAGCACCGACATCAAGCTCCGGATCACCTCGGAGGGGATCCAGGACTTCTTCAACGCCGACAAGAAACAGCAAACGCTGGTGCGCTACGACGCGAAGGTGGGCGACACCTATCGCACCACGCTCAGCGACGGAAGCACCATCACCCGGACCGTGACGAAGGTGTCGACGACGGATGACTTCGCCTACGGCCTGTTCATGATCAAGACGATCAAGGTGGAGCAAGACTCCCACCTCGCCGGCGTGCGCAAGTTTGTCTACCACGCCAATCACCGCTTTGGCCTGGTCTGGGTCGAGGCGCAGATGGAGGATGGGACGTCGATCAGCTACTTCCTGTATCCGAACAACTATTGAAGGGTGATGTGTGAGGGGATGGCAGCACGTTGTCATCCTGAGCGAAGCCCGCGAAGCGGGTGAAGTCGAAGGACCTCTTCCCGGTGCGCGGGATAGAGGTCCTTCGACTTCGCAGCCGTTCCGGCTGCTTCGCTCAGGATGACAAGCCTTGTGCTACGCCTATTTCACAGTGAAGCGCGCCCAATCCCACCCCATCAATCCCCGCGCATTCACCGCCTTCACCTGCACCACCATCCCGGCGCTCAGGCCGGGAATCCGCGCCGTCGGCGTCGTCACGCGGAGGCGGTTCTTCTCTGGCGCATCGGCCGGGCCCCACGTCACCACGTAGCCGGTGACACCCTTCTCGGGGCTCCTGGTCCACGTCGCCACACCGTTCGCGACCGCGAGGTTCTTGAGGCGCGATGGGCTCGACGCCAGCAGCATCAGCGTTGCCACCGTCGTCTTGCTTGCTTCCGCGATCAGCTGATGGTTCTCGACCTCGAGGATGTCGTGCGGCATGTGATAATGCGGATTGCCGAGGACCGGATAGGAGCCGATGCCGCCGACGATGTCACCGTAGGCCTCGTAGTACGCGGCCGCATCCGTGCTCTTGTAGTAGAGCGCGTCGTAGGTGATCATCGACGAGAACGCGCCGCGGCGGCGTGCTGGATGTCGCGGATGCCGGGGTTGGAGTAACGGATGGTGTTGTCGAGGTGATGGTCGTTGGCCCAGCCGAGCATGTCGTTGTTGAGCGCACCGACGAGCTTGACCGAGTCGGCCACCGCGCGGCGCACGTACTCGCGCGACCCGAGCAATCCCGACTCCTCGCCGGTGAAGGAGGCGAAGACGATCGTCGCCGGCTGCGGATGCCTGGCCATGACACGCGCCGCCTCGAGCAGCGCCGCCGTTCCCGAGGTGTTGTCGTCTGCGCCCGGCCCCTCGGCGCGCGAGTCGAAGTGCGAACTCACCACGTACACCAGTTCCGGATTCTCCGTCCCCTTGAGCACTGCGAGGACGTTCGCCGTCTTCCCACCCAACGCGCCCTGCGGCGAGAACCACTGCGGCTGGGCGTCGTAGCCGAAGCTCTTGTAGGTCGCGAGGAGGTAGTCGATCGCCTTGGCGTTGCCAGGCTGCGAGATGTGCTTCGAGTCGAAGTCGAAGAGCGCCTTCTCGTAGCCGTACACACGGCCCACATCGACCTGCGTCGTCACGGCGCGGACCTTGGCCGCAATCGGCGCAAACGAGGTGATGCCGCGGTCACGCAGCGACACCTCGCCGGCACGGTCGGCGTCGAGCCGCGCGATCACCGCCTCCCGCGTCACGGGCCGCTTCAACTCGGTCAGGTAGAGGCCGCGTTCCACGCTCACGGTGTTGCCATCGCGCTCGGCCACGGTGAGCACCGCCGAGCCATCAGGCGTCGGCAGCCACTCGTACTCGGGGGGCGATGGTGCGCACGGTGTTGTTGTGGAAGAGCCGCGTGCGCGCCCCCGTCTCGGTGTCGTAGAGATAGGAGCGGCGATGCCTCGGCTCCCCTGACGGCCATCACGGTCGTCGGGCTGAGCCACTGCGGGAGGACGTCGTGCTGGATCTCGCGGGTGATGCGCGTCGGCGTGGCGGAGGCGGTTGGCGAAATGTCGAGGGTGTAGAGCTCATAGTCCTGCACCGGCATCATCTGGAACGCGATCCGGCTGCCGTCGGGAGAGAGCGCCGGCGCGTCGATCCGACGAATGCCCTTGTAGAGCGTCATGGCGCCGCCGCCGGCGACCGGTGCGGCCATCAGCCGGTTCTCCTCGGTGGCGATGTCACCCTGCACGACGAGTCGCCCCTCGACCCACGCGATCATCGAGCCGTCGGCCGAGATGGTCGCCGCGCGGCCCTCGATCCGTCGCACCGTGTTGGCCTGCAGGTCGACGATCGCGAAGAGTGCGGCGGCGCGGAGTCCGGCGAGGCCGACGGGGAGGCGCACCGGATTGCCGCTCGGGACAGGGTACGCCAGGAACCGCCCGCCGGGGAGCGCCACGGGCACGCCCTTGAAGCCTGCCGTCGGTGCGACGATGCCTTGCACCGCGAAGCTGTCGCCGGTGCGCGTCAGGCGGAGGATGTCGTTGCGCGTCCCGTCCGAGGCGCGGGAGACCACCACGAAGAGCGTCGCGTCATCGGTGCCGAAGGTGGCGCCGGTCGGCAGCCACTCGCCCAGGCCGGTAATCGGCAGCTCGCGTCCGGTGGCGACCTCCTTGATGCCCAGGGGGACGCGATTCAACGTGGTGGGCGCGATCCACGCCACCAGCGCTCCGGTTGGCGAGAGCGCGGCGCCGCTCCCCACCGCCTCGAGGAGGACTTTCGTGGGAGCGCTCCGGCGCACTACCCGGGTGACGCGTACGGCGGGGAGTCCACTCTCGTAGGCGATCGTCTGACCGTCGGCGGACCAGATCGGCCTCCCGCCGTCGGGGGTCAGTTCCACCGTCTCGAAGCGCTCGCCGGTCAGGACGGCGACGGAATCGATCCACGGCCTTGCGGCGCCAGGCACCAGCAACGAACGAAGCGCGTCCGTTGCCTCGATGTACCGGCCCGCATCCCAGGCGCGGAACCCCTTCTCCCAGAGCATGCCGGGCGGGACGATGCCTCCGCTTTGGGCCGAGAGGGGGGCAGTGAGAAGGAGCAGGGCTGGGAGGAGGCGCATGGGGAGCTCGGGTGGCTGTGAACGGTGAGCTGTGACCTGTAACCAGTGACCAGTGACCTGACCAGCTGTGGCCAGCGGCCAGCGACCGGCAGTTGGTTACAGGTCACAGGTTACAGGTTACGGGCGAATGGATTCAATCTACGCCCCAGAAATGACTTACGCAGAATCTCGTAACATTGACTAGTCTGACTAGTCTGACCAGATTATACCCCATGGCCGAAGAATATTCCATCTACGACGCCAAGGCGAAGCTCTCGGCGCTGGTCCGCCAGGTCCGCGAGGGGCGGAGCTTTGTTATCACGGTCCATGGGCAGCCGGTCGCCGAGCTGCGGCCGATCGAACCGAAACCGAAGGCGACGACGCTGGCGGCACGGGTCGCGGAACTGCGCGCCAAGGGGTTGATCACGCCGGCGCGGACGACGCCCGACGACCCCCGGGCCTTCCCGATCGGGGAGTATCGCGAGGGTGCGCTGCAGCGCTTCCTGGACGATCGCGACTGATGTTGGCCTACCTGGACACCTCTGTCGTCGTCGCGATCCGATTCAGCCAGCCTGGCGCGGAGCGATTTCGAGACGCCCTGACCAGCTTCGAGTTGTACGCCTCGCCCCTACTCGAGGCGGAATGGCGCAGCGCCCTGCGTCGCGAGCAGGTCGCAGCCAACCTCGCGGAGCTCGAGCTCGTCCAGTGGATCTTCCAGGATCGCACCCTCAGCGAGGAACTCGAGCGGGTCTTCAAGGCGGGCTACGTCCGCGGCGCCGATGCGTGGCACCTCGCCACGGCGCTCTCCCCTGGCACCGGACCCTGCGAACTCACCTTCTTGACATTGGACGATCGACAGCGGGCGGTGGCGGAGGCGTTGGGGGTCGATGACTGACTTCGATGATCGATCATCGATCATCGATCATCCTGTCCTCGCTGTCCGGTTCCCCAACCTCTGATCTGGCAGTAACTTCACCCGTTCCCACCGACAATTCGGCTCCCGTTTCCGGAAGGCTCCCTGAGCGTCTCCGACCGTCTCGCGGCTGCACTGAGCGACCGTTACCGCCTCGAGCGCGAGATTGGCCAGGGCGGCATGGCCACCGTCTACCTGGCGCACGATCTCAAGCACGACCGCGACGTCGCCATCAAGGTGCTGCATCCCGACCTGGGCGCGGCGCTCGGTGGCGAGCGCTTCCTGACCGAGATCCGCACCACGGCCCGTCTGCAGCATCCGCACATCCTACCGTTGCTGGATTCGGGTGAAGCCGACGGACTGCTCTACTACGTGATGCCGCTCGTCACTGGCGAGACGCTGCGTACCCGGCTCGAGCGCGAGCGCCAGCTGCCGATTGCCGAGGCGGTGCGCCTGGCGCGTGAGGTCGCCGACGCCCTCGGCTATGCGCACGGCCTCGGCGTGATCCACCGCGACATCAAGCCCGAGAACATCCTGCTCCAGGGCGGCCACGCGCTCGTCGCCGACTTCGGCATCGCGCTCGCCGTGCAGAGTGCCGGCGGGGCGCGGATGACGCAGACCGGCCTCTCGCTCGGCACGCCGCAGTACATGAGTCCCGAGCAGGCGATGGGCGAGAAGCAGATCGACGCGCGCAGCGACATCTACGCGCTCGGCGCGGTGACATATGAAATGCTCGTGGGTGAAGCCCCCTTCACCGGCCCCAGCGTGCAGGCGATCGTCGCGCGGTTGATCACCGAGGAGCCTCGCGCACTCACCACGCAACGCAAGGCCGTCCCCGAGCACATCGAGGCGGCGGTGCTGCGCGCGCTGGAGAAGTTGCCAGCCGACCGCTTCGCGACGGCGACGGAGTTTGCGGCGGCGCTCGTGGACTCCGGGGCCGCGTCGGGATACCCCACTCGTGCGACCAAGTCTCGGGTCGCGGCCGCTCCGCCGATGCCGAGGCGCACGCGTGCACTGCTCGCGGTCATGACCGGGGCGGCTCTGCTCGGCACCGGCAGCGCGGCCTGGCTCGCCACCCGCAAGGCGCCGGCGCCGGTACCCGCGCTCTTTGAGGTCGCGCTCCCCGACAGCGTGACGCTGCGCGCGGGAGGCGGCCGACGTCTCTCCCTCTCCCCCGATGGCACATTGCTGGTGATCGTGGCGGAAAGGGCGGCAAGCAGGGGCTCTATGTGCGCCGGATGGATGCGACGGAGTTTCTCCCGATACCGGGGGCCGAGCTCGAGTCGGGTAGCGGGAAGGTCGATCCATCCTTCTCGCCTGAGGGCGCCTCTATTCTCTTCCGGAACGGGGGGGAGCTCATGCGCGTCGCCGTCACGGGGGGGCGGGCACAACGGGTCGATTCCGCAGCGAACGCGAGCTGGGGCGACGGGGATCGCATCGTCGGCGTGCGGGGCGACACGCTCTGGGAGACGAAGCCGGATGGCGAGGGTCGGCGGATGATCTCGGCCCGCAATACCTTGGCGGGGATTCCGAGGCTCCGGTGGCCCTCTGTGCTGCCGGGCGGCCACTACGCTCTTGTCAACGTACGCACCAGCCAATCCCTCGAGGACGACCATCTTGGCGTGATTTCCCTCGACGATGGCCAGATCGAGGACTTGGGGATCGTCGGGACGAACCCGCTCTATTCCGGCACTGGGCACATCGTGTTCGGGCGCGTCACCGGTGAGGTGTTCGCCGTACCCTTTTCCCTCCGCTCCCGAAAGCTGCTCAGGCGCCTGTGCAGCTCCTCGAGGGCATCTGGGTCGGCCCGGGTGGCGGCGTGGGTGTATCTGTCGCTGGCAA
>JADJAK010000011.1 GCA_016704275.1 Gemmatimonadota bacterium
GTACGCCGAGCAACGAGTCGGTACCCGTGCGCTGCGCTCGTGCCGCCATGGGCGCGAAGAGGAGGAGCAGAGCCGACGCACCGTGGGCTGCCCACAGGGCGCGACGACGGAGGGGCAGGCCCCCTGATCGCACCAGGCAAAATGCGCCTCCAGAGCGCGAGTCGGTTGAAGTGCGCCACCACGTGCTCACAGGGGCGCATCATGCGAGGCAGCAAGATCGAGTCAGTTGAACAGCTATTCATATGAAAGGAGAGCTAGCGTGAGCACGCGCCGGGTGCAATCCCGTCGCCGAGGGCCATCCATGAGCGCCGCAAAGACGTCGAATCGGGGGCGGATGATGCCAAGCGGGCGACCCGATCACAATATCTGGATCAGCTTACGGGGTGGCACGTCATGTTCGACATCCGAGATGCACGCTGGACCGGAGTATCACTCATGACACACGGGCTAGCGCGTCGGCGGCTACCCGCGCCGCAACGGCTCGGGGCTGTCCTCTTCATGCTCGCGATAGTTCCCACGGGATGACCCGCTGCGAACACATCGCGCCACACGCGCCGCGCGCCTTAGGTCCGATCGCTGGCGACGAAGCTCTGCTGGATAACGGGGGCGACGCGAGCATGACGCTGCGTCCGCAACCTGATCGCCCGTTGCTTTGCGGGGAACACCTTATTGGTTTTCTGCAGGTAGCCCGACGCCTCCCCACCGGCGCGCCAATGCGTTGTGGATCGGGGCGAACACGAGGCCAGCGTATGCCCCGTAGAGGAACGCCTCGACCAGCCCAATAAGCAGTCCGGACGGCGTGAGCCAGGTGAACCCCGGCAAGAGGACGCCGAGGGCGCGGCCCATGTGCAGCGATTCGGGTGCAATCAAACCATAGAGCACGCACGTGATGAATATCACGGCCCCGAACACACCCAAAGACCAAGCCAAGACCTTAGTGTTTATCATGATTGGTGGCCGCTCCATCCCGGGGGTTATCGAAATTGTCCGTTGTCAGGTCCGGCGGTCGCACGCCTGGTCGCAGAAGCCCGGCCACCCACTTGCCACGCCGCAGTTGCTCATGGGAACTCCTGGCAGACGCCCAGGGCCTCATTCGTCATCCGGATGGACCGACTGGCGTCCCGCTCCGTCCCCATGAGGGCACGGATTGCATCGATGGTCTCGGGGACCACGATGGCCTGATTATCCACTTGATACGCATAGAGGAGTTCCTGACCCTCCACCGCCAGGA
Organism: Gemmatimonadota bacterium; assembly: GCA_016704275.1. Lineage (NCBI taxonomy): Bacteria > Pseudomonadati > Gemmatimonadota > Gemmatimonadota bacterium. Next base: position 1,232 of record JADJAK010000011.1, read on the forward strand.
TGTCTTCCCAGATTGCCACCTCCCACATGTCACCCCGTGGCCGTCCGATTTCCTTCATGATCTCGGCGGTGACATTGAGCGCCTCGACCCCATCATCAACCCGGACGAAGGCGATCCGCGGGACCGCTCGAAACGCGGCGAGCACTTCATCCCGACTCGCAATGCGAGTGAGATCAACCATCCAATGGTGCAGGTGGGCGACATTCTGCGGGGATTTCGATGCCATCGTGATGACGTCGAGCCCTGGGATCACGGTCTTCGCGTCGGGCCCTTGGTGGCTCGGAATGTCCGGCTCCGGAACCATCGTATTCAGGATGCCTCCCCGATGGCTCTCCCAAGGATCGGTGGCTCTCCGCACCAGCACACCTCGCGCGCGTCGGAGAAGCCCTGCCTGCTGCAGCGCGAACAACGTGCGCACCGTGGCCGTGGTGTTGCACGACACCACGCGGGTCATTCGGCGATCGAGTGCGGAACTGTAGTTGGCGCTCGCCACGAAGCTGTGACCTGCGAGCTCATGCGCTGAACCACCCTGAAAGATGGCTCGGATTCCTGCCTGCTCATACCGAGGCTTGTTGCCGGCATCCACACCTTTCGGCGTGCAATCCACGACGATGTCGGCCACGTCGAGCAGGGCATCGAGATCGCCGCGGGGTTCAAATCCGCGGGCGATCATCTCGGTGTGCGCAGTGGTCGTGGCCGCAAACAGTGGGAAACCCCGGCGGGCCGCGATGCGACCACGCCAATCGGTCGCCACATCGGCGACCCCCACCAGCTCCATGTCGGCTTGCAGCACCACTGCGTCCGCCACGCGGCGACCGATCACGCCATATCCATTGACGGCAACTCTGATCACGGTGCCTCCAGCTTCACCCGCTTCAGCAGCTGCGCATTGACGGCCACGACCACCGTGCTCGCCGACATCAGCACCGCACCCAGCGCCGGTGTGAGGAGGATGCCCCACGCGGAGAGGACTCCGGCCGCCAGCGGAATGGCGACGATGTTGTAGCCTGCCGCCCACCAGAGGTTTTGCAGCATTTTCCGGTAGGTCGCTCGTGACAGCGTAATGATCCGCGGAATGTCCCTGGGATCCGAACGCACCAACACGATGTGCCCGGCCTCCACCGCCACATCCGTACCCGCACCGATCGCAATCCCGATGTCCGCCGTCGCAAGCGCTGGCGCATCGTTCACCCCGTCGCCCACCATGGCCACCTTTTTCCCCTGGGCCTGCAGTTCCTTCACCTTGGCGGCCTTGTCGCCCGGGAGGACCTGGGCGAAGACCGTGTCGATCCCCAATTCGGCGGCCACGGCGTCGGCCACCGCCTGCGCGTCGCCCGTCAGCATTGCGACCTCGATGCCACGCTCGTGCAGGGCCCTGATCGCCTCACGACTCTCTTCTCGGATCGCGTCGGCCACCGCGAACACCGCCATCGCCCTGCCATCCTTGATCAGATAGATGGCGGCCTGACCGCGGCTGGCCGCGGCGTCCGCGGCTTGCTGCAGTGGAGCTGACACCTGCGCGTTCTCGGTCGCGAGAAGTGCCGGGCCGCCGAGGTGATACTCGGCCCCGCCGACCAAAGCGGCGACGCCCTTGCCGGGGAGTGCGCGGAAACCGTTGGCGATCGTGACGTCGAGCTTCCGGTCAACCGCCGTCTTGACGATGCCTCGGGCAATGGGATGTTCGGATTCCGTTTCCACGCTCGCCGCGATCTGCAACATGGCGTCCTCGGTCCCCGCGTCAGCGACCGCCAAGTCCACGACGCGAAACTCACCCAGGGTGAGGGTTCCCGTCTTGTCGAAAATCACCGTGTTCAGGTTTCTGGCCTCTTCCAAACCGCGTCGATCACGCACCAGGAGACCGTTCCGGGCGCCCATCGTCGTCGAGATGGCGACGACCAGGGGCACGGCCAGCCCGAGCGCGTGGGGGCACGCAATCACCAGTACGGTCACGACGCGAACCATCGTGAAGTCGATGCTTGCGCCCAGCGACTGCCAGACAACGAGCGTGGCGATGCCGGAGAGGATGGCCACTCCGGTCAGGATTTGCGCCGCGCGATCGGCCAGGTGCTGCGCCCTGGACTTGGACTTCTGGGCGTCGGCCACGAGGCGCATGATGCCCGACAGCTTGGTCTTGTCGCCCGTCCCGGTGACTTCGATGCGCAGCGACCCCTGTCCGTTGATGGTCGCTGCGATGACGGGGTCCCCCTCCTGCTTCCGAACCGGATTCGATTCGCCGGTGATCATGGATTCGTTGAGATCGCTCTCCCCTTTCCGCACGATTCCATCCGCAGGCACTCGCTCACCGGGGCGAATCAGGAGCACATCTCCGTTCTGGAGCGCACTGACGGGTACCACTGTTTCAACTTCGCCAGTGAGCCGAGTGGCACTGTCCGGCAGCAGCTTGGCGAGCTCCTGGAGCGCACCCTGGGCTTGGAGAATCGAGCGCATCTCGATCCAGTGACCGAGCAGCATGATGGTGACCAGGGTGGCGAGTTCCCACCAGAGGGCATCGGCCGTGATCACGCCGAGCTGGACGACCCAGGAAAAGACAAATGCCACCGTGATGGCGAGGGCAATCAGCGTCATCATTCCCGGCAGACGCGCCGCCAGCTCCCGCCGTGCCCCATTCAGGAAAACCAACCCGCCGTAGAGAAACACCACCGTGCCCAGTACCGCTGGAATCCACGCCGAGCCGGTGAAGACCGGTGCCACATATCCCAGCAGCTCCTCGACGTGTCGCGACCAGACGACGACCGGCACGGTGAGAGCGAGCGAGAGCCAGAACCGATCGCGGAACATTTCCGGACGATGGCCGGCGTGCTGGTCATGACTTCCGTGTGGCGGATCGGCCTTCTCATGGGCGGCGTCCACGTCGGGGGAAGCGCTCGCCTGCATAGTGTGATGGCTGTGTTCCTGGCCTGCGTCCGTCATGTGAGCGATCCTCCAGTGGGTCGCGCGCTGCGTGAATCATCCGATGTCAAACAATGGCAAACCTGACGACTCATGGTCATGGTACGGCGTGCGCTGATCACTCAAGGATAGGAGCCGATTCGAAAGAGGCCATGACGAGAAGGTTAAGAAATGTTGATGCCCTGCCAGCATCGCCGAGTGTGGCACACTCCTCCGGGCCGTGTTCTCCCCCAAAGCAATTAGTCCCAGAGAGCGACTTTCTTCGCGCATACGCGCCCGACAAACTCAACGCTCCTTAATCTGTCCTTCATGGCCGCCACCCATCGTGCCTAATAGGTTTCTCGCCGGAGTTCGTCGCCTGGCCCTCGGCCGACAAGTCCATGAACGCGAGGAGGCAGTGAGTGCAGCAACTACCGCGGTGGGGACGAGCGTTGTGGATCATCGGGCTCTGGCTGCTCGCGCCGGCGGTGGCGGCGCAGACACCGACCAGCAGCGCAACGCGCGGTCTCTCCCTCGCCGACGTCTTCACGATCCTCGACAGACAGAATCCTCGCCTCGAGGCGGCACGCCAGATGGCCGCCGCCGCCGCGGCGCGCGTCGACCCGGCCCGGACGCTGCAAGATCCGCAAGTCCAGTTCGGCTTGATGAACCGGAATCTTCCTGGTTTCGGCCTGCAGGATCCGCTCGGCATGAATCAAGTGCAGGTGATGCAGATGCTCCCGATCGCCGGTCAACTCGGGCTGGCGGGTCGCGTGGCGGCGGCGCAGGCGGGGGCAGCGGCGAGCCGCGCCGCCGAACTGACTTGGGAACTTCGCGCTCGGGGCGCCATGGCCTTCTACGAGCTCTATCAGGTGGACCGCAGCATCGAAGTGGCGGTGGCCACCCAGGCGCTGCTCCGTGACATCGGCACGACGGCACGGACAATGTATTCTGTGGGCGAAGGGCGTCAGGCGGACGTGTTGCGCGCGCAAATTGAAGTCGACCGCATGACCGAGGAGATTGCGCGGATGCGGGCCATGCGTGGAGCCGCCGCCGCCCGGTTGAACGCCCTGCTTGATCAACCATCCAACACCCCGGTACCATCGCCCATCCTGCCAGCTTTTCCGGCAGACTTGGCGGTTGCCGACTCCCTCGAGCGGATGGCCCTTGACGGCCGGCCGATGCTCGCGGCCGGCGCACTCGAGGTCGAAGCTGCCCGTGCCGCGCAGCAACGAGCACGCCGGGAGATCTGGCCAGACCTCCAACTTGGCGTCATCTACGGCCAGCGACCGATGGCCATGGGTACCGAACGGATGATCAGCCTCATGGCTGGCTTCTCGGTCCCGATCTGGGCGGGACGGCGACAGTTCAAGATGCGCGATGAGGCCAGCGCGATGCGGCTTGCTGCGGAGGCGGAACTCGCCGCGATGCGCGCCGACACGAGGGGCCGTCTCGGGGAACTCCTCGCGTCGATTCGGAGGAGCCGAGACCTCCGGGCCGTGTATCAATGGACCAGCATGCCCCAGGCGCTCGCCACCGTCTCTTCCACGCTCTCCGCGTACCGGGTCGGGGATGTGGATCTACCGATGCTCCTCGATGCCCAGATGACCGTCAATCGCTACCGTCAACAGGTCTTCCAGTTGGAGGCCGAGGAGGGTGCTGCGCTCGCAGAGCTCGAGATGCTCCTTGGAAGGCCGCTGTTCGACCCCACGGTGTCCAATTCGGCCGGCGCGCCGGGAGAACGATAGATGACGACGCAGCACGATCCCCTGAATCCGGCCCCCGAGTCTTCGCCGTTCCAGACCGGCAATCGCCGTCGCCTCTCGCGTCCCGTCGCTGTCATGGGCTTCGTCGGCGTACTCGCGATCGCCGCGATTGTCACCTGGTACTTCAGTCGGCCATCAGCGTCCCCCGCCGAATCGGCCGCCCACAATCACGCCGCGACCCCGACCTCCGATAGTGCGCGTGCCGTGATGCTCTCCACGGAAGCAGCCCGACGGATCGGCGTCACCTACGCCCCGGTCATCCTCGGACCGCTGGACCGCGTCGTGCGGACGGTGGGCATCGTGACATACGACGAGACCATGCTCAAGTCGGTCACCGCCCGCGTGGATGGCTGGGTCGACCAACTGCATGTCAATTTCACCGGGCAGGCGGTCCGTGTGGGAGAGCCGCTGTTCGACCTGTATTCGCCGATGGTGGTTGCCGCCCAGCAGGAGCTGCTCCTCGCCCGACGGCTCAATCGCGATCTGTCCACCGGCACCTCGGAGGCCGTCCAGAGCTCCGATGATCTGCTCCAATCCGCCCGGCGCCGACTCTTGTACTGGGAGATCCCGCCGGACCAGATCCGTCAGATCGAGGAATCGGGCGAGATCCGCAAAACGGTGACGTTCCGATCCCCGGTGAGCGGCGTGGTCATCGAGAAGTCCGTGCTTGCCGGGCAGCGCCTCATGGCCGGGGAGGCGGTGTATCGCATTGCCGACCTGAGCATCGTGTGGCTGGACGGCGAAGTGTACGAGCGGGATCTGCCCTCGGTGCGGCTCGGTGGGCAAGTTGTCGCCGAATTTCAGGCCCTCCCCGGTGACATCCGAACCGGCCGGATCTCGTACATCTATCCCACCATCAATCCTGAAACCAGGACCGCTCGCGTTCGCGTCACCCTCGCGAACCCGGGCCTCCTCCTCAAGCCGGGGATGTATTCGACCTTCAGTTTTGCGGCGGCCTCCGAGCCGGTGCTGAGCGTCCCCCGCTCGGCGATTCTCTCGACCGGCAAACGGAACCTCGTGTTCGTCAAGATGCCGGACGGCATGCTGGTGCCCCGGGAGGTCAGCCTCGGCCAGGCGACCGACGACCGACTCGAGATTCTCGCGGGTCTGGTGGTGGGTGATACGGTGGTGAGTTCCGCCACCTTTCTGGTGGACGCAGAATCCAATCTCGGCTCACTGCTCGGCGGCATGGGCAACATGCCGGGAATGGATGTCACCGCGCCGGCAGCGCCCGCCGCACCACCGCCCGCCGCCGATCCCGGATCCAGCATGCCGGGGATGGACATGACGGCGCCCAAGGTCCCCCCGGTGGCGAAGCCGTCGCCGCGCCGGGTCGCACCAACGCCAGCGCCAACCAAGGACTCGACGAAGGCGAAGGCAGCGGAGAACGAGCACACCGGGCACAAGATGCCCGAGGGGAGCTGACCGGCCGTGCTCAAGCGCATCATTGACTGGTCGACCGCGAACCTGCTGCTGGTTTCCCTGTTCACGCTCGCCGCCATCGCCGGCGGCATCTGGGCGGTCAAACAGACACCGCTGGAGGCACTGCCCGACCTGAGCGACGTGCAGGTCATCGTGCAAGCCGAGTACAATGATCAGGCGCCACGCATCGTGGAGGATCAGGTCACCTACCCGATCGCGGCCGAGATGCTCAAGGTGCCTGGGTCCCGCACGGTCCGGGGCTACTCGTTCTTCGGCATCTCGTTTGTCTACATCATCTTCGAAGACGGTACCGATCTCTATTGGGCGCGTTCACGGGTTCTGGAGTACCTCAACGGTATCCAGGGGAAGCTGCCGGCGAATGTGACACCGACCCTCGGGCCCGATGCCACCGGTCTTGGCTGGGTGTTCCAGTACGCGCTCGAAGACACCACCGGACAAAAGAGCCTGGCGGAGCTGCGGAGTATCCAGGACTGGTACCTCCGGTATGCCCTCACGGCCGTCCCGGGCGTCTCCGAAGTTGCGACCCTGGGGGGGTTCGAGAAGCAGTACCAGATCGATCTCGACCCCGCGAAGCTGCTGGGGTTTCGGATCCCGATCACGGCGGTCATGTCGGCAATTCAGAACGCCAATGCCGACATCGGGGCGATGGTCGTCGAGCTCTCCGAGCGCGAGTACATGGTGCGGGGACTCGGGTACCTCAAGTCGATCGACGATATCGAGAATGTTGTGGTGGGTGCGACTCAGAGCGGGATACCGGTCCGAGTGGCCGAACTCGGTCGCGTGAGCGTCGGTCCAGCGGTCCGACGAGGGGTCGCGGAGCTTGACGGGCGGGGCGACGCGGTGGGCGGCATCGTGGTCATGCGGTTTGGCCAGAATGCCCTCGCCACCATCGCACGCGTCAAGGCCAAGATTACGGAGGTCCAGCAGGGCCTCCCCGCTGGCGTTGTACTGACGCCGGTCTACGACCGGAGCGACCTGATCCAACGGGCCATCGACAATCTCCGTGGCAAGTTGCTTGAGGAGAGCCTCGTCGTCGCCTTGGTGTGCATCGTCTTTCTGCTTCATGCCAGGTCAGCGCTGGTGGCCATCATCACCCTGCCACTCGGGATCCTCATCGCGTTCATCGCGATGCGATGGGTCGGGGTTGGCGCTGACATCATGTCATTGGGGGGAATCGCGATCGCCATTGGCGCAATGATCGATGCGGCGATTGTCATGATCGAGAACATGCACAAGCACCTCGAACGCGCCGTGGATGCGCGGCACGTTGCCCTGGGACACCCAGCGGCTGGCAAATCACTCGACACGTCGATCTTGACCACGGCGGAGCGTTGGCAGGTAGTTCGAGAATCGTCCAAGGAGGTCGGGCCTGCGCTGTTCTTCTCGCTGTTGATCATTACCGTCTCCTTCGTCCCGGTGTTTGTGCTGGAAGGACAGGAAGGCCGGCTGTTCAAGCCCCTGGCCTTCACCAAGACGTTCGCGATGGCCGCGGCGAGCCTGCTGTCGGTGACCCTTGTGCCGGTGGCCATGGGAATCTTCATCCGGGGCAAGATCTACCGAGAGCGGGCGAATCCGGTCAATCGCCTGCTCATTGCCCTGTACCGACCAGTCATCACCTTCGTGTTGCGGCAACGGTGGCCGGTCATCGGTGCGGCGTTGGTGGGGCTGATCCTGACTGCCATCCCGTGGTCCCAGATCGGGAGCGAGTTCATGCCGCGACTCGATGAGGGGACCATCCTCTTCATGCCGACGACCCTGCCGGGGGTCAGTGTCGCGCGAGCGCGCGAGATTCTCCGTGTCCAGGACGGCATCCTGAAGAGTTTCCCGGAAGTGGATCACGTCTGGGGCAAGGCAGGAAGGGCGAATACCGCGACCGATCCGGCGGGGCTCGATATGGTGGAAACCACGATCACCTTGAAGCCGGAATCGGAATGGCGAGAGGGGATGACCTACGACGCCCTGGTGGCCGCCATGGATTCGGCGGTACGGCTTCCCGGAATCACCAATGCCTGGACGATGCCGATCAAGGGACGTATCGACATGCTCGCCACGGGCATCCGGACCCCTGTCGGGATCAAGCTCTTCGGCCCTGACCTGGCTGAGCTCGAGCGGCTGGGCAAGGAGGTCGAGCAGGTGGTGCGGATGGTGCCGGGAACGCGAAGCGCGTTCGCGGAGCGGGCGGTTTCCGGCTACTACCTCGACATCGACATCGATCGGGCGAAGGCGGCGCGGCACGGCTTGAACGTCGGTGACGTGCAGACCGTCATCGCTACCGCCGTCGGCGGCATGACGATCACCCAGACCGTGGAGGGCCGCGAGCGCTACGGCGTGCGCATCCGGTATCCCCTCGAGCTGCGCGACAACCCCGAGCGGCTCGCCTCCGTCCTGATTCCCGTCGCCCATGGCATCGGCAGCGACGCCAGCCCTGATGTCGGCATGCCGACCGGAATGGGGGCACCCGGCGCCACGGCTGGTGAGGGAGCGTTCGTCCCGCTCGGGCAGATCGCCACGATCCGGCAGGTGGCGGGTCCCATGGTGGTTCGCACGGAGGGCGCCCAGCCGACGGCGTGGGTGTTCGTGGACGTAGTCGGGCGGGACATCGGCAGTTACGTCGCGGAGGCGCAGCAACAGGTGCAACGCGCCGTGTCGCTCCCTCCAGGCTACTCTCTTGTCTGGAGTGGCCAGTACGAATACATGCAGCGCGCCAAGGAACGGATGAAAGTGGTCATCCCCGCCACCTTGGCGATCATCTTCTTGCTCCTCTATTTCAACTTCAAGAGCGTACCAGAATCGCTGATCGTCATGCTCTCGCTGCCGTTCGCGCTGGTCGGCGGCATCTGGTTCATCTGGCTCCTCGGGTATAACTGGTCGGTCGCCGTGGCGATCGGCTTCATCGCACTCGCCGGCGTTGCCGCCGAGACCGGGGTGGTGATGCTGATCTACCTTGATCACGCGTGGGCAGCGCGCACGGCCACCGGACACCGGCCGTCGCTTCGCGATCTCTACGAGGCGGTCATGGAGGGTGCGGTGGAGCGCGTGCGCCCCAAGATGATGACCGTCACCGCGATCATGGCGGGATTGCTCCCCATACTCTGGGGTTCCGGGGCCGGTGCCAGTGTGATGAAACGCATTGCGGCCCCCATGGTCGGGGGCATGATCAGCAGCACGGTGTTGACGCTGATCGTGATTCCGGCCGTCTACTCGCTGTGGAAGGAACGGGAGGTGCGGGCGGCGACTTCGAACGAACGGACGGATTGACGGGATGTCCCACGCGGCCGACTTCAAGGCCACCAGTTCGATTGCTCTGCATGCCCACCGGCTTCCGGACCATCATGGAAGCCGCGGTCATCTCTTCGGCTGATCATCCACGTATTGCCTGGACCAGGGCGGTGCGCACGCCGCCGCAGAGCACATCCAAACGCTGAAAGAGTGTATCAAGAGCTGCGCGAAGTGCACGACGGCGATGCAGGAGATGTCGCCGTCCGTCGGTGCCGTGTGCCGTGAGTGCGCCGAGCGTTGCAACACGTGCGCCGACTCGTGTGCAGCATTCGGCGAGGATGCAACCATGCAACGGTGCGCAGAAGTATGCCGGGCATGTGCGCAGGCCTGCGAAGCAATGGCCTGAGCGGCAGGCGCGACAAATCGATCGGACCGGCGAGACCCCTTCCTTCGACGGTTCCGCTCGGTTTCGCCGTGCGTGTCGCACCGGCCCTGCTCATGACACCAAGCCCTCACGCGTGGCTGGTGTGTGCGATTGGGGTGCCATCAAGCGGCAGCGACAGGCGAAACACGGCACCGGGTGCATTGCCAAGGAATTCGAGCTTGCCCCCATGGGCTTCCGCACCGGCTTGGGCGATCGCGAGGCCAAGCCCGGTCCCATCGCTGCGTCGCCGAGCGGGATCACCACGAAAGAACCGCACGAACAGGTGTGGCAGTTGGTCCGGGGAAATGCCATGGCCATCGTCACGCACGGTGAGGGTCATCTCATCCTGCAACTTCAATTCAAGGGATACTTCCCCGCCCGCCCGGCAGTATTTCATCGCGTTGTCAACCAAGTTGCTCACGACCCGGTCGAGCATCCGCTCATCCCCCGATATCCGTCCGTCATCCGCGTGGACCACAAAACGAATCCCGCGGGCCGCCGCAATCGATTCGAACCGCACACGGACCCGATCGAGGAGTGCCCGACAATCCACGTCCTCCAAATGCTCCAGCGGCACACTAGAATCCGCACGCGCGAGGAGGAGGAGATCGCCCGCAAGTCGTGTCAACCGCTCGACCTCCTCGCGACAACGGATGAGCGTCGCTCGGTATTCCTCGACGGTGCGGTCCCGCTTCAGGGTCACATCGATGTCACCCTTGAGCACGGTGAGTGGGGCACGCAACTCGTGGCTCGCGTCAGCAGTGAATTGACGTTGCACCTGAAAGGCACGGTCCAGTCGGTCCAGCATGCCGTTCAGCACGGTGACCAGGCTGGCGAATTCGTCGACGTCGGCGTGAGCGGTAATCCGCTCCGACAAGGTGCCCTCCGAGATGGCCTCGGCTTGCGCGGTGATTTCTCCGGTCGGCCGGAGGGCGACCGCCGCCAAGTTTCGACCCAACGCGTATCCCCCGACCGTGCCGACCAGGGTGAGAAGGACCAGGAACAACGCGAATCGCACCAATGTCTGCCGAAGCGGGCCGGTCGGTGCCGCGACCTGCAGTACGTGGACCTGATGCGCCGCCCCGACCAATTCCATCGGATACACCACACTGCGGAGCGCGCGCCCCTGCCAGCGGTGCGTCACCCTCGCCACGCGGCCGGCACGCGCCTCTGTCAGCGCCGACGGGGGGAGGGTGAGGTTTGCCGTCAGGTTACCGCTCCGCACCACCGGCTGTCCGCTGAAATCCCAGAGTTGTGCGTACCGGATCAGTTCCGCCGGCGGGCCCACGCGGGCGGCGAGCAGGACTCCCTCATGGAACTGGAACGCGGGTCCGCTGGTGGCCGCCCCGGCCCGCGCTTCCACCTCAGCAAGATGCAGGAGGGTATCGTCGAGCTGTTGATACAGAATGGTCCGCAATGCGAGGATACTGACCAGACCAGCTGTGGCCAGAATGGCAAGCGCCCCGAGGGCGACGCGAAGCGCCAGGGCGAGGCGGAACGAACGCACCCTATTCATCTCCCAGCCGCAGCGCATAGCCAGCGCCCCTGATCGTTTGGAGGAGCCGCGGGTCACCGTACCGTTCGAGTTTCTTACGCAGGTTCGAGATATGGGCATCGATCATGTTTGTCTCGGGGTCAAACGACATATCCCACACCTGCTGAAGCAGTTGGACCCGTGTCACCACCTGTTCGGGGTGCAACATGAAGTGCTCGAGCAGCCGGAACTCCCGTGGCGAGAGCTCGACACGGCGGTGCCCGACCCGCACTTGGCGGTTGAGCCGATCAACCTGCAGGTTGCCGAAATGCAGGACGCCACTGACAGACCCACTCCGTCGCCGCGTGAGGGCGGCGACCCTCGCCAACAGCTCATCGAAGTCGAACGGTTTCGTCAAATAGTCATCGGCGCCGGCGTTGAGACCGCGCACCACGTCCGGTGTCGAATCGCGCCCCGTCAGCATCAGAATTGGCGTGTCAATTCCCTCGCGCCGGAGATCGGCCGAGAGCTCGAGTCCCGTCCGTTTCGGGATCTGGATGTCCAACAGGATCAGATCATACAAGTAGATGTGGCAGAGGTGTGAACCCTCTTCACCATCAGTAGCCACATCGACGGCATGGCCCTCCTCTTCCAAGCCTTGCTTGAGAAAGCGGGCCGTTTGCGAGTCATCCTCGACGACCAAGATGCGCATGCCGGCTCCCGAGAAGTTGGGCGGCCGCGATGGGGGGGGGAATCCCCCATCGACGGGCCGAGGACTTGAACGAATCCAAGAAACCTTAACCTCGGCTCGAAGGTCCCGTAATCGTTGGCCCGGTATCATCAAGCACGGGGGAATGGGCCGATCAGGTCAAATTTAGCAGCGGGAGGCGGTGATGCGACGATTGGTGACCGATGAGCAGAGTGAGTGGCTCGCGGCCACAGGCCGACGGAGGCCGCGCACCCCAAGATCAAGAACCAGTCGAATGCTCACCCGGATCGCGCTAGGCGTGGGATTGCTACTTCTCACCCAAGCCGACGTGGCGGGTGCGCATCCGGTCCTCCGGCGATCAATACCCGCCGCGGCCGAGACGTTGACCATTCCGCCGAGACTGCTTCGGCTCAGCTTTAGTGAGCCGGTTGAATTGCGCTTCTCCAAGATCCAGTTGATCGACGCCAGGGGGACAACGGTGGCATTGGATCCACTCGCCACCATCCCGGATTCACAGGGCACCATCGTGGCCACGCTCGACCGCCGCCTCGGGAACGGATCATACCTGGTACGATGGCAAGTGGCGGGCGCGGATGCGCACGTGGTGCGTGGTGAGTTCCGCTTCGTGGTGAACATTCCCGAACAGCTCCGCGCGGAAGGCGACGCCGGCAGTGTGGCGCCGCCCGACACTCCGCACGAAGTCCATCAGCCGACGGCAACGGCTGGGCCACCATTTGACGTGTCCGACCCGCTCTTTGTCGGAGTGCGTTGGTTGATGTACATCGCGCTCACCGGCATCGTTGGCGCTGCGGTATTTCAGATGGCTGTCCTCCGACGCGTCGAGCTGCACTGGAGCCGTCTCGGCATCGCCCCGCGAGCGGGGCTGACCGCGCTCTGCGCCACCGTCGGGCACGTCGCTGCCGTCCTGCTCCTGGTCACGTTGCCGCTGCGCCTGGCCGCGCAGTCGGTGGCGATGCACACACCGGGACAGGCATTTCAGGCAGACATGATCGGTGGGTTGATCGTGCACACCACGTGGGGATGGGCCTGGGCGGCGCAAGTGATCCTCGGCGTGGCGGCCGTGATCCTGTTCAGGCGGGCCCAGACGACCGGGCGGTGGATGCCCATCCGCGTCGTGGGCCTCTTGCTGGCGTTTACCCCAGCGCTTTCGGGACACGCCATTGCCGCTGAGCGGTGGATCCCGCTGGCCGTCCTTTCCGATGGACTGCACATCATTGGTGCTGCGGGCTGGCTCGGCACGCTGGCTGTGATGTTGATCGTCTCCATCACCGCCGCCCTGGGACCGATGGAGGACCACGGCGCGCTGGCCGCTGAGTTGGTGACAGCCTACTCCCCCGTGGCGCTCGGATGCGCCGCGTTGGCGGGACTCACCGGCGTGGCCTCGACCTGGATTCACACCGGCCAACTCGACCAACTCTGGACGACAGCGTACGGTCGGGTGTTGTTGCTCAAGCTCGCCATTCTCTTGGTGGTTGTCGCCACCGGTGCCTACAACTGGCGACGCGTGCTCCCCTCGCTTGGGGATCAGATCGGTGCTGTCCGGGTCGTTCGCTCTGCCAGCGCCGAAGTGATGGTCGCCATGCTCGTGCTCTTCGTCACCGCCGTTCTGGTAGCCCTGCCGACTCCGCTCCCCACGAGCGGCCCCTGAGCGAGCTGATCACCAGGCGTGAAGCACGATCGCTCGATCGGCTCCCCGGGAATCCGCGCGCGTTCTACTTGGTCTCTCACGCCTGGAGTTCCCAGCCATTGGTGGAGAGCGTAGATCTAGGCTCCCTCTCCAAACTGAGGCTGGTCATGAAGCAGCTCAGCCGGGTCCGTCAGGCCTGCAAGTTTCTCAAGGCTCACCGGCGGCAGGCGCGCGCCAAGCTTCAAATGCAGGCATGCATCTCTCCCCACAAGCCGTGCCAAACGATCTGACAGCTAGGGCACTTGCCAATCGGCCACCCGCCACGCCCCCGCGTCAAGCCTCGCCGAGCCCAGTCAGAGGAGTCGGCCCGCCCAGATAGCAACTGCCGCCGGCACCAGCGCTGGCGGACAAGCATCATCTTCCTTCTCGAGATGTGGTCACGGGACGAGGGGACCAATCCCTCTCCTCCGGGGCGTAGCCCTCGGGAAGGGATCTGGCCCACGGAACGACCCCAAGGCATCAGCTGCCTTGGGGCCGGGACCTCCCGTGATGAGACACCGGGCTACTGAGGGCTGCTGCCCCGGAATCCATTCTCACTCAAGAACCGCGTCAGCACCGCCCGCTCCTTCGTGATATCCGCGACACAATTTTGGACCGCGCGCTCGACGGCTTCGGTGTACGCCGCTTCCTGCTCGTTGTTGGTCTTGGTCCCGGCGACTCCCAGGAAGCCTTTCGCAAAGCCCCCTACCCCGCCACCCCCGCCCTTCTTGCTCAGCCCGCGGCCCGTTGTGCGCAATACGGTCTCGCCCGAGACGTGGGTCACGGTGCAGCCCACCTCAGCATAGGACTTGTTCTTGGAGAACGCGCCGAGCAGTCCGCCGCCGACGCTCCCGAATCCCGCGGCGATGTCCTTGTCTTCGTTCGAGAGCTCCATCAGGGAGCCCGTGATGATGAACTCGACCGACGGTCCTTGGTCGGTGGAGAGCCCCAGCCGTGCCTGGGTCTCGAGGAACTTCGGGTCCGTATTCCGGAAGCGGAATGACTGCGCGGCACTGAGGAGGTTTTGGAAGCGCTCGCCGATCTGCTTGCCCAGCGTCGCCCCTTCACGCTCCGCCGCGTCGAGCGACTGGTTGGTTGCGCCGCCCTGCTGGATGGCGGCAGCAAATCGTCCGAGGTCCGATCGCTCCTGGTATCGCTTGGAATTGAAGAGGGCTGTGAAATCGAACGCGGCCACGGCAACAACCAGCCTCTCCGTGGCGGGCAACACCTCAACTACGACCGTATCCGGCACCTCAGCGCGCTTCAACTCACGCTTGGCGCGGTTGGTCTGCGCCGTATCCGATTGCGCTTCGACTGCATGAGGTGCGGCGAGGGACAAGAGCAATAGACCAAGGACGGCACAGCGAACAAACATGAGACACTCCTGCGTCGGGGTGAGTGGTGCAGCTCACCATACCGCACGCCCAGGCCCCCTTCCGCCTACCCCTTGGCCCCACCCCCCTCTCCTGTGTCATGGTGACCATAGTCGTCCACCGCATCTCAGGAGCCTGCCATGCATGCCTCGACACAGCCAGTCCCCACAGCACCGTCCTATGTCCAGCACTCCCTCCCTTTTGCTCACCTCACCGAAGAGGACCTTCGCTACCTGGCCGAAGAGCAAGCCGAGCGCGAGGAGATCATGGCCATCCTGGACGGCATCGATGCCTGCGACGAGGTGGACCGGCAGATGGATCAGGACTACGCCGAGCACCTCGACGCGTGGCATGAGCAATTGATGCTTGACCTCCAGGACATCGCCTAACCCCTTCTAATCCCCCAATCACCGAGCCGACCATGCCGTACCCCATGGCACTTCCCCCGCTCCGTACCATCACCGCACTGCACGAACTCTTCCGCGAGCACTTTCCGTTGCCTGACGATCCCTGCTTCAGTCCCGTCGGCATCCGGCAGATCATTCGTGACGTGCGAGCATGCGGACACCTCGGCCGCGCAGTCAAAGGCGCGACACACGAGCTCGTTTCCGAATGCCCCACCGAACTGCAGGAGATGATCGGAACGACCTTATCACTCACAGCCGACGTGGACGTCCCAGTCGCCGAGCTCTCGGTAGCGGTCGTGTACACCTACCTGGTTGCGATCGCAGAGTGGCGTCGCGTCGGCACCATCACCCCGGAGTCCATCTACGCTATCGTAGAGCGACTCGATCTGTTGATCACACTCTGTGCCGTCCACACGCTTTCTGGTGACCCCAACATCGGGCTCACCATGACCAACGACACCCTGGAGGTGACGATCCCACACCGCCGACGGTAACGGCTTGCGGCGTGCGCTCCCGTGGTGGCGGGAGGGCACCCCAGGCGTCGGCCTGCGGTATAGTGGCCGCATGACTCGACGCCCGAAGCACCATGAGCCCGACGATCTGGACGGTAGCCCCGAGGACGACCAGGCGGGGCTGCCGTCATTGTTTGAGGAATGCATCGCGGATCGAACGCTATCGAGGCGCTTTGTGCTGCCGGCGTTGCTGGCGGTGATTACCTGATGGCACTCGCCGCGATGATCGTGGCCCGGCTTCATGCCGTCGGGCGCACCGCACGCGTGCTCCTCATCGGGGGGTGCACGGACCGAGAAGAACCAACTCATGAACGCCATGGGCTGTGACAGATCCACCAGGTGAGGCCGCCTGAGGCTGAACTTGGTAGCGCGGGACGACCACGGACGAAATCGGGGGGACCGTGATTAGCGACGAATATGTTGATCTGACGCCGGCACAGCGTGCGGCGATCGCGAAGGTGCGCTTGCCCACCGCGCCGCGGGGCCCTGGCGATCGGAGCCTGCTGGAGTGGGCCTTGAGAGCCGACGCTCGCGCGGCCCTGACCGCCTTTGGGCGCAACCCGGTGGAGTGGCCTGGACCTGCTACGCTCGCGGTACAACTTGCCACCGCCCGCGTTGTGCGTGGGCCTCTCCCCCTCGTCGCAAGCGAAGCACTGCTGCAGGCCACGATACGGTGGTACGCTCAGGGCGTGCTCGACAAGCTCGCCGAGGACGACCTTGGTCGCACCGAGGCCCGCGAGACGGTATCGACACTCGAGCTGATCCTCCGCGAGACCGCCGATCTTTGGCCACGACTTCGCCTGAGCGACGACGGAGAGGTCCTGGTCGACCCAACCGACCCGGAGGATGAACGCTAAGCGCCCACAGCAGCGCTTGCTGCGGGCCCCCCGAGATGCTGTATGGTGCGGAGTTCGGCTGATGCCGAAGTCCGCACCCACTCGGAGATTCGATGACCACCCCGCCCACTCCCCCGAACCGTTCCCGCCGCCGCCCACGAAGCCTGTTCCAACAGCGAGCAGAATTCATCGTGGGCCATCGGGCGGGCGAGAGGCCGAAGCCGCTCCCCAAACAGCTGCATTTCGCCACCGTGTGCGGCGTGGATGCTGAGGGACGATATGGTCAGCCGGGCTTCACCTTCGTGATCGCGCGTCGTCGCCGAGCTGAAGCCGAGGCCGTCCTCGCGTGGTTCGAGGCGGAATATCGACGGCGTGAAGTTCCGAGGGAGGCCTGGCCGGCAATGACGGTCACGTTCCGCGCGAAGTTGGACTCGACGCTGATGTCACAGGCGGTCGAGGAGCTGCACGCGATCGTTGCCAGTAACAACGACCCCTGGCTGGACGTGCCAGATTACTGCGAATACATGTCGCAGGCGTTTGACCAGTGGCGGGCAGACAGAGCGGAGGCCGTGGAATTCAGGCGCGCTGAGCTGGAGGAGGAGGCAGAGTTGGACGCTTGGGAGCGCCGTGAAGGTTGGGTCGCTGATCACAATGGTAGGGCCCGGCGACCGAAGCGTCGCGCGGTATCCTGACCGCATGGGAAGATCACTCGCTTTTGGACTGATAGCCGCCATTGGCAGCGCCGCGCTCCTGCCGCTCGCGCCAGCAGTGGGGTTACTCGCTCTGGCCGTGGCGGCGTGGTCGCGCCGGCCTATGCGTCCCTGGCGTTGTCCGGAGTGCGCGCGCCGGGCCCGCGCACGGCGGTTCTGGCCATGACGCGCTGGATTGACGAAAAATGGACGCCGCCCAACAAGGACGAGGATTGGTCTGACTTTTACGACAAGGTGACGATCATTAGAGAGCAGCCTCCTCGCCCCGCACTTCCTGTCTCGCCCTGGCGTGGTTCGAGGCTTGAGCCGACGTGGGACAACCGCACGGTGCGCGAGGTCGTCCTCGATCTGACCGCGCACTGGTCGCCCGCTTTCCGTGCGATGGCCCACGAAGTGGTGCGGCACGGCTTCGATACCCCTGCGTCCAGGTATCGCACTCGGCGCGTACACAACGCCTTTATCGCGGCGGTATGGCAGGGGCAATGTCACGAGAATGCGGACGGGAGCGCTTGGGCGGTGCACACGCGATTTGTCGCGAGGCTTCGACAGGTGGATGCGCACCCCGCGCCTGAACCGCACCACTGCCAGCAGCTTTTCGACATCTGGTTGGGACGATGCGACGACTGGGGGACACCGTATAACCCGCCAGTCGGGTGGGCGTGGCCTTGGGCACCTCGCCTGAAGCCAGCCCCGGATCGATGAGTGATTGAGGAGTGTAGCGGTGGCGGTATGGTGGGACAGACGACGACCCCAACGGAGGCATCATGTCTGACCCGACAGCCCGCCCAACCTGCCCGGCCTGCGGGCGCACCGACAACATCTGGGGGATCCAGCGACTCCGCGGCTACGACGGCGTGTCGTATTGGTGGTGCCCGACCTTTGGATGCGGGGCGTTTCCACGGGCCGATGCGCCAGGGTCGGACTTTTTCGCACGGGAATGGCGGTGGCGGTGCGAGCGACTCGGCACCGATCCCACGGTGGTGCCGCAGTTTGAGCCTGATATGCGGCTTCCACCTAACGCGGAGGATCGCCGCTGACGGCAGGCGCCCCGGATGTGGAGGACCCGCGCACCGCGGCGCGCCGATCAGACCGCCTCAGCGCAGTAGAGAGCGCCCTCACGGTCGGCCCAGAATTCCACCCCGTCGAGAAAGTGCTCAATCCTCACGCCCACTATGACGTTGTCCGGCGGTCCACGGTACTCGGTCATAATCCCAACTAAGCGCGGCACAGCGGTGTATGCACCGTCGCCCACAGGCTCATAAGTAGCGAGGAATGCTGGGCCGCCGCTCATTCCCTTCGGTTTCGCCCCGACAACTCCCGCGCCGTCCAACCCCACACAGGAAGCCTGGTCGTAAGACATGGCGAAATGCACTCGAGGATCGAGCTGCAGGGCCTTGTACACGGAGCTGGGAGAACAATTGCATACCACCGACATCAGTTGGGACGACAGGGTCTGCTGAGCATCACGAAGTTTCGCCCGCGACGCGGGGTACCCCACGGCGACGACGGACGCACCTTCCTCAAATCGGAAAAATGGCAGCACCGCTTCGAGCGGAATGGCTGCTGCCGTCGGCTCATCCGCGTCCTCGCCGATCGTTGCCGCAGCCCAGACTATGTCGGCAAGCGGAACACCATCACCTAAGGCCACCAGCCTCCAATGACGATTCGGCCAGGCAGTGCTGCCATGCGGGGAGACACCGAACAACTTCGTCTCTGGCCCGACAATGACATGCTCTGCGGTCACCAGGATTCGCCGTGGACCGACTGCCAGAATGAAGGTGGTACCTGTCGGTGAGATCTTCCCGCTACCCTGCTCCACGATTGTGACCGGGCGGATCCCAATCGCAAGGGCCCGAATCGCCTCTCGAAGGCTCGCAGTCGGCTCGACCCATCATCCATCGAGAGTGCCCCTTGAAGCCATAAAATTGCTTCAGCATGTGCGTGGCTGGCCCTGCCATGACGAACGCGTCAAGCGTTGGGCTAGGGGGGATGGGCGATGGCGTCAGGCCCCGACCGGATCATCTGGTTGTTCACCAGCTGCTGCTGGCCGTCCAGTCACGGGGAGTTGGACCGGAACGGGGCCCGATACTGGTGGGAAACTGTTCCTCGGAGAAATATGCTCGCTGAGGCGAAGACCCGCCGCTCTGGAGCGATCTGGGGCAGGTTCCACCCCACTGCGGAGGAATTCGAGGTCGTTGAGCATCACATCCGTTGCGGATTGATCCGCGACCTTGAAGGTCGCTGGAGCCGGACAGGTTCACCAAGTCATTTTGACACGCCCGTCGGGCCTTCAGGGGAATTGAGGTTCGCCGTGCAGACGAAGTGGTACTTGACGGCCAGTTGCCCGTACTGCTGTGTGACATATGCTTCAACGTCGCGGCCTACCACATGCGACAGGCGGATGCCCTTCCGCGCGGCGATGCTGTTGGCCTCCCTCGAGCACCACACTCTGAATAGCCTCGACCACCGCCGCGGCATCGAAGGGCGGTTGACCATCTCGCGTCATTTGCAGCATGGCGTCCACGCTTTGATGCAGATGGATCGTGGCGCCGGCTGCCGCGCACTCCGCGCGCAACTCGCTCGCCATTCCCTGGTCATACTTCCGATTCTCGAAAAAGGCGGTGTCGGAGGACACGAGGTGCAAGTCGGTCGTGACCCCTTGGTCGATCGCACATTCCCAAAGGAGGGAGTCCTTGAACTGTTGATTCTTCGGAGGGAAGCCGGTCCTCCAGAACGCAGAGTCAACGCGCGGCTGCTGTGGTCCAGCGTCAGCGGGACCCGCTCGATCAGATGGTTGAGCTCGCCAAGTCGTGTCCTGACGCGCGCTTGGACTTCCTCGTCAGTAGGTACCTGGTAGTCGTCACGCCCGCCCATAATCACACTCACAATTCCGTAAGCTCGAGCGATCGACTCCCTCGCCTCAGCGACCAGGCGTAATGTGTGCTTGTGAACCTCGCGCTCTACAACTTCGGGCAGCACCACGCGACCGCCGAGGCGCTCCACCTCAAAAAAGAAACGCCGATCCGAGCGGACTGTTCAGTAGCGGATTGGCTACCCAGATATTGGTGTCGATGATGACTGCTAAGGTCATTGATTCCCCCATTTTGACAGCGAGGCTCCACACGCACTTGCCTTGAGCCATGCGTGTACCTCCGCATGGCGCAAACGGGTCGGGCGACACAGCTTGCTGAGTCCCCAACGCACGCGTGTTAGCAAGCTGGCTTGCGGCCGAGATGCCTGAGCCACGCCTCCACCACTCGCCGGACAAGCCGAGTGGCAACTCGATGGCTCATTGGAGTTGCAGGCGGCTTTCTGTCTGTGGTTCCATGCCGGCTCTCGCGTCCGATGGCTCGATAGGAGTTGGCAGTGTGACAGAAGAGTTCGAGCTTCGCCTTGGTAGCTCCGCAAACTTCCGCGACCCGCCCGTTCGTACCGGACTCGACGAGTTCGTATGCAAAGTAGAGCTCAGACCATGTCGGTTTCGTCGCGGCCGATCACCGCGAGCGCGTCCCACGCGAGCGACGAGGTCAGGGCGCCGTCGAGGACCGCCGACGCGGTGACTGTCCTCGGGTCCGCCTGCGGGATGCCGTTGATGGACATGATGGCCGTTCCCAATCTGACACGTATCTCGATTCCCTGCAAAGCCATCACAGTGTGAACGGTCCGCCCGGCCGCGTCGACCCCGAGGAGCCGTCCGGTCAGTCGTAGTGCGCGGAAGGCCGGGTCGAGAATTTTGCCGACGCCGTTGACCGCCGCGAGGTGCTCTTCAGCAAGGCTCCGAACCGGCGCGTAGTCGAGGCCGGCAATCGAAGTGGATAGCGAAAGGGCAAAGCCCCCTTCAAAGCGCGTCACACCCACCTCACGGGACTCCAGCGCGACCGCTAGATTTTCGAGATCTGAGGGGTCGCCTTCGATCGGAATTTTCCAAGTCACCACTGGCGACGCGTCCATCTTCCACGGCCTCCTCGTTGGATCGCACAACTATTCCACAGTCGACACCGGCAGTTGAACGCTTACCGGGAATCTGAGGGCCGACGCGACGCCCCGCCACTGTTCCGCGCCACCCCATCACCCCCTTCCGTTCTGGACCTTGCCCTCGACCGACACCCGAGAGCGCGGCCGAGCCAGGCCCGACCGCCCGGCGCTGGTGCTCAACTAACCGAGTCTCCGGAAGACATGGGGCGATTCATTGTGGGATTCGGTAAGATCGAAGAGTGCGCTAGATGCAACACCGACGACCAACTTCCGTTCGAGTAGATAGGCCATCATGCCCTCTGGCTGAATGGTGAGCGGCGACTAAGCATCGAGGTGCGTCGTTTCGCACGTACCACGAGGCATCAAGTAGCCTTCGCAGTCAACGATGGCGACCGCATGGGGCCCCGAGCCGATAAACCAGCTCATCGTCCACCACATCCGCCGAGGAGTTCAACAGCTCGCCAACCGCGCCGATCCGGAGCTCAGGGAGGGGGTTCCCATCCAAGGATTGAAGCCCTGCCTCCCCCACCCGGTAAGGCAGGCGGAGGGGAACGGACGGATGGCGGCGAGGGGGCATCGGGCTCTTCGATTAGGGTTGCTAGGAGGCGCTGATGGCTGGCGACCCGACCGGGGTACTCATCCAATCTACGAGTACCCGGGGCCGGTCGAAGGGGTGGCGGGTTGGCCGGCGGACGATGGCCAATGGAGACCGCAATCAGGAAAGCTGGCACCTGGGTGTGACAGCGGTCAAACGGCCAGCAATGGCTCGCCCCGCTTGGCTCGGTGGGGCGGCTGTCCTAGCACGTGAGTTCCGCTGCACATCGGCCGGATCTGCCAGTCGACCTTTGTCGGCATTTGCCCAGACAGGGCCTTTTCGCGTTCATGGCTTTGGTCGGTTTGCCGAGACTGCGCCGAAGGCCTATCTCCGAGAAGTGAGGGTAGTCTGTTGGGGTTTTGCGGCGGGGCTTCGAATAGCGACGAATGTGATGGATCAAGGCCTGGACGCCGACCCGCGCGCCCGCGCGGGTCGGAAATAGGGTACGAATGCCCCTAGGGACCAAATCAACCTGAATGCCGCCGTTTCTGAGTGCCGATTCCGCGCCAAACCCCGCGCAACTGTCACCAAGGCACGTCAACGAATGGCCGGAAAATGGCGACGAGTGAGCATTCGGAATTAGCCTCCAAGACGGGGATAGAACCCTCAGGGAATTACGCTTGTTACCCTGCCACGCGACCACATATCAGCGACGACATCGGGCGCATATCAACCCAAAATCTCAGCCCGAACCGCCACCCTCCTGGCAGGACGATTCACGTCATTCGGTGATGCGCTTTCAGTGCACCTGAGGGCCGAAATGCACCGCCCGCCTCGACCCCTCATCCGGCGAGACGGGCTGAATAACTGTGGGCCCCCCTACCCCGCCATCCGGGTTGGAGTGCCCGTTGCCATGCTCCGGATCGAGGCCAGAATGCCCTGCGCCTCGGCGTCTGAGACCCCCTTGTCTCGGCGCTGGATCCACCGGCGGCGCGCGGGCGTCTGCTTCGCCTCGGGCAAGGCAGCAAGCGCCTCATCGATCGCGGCCGTAGTGGCGCTCGCGACGCCACCAGTCCCGCCGCGGCGACGCGTGAGCTCCGCCTCCGCTTGGGCCTGGAACTCGGTGAACGACCCCTTCGCCTGGGCCCAGGACAAAGCGCTCTGGAGGTCGTCGTCCGACATCGCGGAGAGGGGCGTCCCCTTGGTCTTGCCGAACGGGATCGCAGGGCATGACCCGGAGCGAGGCGCCGGAATGGCTGAGCGCGGGGCACTTGACTGCTCGCGCCAGGCGCCACGCGCGCTGGCTGCGTTGCCGTCGTCGTCGTCGTCCGCCACGATGCCGAGTGCCGCTGACAGGCCATATCGCCGGCCGTAGGTGAGCGCGGAGCCGGCCCCCTGCGCAGTGGCCTTGTCCATCGGCATCCGCACGCTGGTCTCAATCCATTCTCCGCTGACGTGCTGCAGCCGAGTGAGCACCTCGGTTCCCGCCTCGTCCGCAGCGCCGCCGGACTGGATCACCATCACACCCTCCTCGAGCAGAGCAGGCGTTGCGGCCTCGCTAATGGCGGCGAGCGAAGCGTAGCTGTTCCGGAAGTGGGGATTCGAGGCGTCCTTGTGAATGGGCCGCATTTTCCCGCGCGCCTGCACCAGAGCCAACGCCAGTTTGTCGAGCGTCTCGCTGTGCCTCATGACCTACCTCCAGGCATCCGGTCGGTCCAGGTGGCGCGCTTGAACGGGTTGGTCATGTCGAGTCTCCGGTTCAGTGGGATGCCACAGCATACCGCCGGATGGGAGTTTGTCTGGGCTCGCGCCAAGGGCAGCGCGCACACGGTTGGTCGCGAGGCGTCGGCAAGCGGTGCCGTCCCCGGCCCCGGGATGTCGAGCCCGCGGGGCAACGGTGCGATCGAGGGTACTCCCGATTTCCGCATACGCATGGCCTTTGCCCTTCATGCGGATGAGTGATTTCGTCTCGGTGGCGGTACAAGGGCGTTGCGGTCGGCCGGCGGGCATGGTGCGCCATCAGTGGGAGTCGGGTCGAGCTCAGCCCGATACTCCCAGATGGCATTGGCCGGGGATGCCGCCAAGCCACCAGATGGGCTGGTCGCATGAACTGGTCGCACGATTTCACGATACAAGCCGCATTAAGCCGCCATGTCAGAAGGCTCTCAGCGTCAAGGCCTCGCGCTAAGTCCTTGTGGGACAACACATTTAGCGTGGCTGGCGCCTACGCACGACGGCTTAGAAGGCTGCTGCTCTATCCAGCTGAGCTACGGGCGCCGGGAGGGACGCCGAAATGTAGCCCCCTCCCCGGCCCCGGCCACTACTTGCGAACGGCGTCGCGGATCTCGCGGAGGAGGACGATGTCCTCGGGGGTCACGGCCGGCGCCGGCGCCGGGGCCGGCTGCTCCCGCTTCATCCGGTTCATGACCTTGATCATCTGGAAGATCACGAAGGCCAGGATGATGAAGTTCAGCGAGATCGTGAGGAAGTTGCCGTAGGCGAAGACGGGGACGCCGGCTTCCTTGACGGCGGCCAGGGTGTTCGCCGTCCCGGCGGGGACGTCACCGAGCGCAACGTAGAAGTTGCTGAAGTCGAGCCCGCCCACGGCCTTCCCGACCAGCGGCATGATCAGGTCGTTCACCGCCGAGTCCACGATCTTGCCGAAGGCCCCGCCGATGATCACGCCGACGGCGAGATCCATCACGTTGCCCTTGAGGGCGAATTCCTTGAACTCGGATGACATGGACATACGGAGCCTCTGGGGCGATCGGTGTGGGGTCGGGGCGACTGGGCGTGGGAATCGGAAGGATCATAGTGCACCTTTCCCCCTGAGGAAACCCGGGCGCCGCCCGCATCGTAGATTGCCCGGCGATTCACTCCCGTGCCCCACCCACCCCGACCCAGGCTGGCCATGCTGACTCCTGCCGCGGCGCTCGCCGCCCTGACCCTGCTCACCGCCCCGCCCACCGACGGCGTCGACGTGCTGCGCGCCGTGCACGCCAAGTACGCCGGGAAGTGGTTCACCACGATGACCTTCGTGCAGAAGACGACCTTTCTCAACGGCCGGGTGCAGACCTGGTACGAGGCGATGGAAGTGCCGGGGAAGCTGCGCATCGACATCGCGCCGGCCAGCGCCGGCCAGGGGATGCTCTTCCGCAACGACACCCTCTATCGCTTCGCCGCCGGGAAGCAGGCGCCGGCGCGGGCGATGAAGCACCCGATGCTGATCCTCCTGCACGACGTGCACGCCGTCCCGCTCGACACGACGGTCGCCAAGCTGAAGAGCCTCGGCTTCGACCTGTCGAAGACGTACGAGTCGACGTGGGAGGGGAAGCCGGTGATCGTGGTCGGCGCGCTGGCGGGCGACACGACGTCGTCGCAGTTCTGGCTCGAGAAGGACCGCCTCCTCCTGGTCCGGCTGATCGACCCGACCATGGACGCCCGCTTCGGCGGCTACGTCAAGCACGGGTCGGCGTGGGTCGAGCGGCGGATCGAGGTGTGGCAGAAGGGGCAGCTGGTGCAGCTGGAGGAGTACACCGACGTGAAGACCGGCGTGACGCACGAGCCGGGGCTCTTCGACCCGGCGCGCACCACGACGCCGACGTGGGTCGGTGCCGGCCAGGAACGGTGGCCCGCCCCGCCCCCGCCCCCTCCGGGCAGCTGAAGTCGGTCTATATTTCGCGCCCCGGTCACTTCCGTGCCGGGGCGTTGTCCGTCCGAGCCCGTGAGGAGTGTCGATGTTCGCATCCCCCATCCTGTTGCTGGCCCTCGCCGTGGGCGGCCCCGGGGTGTCCCCTGGCGAAGCGGTGGTCAAGGCGGCCTATGCCAAGTACGCCGGCAAGTGGCCCACGTCGTTCACCTACCTCCAGAAGACCGTGCTCCCCGACGGCCGGAAGGAGACCTGGTACCACGCCGTGAAGCTGCCCGGGCTCCTGCGGATCGACGTCGCGCCGGACATCACCGGCCGCGCGATCCTCTATCGCAACGACTCGCTGTACAGCTACGGTGCCAAGCAGATGAAGACCCGGAGCTGGTGGCCCAACTCGTTTCTGGTGCTCACCGGCGACCTCCACGTGGCGCCGCCGGCCGAGACGATCAAGCGGCTGCGCGCCTTCGGCTTCAATCTCGACATCACGCACGAAGAGTCGGTCAAGGGCGTGAAGTACATCGTGGTCGGCGCGAAGCAGGGCGACCTCCGCTCGAAGCAGTTCTGGCTCGAGAAGGAGCGGATGATCGTGATGCGGCTGATCGAGCCAAACGGCGCCGATCCCTCGCGTCCGATGGAGGCGCAGTTCACCAAGTACACCAGGCTCGGCGGCGGCTGGATTGAGGGCTTCGTGCTGATCACGCTGGGCGGGCAGCCGACGCAGGTCGAGGAGCGCTACGAGATCAAGAACAACGCGAAGATCGACCCGGCGATCTTCCTCCCCGGACCGTACCGGCTGCCGGCGTGGGTGGGGTCGTTGGCGGACGTCTACGGGACGCCGACGCGGATTCGCTAGCGCCCCGCGGCAGGTCCGGATGACGAACAGCCCCGCCACGAGGATCTCGTGGCGGGGCTGTTCAACAGATCGGGGCGCCGGGATTCGAACCCGGGGCCTTCCGCTCCCAAAGCGGACGCGCTACCGGACTGCGCTACGCCCCGTAGCACCTAAACTAACCGCGGTCTGCTATTTCGGAACGGGCGTGAACCGGCGGCTGTTCACTTCCGAGGCGGCTTCGTCGGTCGGATCTCGATCCGTGAGGGAAGCGCGTGGGTTGGAAAGCGCACCAAGGTCATCACGAGTTCCGCGACGTCCCCGGGTTGGATCTTCCATGCGTCCTGCGCATTCGGGGTGTGGTCGTTGAAGTGCGTGGCGACGCTCCCCGGCATGATGTAGTTGACCCGGATCCCGTGCTGCCGCACGTCCAGCATCAAGGCTTCGCTGAACCCCACCAGCGCGAACTTCGACGCGTTGTAGGCGGCACCGCCTGCGAACGGGTTCTTGCCGGCGAGGGAGGCGATGTTGATGATCCAGCTGTCGTCCTGCTGGCGCAGGTGCGGGATGGCCTCATGGCAGCAGTAGAAGACCCCGTCCAGGTTGGTCTGGATCACCTGATGCCAGTCGTCCGGGGTCAGCTCGCCCATGGGGGCGAACTTGCCGACTCCCGCATTGTTGACCAGGATGTGCAGCCCGCCGAAGCGCGCCACGGCGGCGGCGATCATCTGCCGCACCTCCTCGTGCTTGCGGACATCGCACACCATCCCCACCACGGTCCCCGGGTGGCGGTCGGAGAGGGTGCGCGCGGCGTCTTGCACCTCGGCCTCGTGGCGCGCGGAGATCATCACGTTGCACCCTGCCGCGGCAAGTGCGTCAGCAATCGCGTAGCCGATCCCCTTGCTCCCACCGGTCACCACTGCGGTCTTGCCCTGCAGATCCTGAGTCATGGCCGTTTCGTGGGTTCGAGTGATCCGGGGCGCGTTGCACCCAGCAGCACAAGCTTACGCCCCGTCCGTAGGCGAGCAACGATCACACGGCGCCTCGGCTCCTCGGCACGCACTCCGTCGTGACCTGCTGCAAGGTCTCGCCCCACCCCGGAGAATGGCATCTGGCGTTCCCGGAGGGCGGCGGCGATAATAGCGTCTGTCCCGCACAGAGCCGCAGAGTCGGTCCGCCCGCCGCCAGCAACCTCACCCAGGATGCGTGCCTCCTGCCATCATCGCTTGATGCCTTCGTCGTGACGAGTGTTCTGCGGCCATGACCCTCTCCCCCGCTGAGGAAGAGGAGTTCGCCAGCTTCCCGGATCCGCTGCGCGCGTTGGTGAGCGCCGAGCTTGCGGCGGGGAATGCGATCGCGGCGCTGGGACACGGCTTTCCGGCCGCGCCCTGCGGCGCCTACCTCATGCTGGCGCAGCCGGTCGACGACGCGCGCAGAGTCAGCACCGGAGAGATCGCCTTCTACGATCGCAATGGCAGCAGCTACGCCGGGGAGTTCACGGACCACCAGCGGCACTTCTTCGTGGTTGAGCCGCCGCGCCCTCCCGAGCCCGCTCCCGACATGGACGCCATTCGGAAGCAGCTGGAGTCCGACGATTGGCAGCACGGTCGGACGCTGCACCGGACCGAGGAGGAGGTGGACCCGGAGTCCCTCGTGGGTCGATTCCAAGCCAGCATGGAGATCGACTACGAGAAGTGGCGGGAGGGGATCGGGTACGACCTGGAGCTGTTGTCACAGGCCACCCCGAAGGAACTGGAGCGGATTGAAGCAATGGTGCAGGACCGACGGGAGGCAGACTGGCGGGACATTGCCGCGCTCGCCGCGCTCGGAACGCCCACCGCACAGGCCTCGCTGAGACGGGCACTCGCCAGCGGAGATTCCCGCATCCAGATGGCCGTCCTGGAGTATGCGCCGGACGCCGCCACCGAGTCACAACGGATCGCCGTGCTGGTCCAGGCACTCGAACGCGCGACGCTGTATGGCGGGCTGTCGCAGGCGCTCGACCATATCGCCAGCTTTCATCCGCCGCCGATCGTCGACACGCTGTTGCGTGGTCTGATGGAGCGCGATGGTGCCACCGCGTGTCAGTTTGCCGGGATGGTGTACTTCCTGTTCGGGAAGGCCGCCTCGCCCTTCGATTGGGACCACCGCCCCTTCTTCCTGCGCTTCAACACCGACGACCTCGAGGAACGCGAGGTCGTGGTGCGCGAACTCCTCGCGACGATCGGCAAGGATCCCAGCCGGTACATCAAGCCCGAGCCACTCGCGCCTTAGGCCGCGCCCTCCGCCTCGCGTGCCAGGCTGGTCAGCACGCTGCGTTCATGGCCCGAAGTACTGATCGTAGCGTCGCGTCGCCAACGCCTCGTCGAACTTCCGGGCAATCTTCACGATGATCAGGGTGTTCGCGCCGGACGGTGCATAGACCGAGAGCAGGTCATTGCTGAAGCTCACGGTGACGGTATCGGTCCCGATGACGACCTCGGTGGAGCGGTGTCCCTCTTCCTGAATGTGCTTGCCCCGGGTTCCCTGCAGCGACGTTTCCAGAAACGCGACCAGTGCGTCGTGGAGTCCTTCCTTCACCCCATCGATCGCGTACAGCCGGGAGTCCGGTCGTTGCGTCAGCTTGCCTCGGTGTGGCATGGCCGCGGCCGAGGGGCGCGGCACCACTCGGCGGTGGCCGGCAGCATCCGCCTCCCACGCGAAATAGTGATCAAACCAGGCGGCGTCCACATCGACAAAGTCGCCGGTTGGTGACGCGGCGAACTGCAGCGGGACGTCACGCGTGGCGCCGGTGGCGATGGTGATCTCCTGGAGCACCGGCACTGTGTCACTCTTGGTGATGCGCACATAGCGCTGCTCGTCGGGCGAGAGGCTGAGGGGCGCCTTCTTGTCGAGATCGGAGACGAGCCGCACGAGTGGCACGCGATGCACCTCGAGTGTGCGCGTGTCGAGCACGGCACTGGCGGCCACGTACAGGCCTGGGGTGCGGAAGAGGAGCTCGTCCACGAGTCCTTCGACCCGCGGTGAGGCATTTGGTGTCGCGGTCGTGTCGGGGGGCGTCACGGCATGCGCGAGCGGCTGGCCCACATCACGGTGGCTCAGGTAGACGAACCGGACGGCCGTCCCCGTGGATCGCAGCAGGTACGTGTATCCGCTGACACGCGGTGCGCTCACCTGCACCACGAGCGCGGGTGTGGCCCCTGGCACAATCGCAACGGCTTCGATGGTGTCGTACGTTTCGATCGAGTCGGGCGGCGGGGTGGTGCCATCAAAGTTGTCGCGCTCATGCACGGGCCCTGACACGCGCACGGCTGTGCCGTTGTGGGTGACCGCGAAGTGCGCCTGCACGGTCAGCCACATCCCGGCATTCTCCGAATAGCCCGCATCGATCTGCGATATCAGCGTCCCGATGGTGAACGGTCCGACCACCTGGGTGCGCGCCGGTTCGTTCCGCTTGACCACGCGGAACCGATACTGCAGGCTCCCGCCGTCGACCGCCAGCCATTCGCTCCACGCACGTTGGGCCGCGCCAGGGCGCCTGGGGAGTGGTACCTGGAATTCCGCGACATCGGTGCCAAGCGTCCCGG
This sequence comes from Gemmatimonadota bacterium, assembly GCA_016704275.1. NCBI lineage: Bacteria > Pseudomonadati > Gemmatimonadota > Gemmatimonadota bacterium. Next base: position 31,256 of record JADJAK010000011.1, read on the forward strand.
TGTTCACGCTGAGAATGCGTGCCTTCCGCTCGGTCCACACCTCCACCACCCCCGGCACGATGTACCGTCCCCCCTCGCGTCGCGCGTCCTCGGCGAAGAGAATGCCCGGGCGCGAATCGAGCACGGACGATGCCCCGGCGATCGCGAGCGCCATGTGTGGCGGCGCCTCACCGGAAGGAATCGGTGGGGCCGCCGCTTCCGGCCAGGAGAGTTCCACCGCCAGCAACAGCTTCTCACCCTCAAACGTCGGCGGGACGTCCGACATGAGTCGCATCACGCCGCCGATGACTCCGAGGAGTGCGACATGAATCGCGGTGGCCGTCAGCGCCGCGCGGACCACTGGCACATCACCGGCCTGCGCCAACCACCGGCTCACCACCAGCCCGATGATCCCTCCGGCCGCGGCCGCAAAGAGACCCGCGTAATACACGGCGTAGGCCGAGCCGGACCCGCGGTTCGGGGTCGGCTGCCACGTGACGGCGAGGGTGGCGATCCATACGCCGCACGCGGCCCCGACGATGGCCGTCACCGCTCCCACACCCAGGGACGACAGCCACGACGTCAGCAGCGGTTTCATCGGTGGCTCACGCGCGCAGAGGTGCCGAGCGCCCTGGGCGGCATGCGGTCGTCAGCGCGCACGCGTAAACCGCAGGTCGCGCACCCGTCCTGACTGCAGCACGAACCCCGTGATGCGGCCGCGCGCGTCACGCGTCACGTCGATCACCGCCCCGCTGCGCACGAAGCCGTCGCGGTAGGTGGGATCGACCGTCCCGAGCCGCCGCCCCGCGGTGTACACCACGAGCGCGCCCTTCTCCACGCGCCAGCTGTGCGTCGTCTCGATCTCCTCGTTGCGGTACTCGCCGGCATACTCGGCGAGCTGAGCCGCCGTGAGCACCACCGAGTCGACGCGCTCATACGTCGTCGTGTCGGAGGCCGACCGGGAGAGGAGTCTCGCCGCGTCGCCCTGTGCAAGCCGCAGTTCGGTCCCGCGCCCGAGCCGGAAGCGCCCGCCGCCGAGCGGAATCACGCGGGTCCGCTCACTGCCCACCGCGATGATCGTGTCCCCCGCCACGCGGATGCGCTGCACCTGCCCGCGCGCGACGTTGCGCCAGATCCCTGTGATGGCCTGCCGCTCGGAGGCCGGGACCGTTGCCGCCGGCGCCGCGTCGAGTGCGGCCGCCCAGGCACTCGCCGTGTCCGGCGCCATCCGGTCGCCGAGGTAGACACTCGCCACCTGCCGCGCGAGCGTGTCGGCACCGGCGTTGGCGACGTTGCAGAAGGTCGCGACCGCGAACCGCTGCTCGGGGAAGCGCAGGAAGTGCCCGCGGTAGCCGGCCCAGCTCCCGCCGTGCGAGACCACGGGGAGCCCGCGGAACGTGCCGGCATTGAGGCCGACGGCGTACGCCTGCGTGAAGCTCGAGCGCGCGGGCGAGCCGTTGCTGAGCGCGGTCGGCGTCGTCATGGTGCGCACGATTGCCGCGTCGCCGACGAGGAGGCGGTCGTAGTTGTCGAGCCAGCGCCCGAAGTCCTCGATGGTGGTGTGCACCCCGCCCGCCCCCACGATGGCGCCATCGTAGGTGTTGCGCGCCACGCGGAAGCCACCGCTGGTCTGCGGCGAGTACGCGGTCGCGAGGCCGGGGATCACCATCGCATTGTCGCCGAAGTAGCGCGTGTCCCGCATCCCGAGCGGCGCGAAGATCCGCGACTCGGCGAATTGCGCGAGCGACTTGCCGGTGAGGCGATAGACCGCCTGTGCCGCGAGGATCCATCCCGAGTTGGTGTAGAGGTAGCGATCCCCCGGTGCGTAGTTGGTCCCCGCCGAGCGAGTGATCACCTGCAGCGCGTCGATGGTGTCGCCGCGGAAGGTGCGGCCGGTCTGGCCCCAGAGCGTCCAGAGATCGCGCAGGCCGCTCGTCTGGCTCAGCGCTCGGCGCCAGGTGATGCCGTCGGCGTACGCGGGCATCTCGGGAAAGAGCTTCCGGATCGGATCGTCGAGCGAGAGCTTGCCGTCCCGCTGCAGCAACAGCATCGACATCGCCGTGAACTGCTTGGAGATCGACCCCACGTCGAGCACCGAGCGGGGTGAGAGCGCGATCCCGTGCTCGAGGCTCGCCATGCCGTAGCCGCGCGCGTAGAGGAGCCCGCCGTCCTGGTAGACGCCGAGGGCGCAGCCGGGGGCGTCGGAGCGGTCGAAGCGGCGGAAGACGCTGTCGGCACGGAGGGCGCGTGCGTCGCGCTCGCCGATGATGTGCTGGGCGTGGGCGGCGGCCGGGAGCGCGGCGAGGCCGAACAGGAGGGCGTGCGCGCGCAGGATGGGACGCAGGTGCATGAGGAGGCTCGGGGAGTGGGGGCGGGGGCCGGACCTCCCAAGCTTACCGCCGCGGGTCCCGGGTGCGCCAGCGTCGTGCCGCTCCGGGTGGCAGCATTGCCCCAGCATTCCAGCCCAACGCGCGGCGTGGCATCTTTCCGCGCTCGCCGGACGCCTGCCACTCTGCCCAGGGAACACCCCGTGGCTCTGCCCCCCGAATTGACGCCCCCTGACTCCCCCGCCGACTGGCAGCTCGCACTGCCAAGCACCATGCGCGGCCCAGCCACGACGCTGACGCGCATCGGCAAGGGGATGTCGGGAGCGGCGGTGTATCGGGTGGACGCCGGGGGTGAGTCGTTCGTGCTGAAGCTCACCTCGGCGGACGAGCCGCTCGGGCCGTGGCAGGCTCGGCTCGAGGTGCAGCGTGCGGCGGCCGCATCAGGGCTGGCGCCTGAGGTGGTTCATGTCGACGAAGCCCGACGCGCCGTACTGAGCACGCTGGTGGTCGATCGCTCTTGGCCGGCCTACTTCGGGAATCCCGCCACGCGAGGCGCGGCCATCGACGCGCTCGGCCGGATGCTCGCGCAGCGGGCCCACCTCCCCACCCCGCCCGGCATGGGGAGAGCGGAGGTGCGGCCGGTGCTTCAGGCGATGTGGAACGCATTGAGCTCGGACGCCACGCTGCCCCGCTTTGTGCATGAGGTGGTCACTGCGCTCTGCGCCGAGCCGCCGGTGGCGCAGGGTGGCCCGTTGGTCATGAGCCACAACGACGTGAACCCGTCGAACCTGGTCTTCGACGGCACGCGCGTGCTGCTACTCGACTGGGACACCGCCGCGCCGAATGACCCGCTCTACGACCTCGCGACGGTCGCGATGTTCTTCCGGATGGACGAGGGGACGTGTCAGCAGCTGGTCGCTGCGCACGACGACGCGCCGACCGTGGGGCTACCCGAGGCGTTCCACTACTACCGACGTTGTGCCGCCGCGCTCTCGGGGTGGCGGCGATGAGCGCGGCGCGTGCGCGGGGGCATGTTGGCATTGAGATCCCGGCCGACGAGGCGACGCCCACGCTGGGGGAGATCTACCAGCAGCTACGCGCGGGCACGATCGACATCCAGGGCGTGGCGGGTCAGTGGACGTTCGGGTTGGCGTTGGTGAAGGAGGCTGCTGGACTGCCGAGGTAGAGTTGCGGCACCGCAGCCAAGGCCGCTCACCGACAACATGGTCGGGTCAGAGCGCCCCGTCGCTCGCGTAGCCTTCGGCTGCCATGATCGCGCGCACCTGCCGGGCCAGTCGTGGCAGTTCGGTTTGCACCATCTCCCAGGCGAGTTCGAGGTCCACTCGGAAATACTCGTGCACCAGGACGTCGCGAGCACCAGCGATGCTCCGCCATGGGATCTCGGGATACCGCGCTCGGAAATCTTCCGGCAATCCCTTGACCGCCTCGCCAATCACGGCAAGGCGGCGAACGACCGCGTCCTGCTTCTCGACATTGGCGGCGAAGTCCTGAAACGTCAGGTCCGCGGTGTAGCGCAACGAGCGTAGTGGCGTCGAGCAGTTCCCCGAGGAGCAGCGGGACGGCGCGCGTCACAGCAGGGGAACGACTTCACGAAGGATCCGATCGCGCAGGCGAGGGTGGAGCGAATTGCGCGTCGCGACATCGACGTCCCGCCCCAGGGCTTCACGGAGTTCGACCTGCAATCCCACCAGGTCGAGCAGACTCCGCCCACGCTTAAACTCGACGAGGAAATCCACGTCGCTGTCCGGCCGCGCGTCGCCTCGGGCGACGGAACCGAAGACGCCGGCGTGGACGACGCCATGCTGGCGCATGGGCGCCTCGACCTGGCGACGGAGGGTCTCGAGGGAGGGACTCATACCTAGGAATCTAGGGCCAGGGGCGAACGGGTGGGTAGTGCCGGCCTCGCAGCCTACCGATTGGGGGCAACAGGGCTTCGGGCTGGCGCTGGTGAAGGAGGCTGGGGCGCTCAAGCGGTAGGGCGGCGGGTCGCCTCAGCGGGGCGCTGGCGGGCAACGTGCCACTTCAGCGGCGGCGCGCTGCATCAGCCATCGGCCCATCTGTTCGGTCGCGACGCCGGCCATATCTCCCCCGAGATTCTGCAGTACGATGACGCCGAGGCCCGCCGCCGGCTGGAGGAAGACGGCGGAGGCGTGGCCATCGACGTTGCCGAAGTGCCACAGCAGCGGCGTCGCCTTGCTCGACGCCAGCGCGACCTCCCGGAACCAGCCGAGCGCCATGTCGACGCGATGGGTGCCATTGGCGCTGTCCAGCTGCACCTGCGGTTCGAGCATGCGGCGTGCAACCTCGGGGGCGACGGCCGCGCGCCCCGCCGCGGTCGTGCCCAGATGCGCGATGAGGAACGGCGCGAGATCGCGGACCGTGGACGTCAGCCCGATGAAGCCGGCGACGCTGCCATACCGCGCGTGGACCGACTGCTCGACCCGCGCGTCATCCTCGTCCCAGTAGAACGCCGCGAGCCGTTGCGCCTGCGCGGCCGTGAGGGTGATCCCGGAGGACGTCATGCCGAGGGGCGTGAGCAGCCGGGCTCGCAGCAGCCGCTCGTACGGCACACCGGCCACGCGTTCGACGACGTGGCCGAGCAGCGCATAGCCGTAGTTGGAGTAGTTCATCGCGGTGCCCGGCCGCGCGCGCAGCTTGGTGATCGGCAGCGCCTGGTACAGGTCGGTCACCTCGTAGGCATCCCAGACGCCGGGGTCGATCGGGCCGGCGACGGGTTGATTGCGCCGATTCGGTGGCTGCTTCGGGAGACCGGCGGTATGCGTCAGCAGATGCCGCACGGTGATTGCCGTCCCCGATGCGTCGGTCGGCAGGCGCACCGAGTCGGGGAGATACCGCGCCACCGGAGCATCAAGGTCGAGCCGCCCCTCGGCGGCCAGCTGCAGCGCGAGCGTCGCGGTGAAGAGCTTCGTCACCGACGCCACGTTGTAGGGAGTGTCGGCCGTCGCCGGAATGCGCCGGCCGACGTTGGCGTACCCGACGCCGCCGGCAAAGACGAGTGCGTCCCGCACCACCACGCCGATGCTGACGCCGGGGATCCCGGCGACCTTGGCATAGCCGGCGATCGCGCTGCGGACGTCGGTCTGAAAGTCGCGCGCGAAGCAGCGCCCCGCAGCGGACGCGGGCGTTCCCTGGCCGACTGCGGGCGACGCGCACGTCATCGCCACGAGCACCCCGCCAGTGATGCATTGCCACATTGGCGGATGCCTGGTTAGGCGGAAAGAAGCCCAGCGCGCATCGCTAGGCACTCGTCGTGACGCCGTGCTGCGCGAGCAGGTCGGCGATTGCGGCGCGGTGGGCTGGTGGCACCGGCAGGGCGCCCTTGGAGAGCGACACGAAGCGCCCCTTCGCTTGAATGAGCAGTGTCGACTCGGGCGTCCAGCTCACCGAGCTGATCTTCTCCCATGGCAACAATCCGTAGTACTGCCAGAGCCCCAATTCTGTGACCTGGAGGCGACTGAAGCCCACCACCGCCATGAAGGGCGACTGCAGGAGCATGAGCCCCGGGCCGCCGAACGCCCAGATCGAGCGTCCTGACGTGCTGGACAGCATGGTCATGAGACTCATGAGCGGCACCAGCACGGCGAGCATCAGACAGAGCCAGCGCATCGGGTGTGGCCCGCAATCGAGGATGACCGTCCCGCGACGTGCCCTGCCCCGGAGCCAGAGGCCGAAGAACACCGCCAGCACGATGACATAACCGACCGCGCCGACGATCCCTGCCGCCTGGAAGAGCGAACGGTGAGTGACGGAGGCGACCACATATGAGCCAAGCCCGACGACGACGATGATCGCCACTGTGCAGATCAGGGCGTTCCTGACACCTCGGTCGAGCATGGCCGGCGTGATCTGGGCTGGCAAAACCGAGCCCTCGGCAAAGCCCCCCTGGACGCGAAGCCATGCTGTTCGCCGCGCGGCGAGGTGGCGGGTCACCGCATACACGCCAAGCAGCAGCACAAAGGGCAGCAGCAACAGCAGGGGGAGCAACGAGCTCATCAGAACCACCTTGCCGGAGGAGAGAACGGAGCGCGCAGGTGCACCAGTCGCCCTATGCCCCGCGGCAAACGACCGCCAGGCGAGGCAATGCCACTCCGGAAGCTACCAAGGGTCCGGCCGGGGTGCGCCGCCATGCCCTGACCTCACTCGCAGTAGATCACGCCGGGGACGCGCGACGCGCTCCGCGCATGGTCCCCGATCCACATCGTGGCGCGATCCGGCTGATCGGCCGAAGTCGTGACGCGAATCGTAGCCGTGAATCCCTCACGGTCCCCCGCGACTTCAGCATGGTACCCATCAGCGGGTCGGTATGCCGTCGCCGCGACGAGCGCGTCCAGGTTCGCGGCGTAGGTCTGATGGTCCTCGAAGTACTGGTTCTGGGCCAGCGCGATCTGGCGAAGGCTGGAGCGGACGGGCTGCAGCGGATCGGGGGTGGCACCGTCGCGATCGGTTCCGCGCTTGGCCACCGAGAGCGCCGAGGCGGTGACGCCGGCAGTCAGTGCCGAGTTGGCGAGGCCGATGACGAGTAGCGGGACGATCGAGGGATTGGGGAGCCCGAACGCGAGCCCCAGGGCCCCGAGAAAGGCGAGCGGTGCCAGCCCCCCTAGGGCGCCCCAGGCGGCGACCCGACGCGGAGAGAGCGAACCGGTCTCTTGACCCCGTTCGAAGTGGGCGATGACCAGTCCGGCCACGGTGCCCGAGATCACCCCGATCATCGCATACACGAGCGCGTGGAGAAATAGCCAACCGCCGAGCGAGAACGGATCGCGCGATCCGGGCAGGTCCGACTGGGACGTCCAGCTACGCCATCCCATGAGCAGCCCGAGCAGGAGCCACGGGCCGGCCCAGAGTGCGGCGAGCCTGAACAGGGCCCGGAACTGACGAGAGAACATTATCGCGGCTCCTCACTCGGTCGTGGCCAGCTGGCGTTGTGCGTTTCTGCGGAGGGGCCGGCCAGCCCCGACCACAGTACCCGCTGCCTAGTTACCCAGAGGCGCGCCCGAGGCGCGCACCATCTTGAAGATCCCGATCTGAATCTCGTCATCCGGTCCGGAGGTATAGGTCCAGACGCGATCGCCTCTGACCGCAATCAGCTCATGCTTGGGGGGAAACACCACTCGGCCCAGATACTTGCCGGTCACTGCAAATACCTCGAACGTCGCCCGCTCAAACCAGGTGATCTTGGGACGCGCCTTGCCGGTCGCGGTCGTCGGGCGCTGCTCCGCCGGCGCGTAGGCGTCGAGCCACACGCGACCGTCTCGATCGGCGAAGAGGTCGCGGATGGCCGGCTTGGTCCGTGGAATGCTCACGCGTTCCTCGGGCTTCACATTCGGGCGACCGTTGAAGGTCTCCGCGACCTTCTCCCATTCTGCCCGCTCTTCCTTGCCGAGCTCGATCGGACGCGACTGCCGCACGACCGTCAGCTCCTTTCCGCCGACCTCCGCGGTGAATCCGAGGACGCTGGTCGATGCCCTCAACAGTCCGCCGAGGGGACTCGGCTTCGCCAGCAGACTCTTCATGAATGTGTACCGCGACCCCTCGGGCATGCCGAGCACGAAGCCCGGGCCGAGTGCCGTGCTGCCGCGGAGTGTGTCGAGGGGCGTTCCGTCCGGTCGCATGCGGACGTACGCGACCGTGTCCTTCCCAAGGCCGTATTGAATGACCACGCGACCAGACAGATCGACCTCGAAGACATCCGGGCCGAACACGGTGCTCGCCGTCGCGGCCGATACCGAACGTCGCACCTTCCCATCTGCGCCGAAGTAGGTGATCCGGCGGTTGCCGGGGTCCCAGGCGACGAGAAGGGAATCGCCGAGGAGGGAGAGTCCCAGCAGTTGTTGGTACTCGCCGGGTCCACTGCCCTTCCGGCCCACGTTGCCGATGAACTTGCCGTCGGCGCCGTAGTGGCGGATCTGGATTGCCTGCCCGTCGAAAATGTAGAAGTCGCCCTTGGGTGAGCCGACGAGGCGTCGCACCGACCCCAGCGCGTACTCCGGCGGGCCATCGATGGTCCCTAATGAGCCGACCGGCACCAGTCGCACGCCCGCGCCCCAGGCGGCCGCCCCGTCCGCGCGAACCACGGGGGACTGCGCGGCGGCGGGAGCGGGCGAGAGGGCGATCGCCATCAGGATGGTGAGGCACGCGGCTGGCATTCTCATCGAATCGCTCCTCGGCAGGTGCGCAGGTGTCCGCAGCTTTGGCGTCGGGCTCCGACCGCAGAAACCGTCGTCAGGAGGCATCGCGGACCCGGCTATAGCAGAAATGATCACAAGGGTCCGGAGAGACGTTCGGGTTCGAGCCCCAACGGCGTAGAATGCCTTCAAGGGTGAAGCCGGCCTTCTCGAGCACCCTCACGGACTGCACGTTCGCCGTATGGCACGTCGCCCAGGTGCGATGCGCCCCGCCCTGCTCAAGCCACCACGTCGACACCGGCCTGAGTGCCTCGGCCATGAACCCGCGCCCCCAGCCATCCCGCCGCAGCACGTAGCCAAAGTTGACCCCATGCTCATCCACTCGGCTTGCCAGAGAACCGACCACGCGATCGGTGGCGCGTTCCACCAGGAAGTGGATAAAGGCACTCCCGTCGAGCCACGCGGCCTCGCACCGGGCGACGTGCGCTTCGGCCTGGGTCACGCTTCCGTGCGGCTGCCACGACAGGAACCGCAGGGCCTCGATGTCCTGAGCCCAACCGTCGAACATGGCCGGTGCATCGCGCAGCTCTGGGCGGCGCAGCACGAGCCGTTCGGTGTCGAAGGTCTCGGGTGGGATCAACGCTACCACAATCGCTCCTTCGCGTCAGGACGGGGTGCGTGTCTGCGCCGAGGCCCCAGCCCCGACCGCCGGAAACGCTGGCTCCCCAGCATCAATACTTCGGCCTATCGAACACAACGACACTCTGGACGCCGTCCGCATCGGTCTGCAGTACCAGCAGCTGCTGGTCATTGCCGCCGAGTATGGTCGAGGTTGCCGCCAGGGTGAGGCGCCCGACGAGCGCCTCGCGCCGCGCGTCGACGATCCACCAGGTCGCCACAGCGTCCTTCGGCTTCCGAAACTCCTGGAACCAGACGGTACCTCCGACGGTGACCGCACGCTGGGCGATGGCCTGACGCTCGACCACGGGGAAGTTCGCGCCGAAGATGAGCCGGAACTTCCGCACCCAGCCGGGATCAGGGTCCTTGACCGAGGCGATCATCGCATCGGCGTATGCCTTGGCGCGCTCGCGTCCGGAGATTGGCACGATCGGGAGTGCGACGCCGCCCTGGGTTCCGTCGGCGCGGCGAATCGTGACGCGTGATTCGCCAATCACGAGGAGCAGTGTCTTTCCGGCAGCGGAGGCGACCAGCGACTCTCCGAGAAAGGGTGTGCCATACGAGGCGCTGCCATGCCCGCCTTCCGCGTCGGTCTCGGCGTAGAAGTAGCTGTGCGACCAGGGGTGCGTCCCAAGGGTGACCCGCTCGGTGCCACGCACCCCGAAGAGCGCGAAGAGATTCTGGTAGAGGCCGTTCCGCGGCTGCTCCGAGTAGACCCTGACGGTCGCGAGATAGCTCGATGGGGAGGCGATCGCCTCGAGCTGGACCAGCCCCTTCTGGCCGGGAGGCGCTTCCGCGATGAAAGAGCGGATGACGGTCCCCGCGGTTCGCCAGAGCGTGACCCGACTCAGGAGCCCATCGTAGGTGACGATGGTGTCTCCGAAGGTGGCGATCCGGTTGAGGCCGCCGAAGTCACCCGGTCCTTCGCCCTGGCGACCGAAGCGCTTGTCGACGGTCCCGCGCCGATTCACGATGAGCACATTCGACGTGCCGGCATTGGCGATCGCGATCCGCCCATCGGGCAGCACGCCGGCCCCACGCACCTGATCGAGCTCAAGGTCACCGGTGGTGAAGCGCTGTGGGCCGAGGGTGAGCGTGGGCACGCCGGATTGCGCCGGGAGGGTGGCGGGGAGCGAGAGCAAGGCGAGGAATACAGCGAGGAGGAGACTTCCCTTTCGCCGTGCAGGCCCGGTGCTGGAATGCCGCGCAAACGTCAAAGTCATCTCCGTGGTTACCGCTGAGAGTGGAAGCACCAGACTACTTCGGCGGTTGCCGCAGCTGGCTCCGGGGAATCACGGTCATACACGCGCCAATGACGACCTGGTTCGGGGCAGCCCAGGCCGACCACCGCTCGCGTGGAGTCCCCTTGCAATCGCCCTGATGGGCGAACACGAAATGGACCTGAACAGGCCCCGCCGCTGCTGGGCGGCCCTCCGTCTCGAAGCCGAAGCGCCACCTGCGGACCGCGCTGATCGCGGTTGCCTTAAAGGCGGTGTTACTCGCGCGCACCACCGTGACCGAGCTCGAGTCGACGGCCCCGTCCGCACCGACCCCGAAGGACACCACGGCGTCGCCGCCTATCCCAGCACCCCTGAAGGCCGGGGGATAGGTTGGCAGCGCGTTGGTCGAGTCCCACACGAGCCCAACCCGCGCTGGGCAGTCCTTTGCGACCGGGCACCGCCTGCTGCGGATGATCGTCGCCCAGTCTCCCCCGAGGTAGTCCTGAGCGGGCGCCGTTCCAGGCGTCAGCAGCACGACACTCGACACCAGGGCCGATACGATTGCTTGACGAGACATATGCAGCTCCTTAGTGAGAGGCATGCGCGGCCGCGGGCTACCGCTTCTCCCGAAACGGATATCCCACGACATACTCGACATCGTCCGCATCGCGGATGACGCCGACGATGTGATCCTTGCCGATGTCATGCACCACGAAGCCCAGCGGCAACCGCACGGTCCCCAGGAACTCGCCGTCGTTGCTGAACACATACCACCGGGCAGGAACATCGGGGCGCCAGCGCGGGCCCTTCCCCATGTCGGCGTTCATCGGCCCCATGCCGTCGAGCTCGATGTACTCTCGCACCCAGACACGCCCCATCCCGTCAACCTTCACGGCCGAGTACGCTGGCAGGGTCTTCGGGAGCTGATCGAGGGAGAGGTCAGCCTCCATGGCGCTCCGCTCTTCGGGGCTGCCACCGAAGTTGTCGAAGAGTCGTGCCTTGTGCCCATCCACCACCGCCGCGGTCATCGGGACGTCCGGCTTCGACAGCCGGACAATCCTGGCGACCCTACCCTCTGGGTTCCGCGAGGCGATCTCGAAGTGCTCCGGGAATCCGGTCACCATCCAGCCCTGCTTGCTTGCCACCTGGAGCCGCTTCCCGAACGGCGCCGGGTACGACCCCATCGGGTGCTGCCGCGTCTCCACGTTGGGCACCCCGTCGAGCGCTTCCCCGAGCGTCCCGTCGAGGGCATAGCGTTGGAGCGTGACCGAGTCGCGGTACATCCCTGGAGCGCGCTGCGATTGCGGCAGCCGCTTGGAGGCGACGAGGCTCGACCCGACCACCGCCACCGTCATCGGAAAGCCTCCGTCCGGGAGCGCAGTCAGCTTGAACGCGCGGACAAAACGGCCCGGGACGAAGACGGCCACGTCGGCGCGATTGATCACGGCATAGATCGAATCGCCGAGGCCGGCAAAAGTCTGGACCATTCCGCCTTGGCTTCCGGGGAATTCCCCAGGCCCGCTTCCCTTCCCGCCAGCCCGGCCCAGCACCGTCCCCGTGGTGTCGACAAAGAGCAGGTTGGGCGCCGTGAGGTCGAGAATGGCGATCGTGCCGCTCGCGAGGACGTGCACCGCCGTCACATGCCCGAAGAGTGGCGCCTCGGCGTCGGCCCCGCTGCCAATCCGGAAGGCCGGGGTGGTGTCGACGGTGATCCTGCCGGTACCACTATCGAAGGCGTTCTCGACGATCCGGATGTCGCCGCTGTCGCGAGAGACCGCACCCACTCGGCCCGCGCCGCCTCCGTCCGAACAGCCCACGATCCCCAACGTGAGAAGCAGGTACCTCACCGGCTGCGACATCTGATCTCCCGAGGGGGCTGTTGGCGGAGCGCGACTGCTGGAGGCTACTGGCTGACACTGCGAAGGAACGGGAGGACGGCCGAGGTGAAGTATGGCTCTTCGGTGCCCCAGAAGATGTAGTTGAGGCGGAGGCGTGTCGAGGCGTAGGCGTAAAGTTCGGGGACGGTGATCTGTTGCCCGGTGTCGCGGTTCCGGTCGGCGAGGTTGCCATCCTGCACCGCCATCGCGGCGATCACCCCTGGCGGGCGCTTCTCGATCAGGCCGAGGCTGTTGGCCCGCTGCCAGGGGCGGTAGGGCATGATGTCCGGCCCGCCGACTCCGGCGCCGATCGTGGCCGCGTGCGCGTGCACGCTTCGGAGGAAGTCGCGACCGTCGTTTGAGAGCGAGTCACCGGGCATGAAGTTGGCGTAGATGATGACGCAGGATTTCTGGAAGGCACCGCGCGCCGACGAGAGCATTTCGAGGATGCCTGCAGCGTAGGACGCGGGGGAGTAGCCGGAGGGTTGCCGAGCAGGGTCGTCGAAGCCGACGGCGGTCTCGGGGATGACGATCCCCTCGACGGAACCGTCGAACTCCTTGGCCAGTGCCGTGAGGAGGCGCGCGAAGCGCTCGCGCACGGCGGGGTCCCATCGTCGGGCGACCCAGCCGGCGAATTCTGTCCGACCGTCGGCGTCGGCCTCGTACTTCCCGGCGACGCCGCCGTGATAGGCGGGGTCGGTGCGGAGGTAGTCGGGGGTCACCGGCGTCTTGCTGAACGAGACGTCCTGCAGTTGCAGGAAGAGCCGCTTGTCGTGGCGTTTGAGGAACGCGAGGTCGCGGCGGATGGCGCGGAAGTCATAGCGACCCTGCGCGGGCTCGAGTTCGCGCCAGGTGTACTTGAGTTGGGCGCCGACGATGCTGGGATGCGCCAGGAAGGCGGTGTCGGCGATGCGTTCGCGCTCCTGCCCGAAGAAGATGTAGTTGTGCGGGCGGACGTCTCGCTGCCGGTCGGGCGTGCCGCAGGAGGGCGGCGACGCAGCGAGGAGAGTCAGGAGGAGTGGGAGCATTCAGCGGAGTTCCGGGAGGTCATGGAAAATGGACTAGCGTCGCACGTTCCCGCGACGCCTCGAGTCGGTACGGTCAGCGAAACCGGATCGGAACCCGGAGTTCGGCCGCATGCTCAGGAAGGCCCGACGGGTTGTCCTTGGCCAGGATCAGGGTTCCCGTTTGCGAAGCGGGCGGTGTGAAGGTGAGGGTGACCTTGAACGGCACGAATGCTTTGGTCATCCATTCCCCGTCGGCCTGTGCGGGTACCACCGCGATGGTGTCCCCGTCCGCATTGGTGAGGTAGACGGGAAATGACGCCTCGAAAAACCAAGGCCCCCTGGCCCTGCCCTCAAGCGTGAGGGGGCTCTGGACAATCGCATTGGGCAGCGGCGTCCGGAGCTCGATGAGGTCCGGTATCGCGGCGGGCTCGCGGGCGGCTTCGCGGTTGCAACCCAGAATGAGAAGCGCCAGGAGCAGGGGTATTCTGTTCATCAGAGACAGATCTCCAGCACTTGGGCCCGCAAGACTCTCTGGCACCTACTGTGGCGGGGCCTGCCGAGGCCCGTGCGCGTTTGGTGCCGAGCGCTCAGGTGATTCTGCAGGACTCCCTCCCGACGATCGTCCATCCACCGGGCGTCCGCCGCAGCTCCCACACGCACGACTGGCCGAACCCCCACAGTGTGCCGAGCGGCGCGCGTTGCGGGTAGGTGCAGCTCACCCTGACCTCTACCCATTTCCGGGATGAATCGGCACCGGGGGACTCCCGCACGTCGACCGTGTATCCGACCGGCGACGCTTCGGCGCCGGTGAGGCGAATGTCGGGACAGTTCAGCACGGGAGGGGGCGGCTCCATGCTCGCGCCGATGACGCCGCTCGCCTTCAGGAGCGCACGCGTGGCGGAATCGCTGGCGAAGAACCGTTCCCCTTCCCTGCGGCCTGCGCCTCGCAACGAATCGCTCACCAGTCGCCGGACGAGGCTCAGATAGCTCGAGTCCGCGGCCTGTGCCGAAATAGTGGGGCCAGCGCATTCGGCATGGCGGCGAGGAGGGCAAGGAGTACGAGGCCTTTACGCATGGTGACTCCAGACCCAGAAAAAGAGGAAAGGAAAAAAGGGGCCGGAACAAAGCCGCCGCCCCCCCCCGGGGGGGGGGGGGGACCCCCGTGCCCCTCTTCGCCCGGGCGCCCCCCCAGGGGGGCCCCGGGCGGGTTTTTTTTTGGGGGGGGGGCCGGGTTCGGGTGCGACGACTGTCGGGTACTGCGGTGGCAACCGCTACGGCTTGCCCTTGTACATGCAGACCCCGTGGACGAGCGAGGCGTCGACGACCTTGGACGGAAGCCAATATCGGCCTTCCCGGATCGAAGTGAACTTCACGAAACTGCTGGTGCCTTCACTCCGGCCCGGCGAGCCGATGACCAGGTTTGGACTGGGCTGGCAATAGAGGAACTCGGTGATGCTGAGGGACGCCGTGAGCGTATCGCCTCTGACGGTGACCGGACCGAGCTCCAAGGCGGTGTAAGACGAATCCGCGGGCGTCACGGGACGCCCATGCAGCGCACCATACAACCCACTCCGGACCGTTCGCCACAGGGCATTCGAGGTGTCCGGCACTTGAATGGCCCATGGTCGAGCGGTCGTCGACAATGCTCCGTTCGCCACCTCCTCCCCAACCTGCCGAATGACCGCCGTGAGCACGATGCGGAGTTCGTTGGCACCGACCTGCGACGTGGGGGGACTGCCCGCTCCTTGAGCGGCCAGGACACTCCCCGGTATTGCGATGGTGGCACAGACGCTCACCACGAATCGCCGTATCATGAGGGACCTCCCCTACTGCTTTCCGGCAATTCGAAACCTGTAGGTAGCGAGCTTGACGACGCCGTCCTTGTCGGTCGATTTCAGGACCACGCGGTCATTCCCGAACGCCACGGGCAGCCCGCCCCGATCAGCTCGCAGTCGGCCCACGATCGCCCCGTCGGTCCGGAAGCCCGTTGCGCTCCAGCTGGATTCCCCTGGCGTATGTCCATCGAGGACCCACAGCGTGCGATCCGGCGTCACAAAGAGCTCCGCCGTGACAGGGAGCGAATCGGCGAAGGGAGCGGCCCGCAGGAATGCCTCGACACGCGCCGAGTCGGGTGAGGTGACGTCGCGCGGTTGACTGTACCACGCCGACATGGTCACCGAGATATTCTCCTGCCGCATCTTCGCGGTGACCGGGCGTCGTGGCGTGGCCGGCAGCACGATCTTCTGAATGACGACTCCCCGGCTGTTCCGCAACACAAGCTCATATGATGTGCCGGTCGTGCTCGCGATCAGAGTGTCCCAGACAGTCGATCGGGCGTTCGGCCCAAAGCGGATGAAGTCGGTGAGGTCAGGGCCCCGGCTCGATGGAATTGCGCATTCGCCGAAGCAGCAGGTCTGGCATGGTAGCAATGGTGGTCGCAGCGCCGCGGGGCGGCAGCAGGAAGATGGATGCGACGGAGCGGAAGTCCTCGCGCGCGCCGCCCATCTCTCGATATTGCCCCGCATTGGTCAGGATCACGCGACCGCCCGGCAATACGCCGACCGGCGTGGCGTACACGCCGGGGATGCGGTCCTGCACCGGCTCCGAACGGACTACCCCAGCGCTCGGCACGATCCAGTTCAGGCGACGATTGTTCATGTCCAGCAACAGCAGGGTGTCCGCACGCAGTCCGAGCATTTCGCGGCCGCCCATGAACTCACCCGGGCCTGCACCGTGCCGACCGATGGTGCGCCACGGCGTGCCGTCGCGATTGAAAAGCAGGACCCGATGCCCCTGGACGAAGCACGCCAGGCGTCCGCCTGAAAGCAGCGCCACATCTAGCAGACTGGTGAGATCATAGGCCGGATCTGCATCCGGGCCACCGACGATCGTTTCAGGAGCCGCGTCGAGGACGAAAGGAGTTGCACGAGCCAGCGCCGCCCGATCGTGAACGAAAGTCGTCACGCCACCCGCGAGGGTTCGCTTCGGGAGCAGCACGGCACCAAGCCGGTCGGCTTGCTTTGCGGCCGCTGGCGAGGTCAAGGCCAGCAGCGCGCCCGCCACGAACAGTGCCACCCATGTCGATTGGCCTTTGCCGATGGGGCGGCAGCTCACCGACGCCACGTGTATCCGAAGCCGAGGCCCATCAGCGCTGCCGCGGTGCCGGATCCGTTCGGCGCATATCCCACCCCACCGGAGAGCGACGCAGTGAAGCCCCCGTTGGCGACATACTGGTAGCCGGCCTGGAGGCCCGGTCCGTAGGGACGGCGACAGTGTGCAAAGCAGCTCAGCTCGACCTCGATCTGCGCGACGCTGAGCTCGAGGAAGCCACGGTGCCGGACACCGGCGGTATAGCCACGCACACCGCCCGCGACCGTGACGCCCGTGGCATCGCCCTCAAGGACCGATGGTGTGTACCCGAGGCCCCCGAAGAGAGACACTCGGCCACTGCCGAGGTACTTCTCGCCTTGCACCCCCAACCACCCCATGGAGTTGCCGAAGCCGGCCAGGAACGATGTCGACCGCATCTGAGGCTGAAGCGTGGGCTCGGCCCGTTGTGCGTGCGCCGGGGCGGCAAGGAAGGCGAGGGTGAGCATCAGGCCAAATGCGCGCATTGCAGGCTCCGCAGCTCCGAGGAGGGTGGTGCGTGAGACGTCGTCCCAGTGCCTAGGCCGGGCAGTCGCCGCCATCTGGATACCAGCTCGCTCGCCCCTTAGCGTCCGTCCGCCTCGCCCCCGGCCCCACGCGAGCGTTGTTCCCTATGCCGCCTTTGTATTCTGCCGCCT
This sequence comes from Gemmatimonadota bacterium, assembly GCA_016704275.1. NCBI lineage: Bacteria > Pseudomonadati > Gemmatimonadota > Gemmatimonadota bacterium. The sequence goes on from JADJAK010000011.1 coordinate 48,296, forward strand.
CGCGCGTCACCAGGCCGCACCCCGCCCCCCCTCCACGTTCACCCCGGCCCGCGCTGCCATCCCCGTGAGCACCGCCCCGACCTCAGCTGGTTGAGCACGTCCCCTCCCCGACATTGATCACGTCGCTAGCCCCCCCCGCGGGGGGCGGTCCCCCCCCGCCCGGGCCGGGGGGGGGGGGGGGGGGGGGGGGGGGGGGGGGGGGGGCGGGTGGGCGGGGGGCCGGGGGGGGGGGGCTCAACCCTTGCCATGCCGGCCGCGCCCGGATCGCCGCCCGGCCGGCCGCGGCGGGGCCGCGCGCGCGGCGCCGCCGCGGGGCGGGGGGGGGCCCGGGCGGGCGGGGCCGGCGGCGCGGGGGCGGGGGGGGGGGGGGGCGGGGGCCCGGGGGGGGGCCGGGGGGCCGGGGGGGGGGGGGGGGGGGAGCCGGGCCTGCCCAACTGCCACCGTGCGTCACGACGTGATGGGCACATGATACTTCGCAAGGATCTTCACTCCCTTGGCCGCAATGCCACGCACGACCAGCGCACCCTGATAGGCGAGGAACGGCTGACGGTCCGCGCGACCAAGATAGAGCCGGCTCCGCTGCGCATCTTTCGGATCGAGCGTGCGAAGCTTCATCGTGTCTTTGACGTACGGTTCCCAGGTCGGTCCATTCCAGTACATCGCGACCTCGATGTGCGGCGTGCTATCCGACTGCACGGCCAAGGGCCCGACTGCAGGTTCGGATACCGCCAGCATGAAATCGAGGTTCTCCCACCAGTCCGTGAGGTAGACGGGTTCTTTCAGGACCCCTCCGTAGAACACGATGATCCGAGGGGCGGCATACGCCGGGACGGAGGTGTGCGCCTTCATCGGCGCCCCGGTGCCGAACCCGACGAGCGCGAGCAGCAGCATGACTCCCTTCATCGATGGACCTCCGTGGTGATCGTCCGACGGCTTCAGTTTACGCAGTGCGAAGGTGCGAGCTATATGTGGGAGCGGCAGAGACGACCGTTGGTTCCCCGCTCTTTGGTCAGCCTCTGGAGAAAGCCAAGCTTGTCCGGTTGCGGCGTGCCCTTCCAGCCTGCCTGTTTCGTGATCGTGATGGGCCACACACCTGCCCAGCATTCCATGAAGGCGACGGGTGGGTCGCCAAGCAGCACGAAATAGTCGAGCGGGTTCCACCTCCCGCCGTACAGCGCAGAATAGGTTCCGCTCATCTGCCAGACACCAGCCGACAGCAGGCCCTCGCTGAATGGTCCCTGTCCGCGCAGGTCCTTCGGAGCCTTGAGGGTCACGATGAGCGAGTCATTCCCCTTCGTAGGAACGCGAGCGGTCGTCGAGAAGCCGAAATAGAACGCACCATCTGCACGGGCGTCACCGATCATTTCCCAACCATCCTGGATCTTGCCATCCC
>JADJAK010000012.1 GCA_016704275.1 Gemmatimonadota bacterium
GCATACACCGCCTTTCCAGACTCGGGCTTGCCGCTGAAATCGAAGATCGCGAAGTCGTGACCCATCATGCCATACGGGAGTTGCGACGTCAGCAAGGTGAACGGCGCGAAGAAGACGGAGGCCTCCGGTGGATGCGCCATCCCGTTGGCCCCGACGGATCGCAAATGGGCTAATTCAGTGAAGACGATGCCCACTTGAGGCTGTTGTCGTACCCGACGTAGATGTTGTCCGTCGGGTCGACGGGGGAATCGACAATATTCCCTTGGCGAGGACTCCCACGGGCCCTCCCAGCCGCCGAGGTGCAGAAGCACCCCTTGCCGTCGGGACCCGCGGCTGGCCTCGCCGAAAACCGGCGCTCGTGGCACTTAGCGCCCCCGTGAATCGCGCGCGACCGAGCGCAGGATGTTTGAGATCTTCCCCCGACGACAACCCCCGACACAAATTGCTTCGCGGGTGGGCGTCGGCGGGGCGGTGGCGGGGCGCTGGGCCCGGCACCGTGGAGGCGCGACAAGAAGGCAGGCGAGCAGGTGGCGCATCAATGGCATACGGTGCTCCGAACCGAGAATGGTGAGCGTGTTGGCCGGGCGATGGTCATCGCCCACGCACCACGCGATACACGCCAATCCACGGGAGATCGTCTTCGTCCTCGTGGACAATCGCGACGAACGATCCGCCGAAGGACCAAGGCCGCATCTCCAGACGCGGCGGCAGGATGCGCGGCGGCACCGGGACGTGCCCAGCCACGCGACCACCGACGATGACGTCCCAGCTCCCGAGCGCGCCGTTCGGCCCCGGCCTGCCGACCCACCACTCCCCCGCCGGCGAAACGTCGATGGTCAACCAGGGTGGGAGCGTGGTGGGGATCTTGGCAATCGTGAGGACGTTGCCGGGATCGGCGAGCTTCGCCGGAAGCTTCGCACGCCACGCCTTCCAGACCGAGTCTCGAACCGCAGGAACGATTGAGACGGCGCGGTCGGGGAGGGAGACCGTCTGCACCGTGTCCTTGCCGGAGAGCACGACCCACCTCGACCGACCGGTGGCGCCAAGCACCAGGCGCCCTGACTGATCGAACGTCGCCCGACCCGCGGGCGAAAATGGCGCCCCCTGGATCACCCAGTCTCGCGACTCCCACCTCATGAACCGGTCATTCTTGAGGTCGTGGAACCAGGTGAGAGAGTCCAGCCTCCCATTCGGGAGGACGCGCACCGCGGCGGCGTTGTACCCTATGCCGCTGCGAGGTGACTCGAAGATCAGTGTCCCATCGGCCGTGGCCCACCCTGGAAATCCGACGGCATTCAGCTTGAACAGCCGCTCATCGAGGAGCCGATTGTCCGGGCCGATCCGGGTCAAGCGCGCAAGCTGAGGATCGTGGACGACCAGCGTGTCACCCTGCAGGACAATCTGGGCCCGCTGTGCCTCGCGAGGCCCCGCCCCCTGTGCGATCACGGTCCGAACGAACTTTCCCGCCGCATCGAACCTCGTGACCCGCGCGGGCTTCTGCTCGGCGACGTACACCTCGCCACCGCGCGTGACGGCGACGCCGAGAATGTTGCCAATGGCTCCAGGGCTGCCCTCGGCCGGTCGGATGGCGTGGTCGAGTTGCAGCCGCCAGGTCGGAACAGCCTGGGAGTGCCCGGCCGACGCGAGGAGCAATGAGCAGAGGCAGAGCAAGCGGAAACGCATGCTGAAACCAAGACGAGGGAGAAGCAGACTGGTCGTGCAGGTGGGAACTGACCCTTGAAACAACACCACCCCCTCCGGGATCCGGAAGGGGTGGCGGATTATGCGGCCGCGGCTGAATGGTGCATCACCGCGCCAGCACGACTCCCAGCCCGCCGAAGAACTTGCCCGCGTTCGGGTTGTTCTCGGCGTAGCGCGTCGTGAGCGCCAAGTTCGACCCGACCTGGTAGCCGCCCTCGCCGACGAGGTGGAGCGGCCCGACGTGCACGCCGAGGTTGAGCGCCGTGACGATGCGCATCCCGGAGAGCTTCGGCTCGAGGACCTCGCCGACGGTGCCGGTTCCAGGATCGCGTGAGCGACCTCGCCCTTGCCCGAGGAGGTCGACGCCAGCGCCGGCCGCAATTCGAACCAGCCGAAGCGCTTGCCGGTGAAGAGCCACACGTCGATCGCCGAGGCGTTGAAGGTCCCCCCGTCGTCTGGCCATTAGTGGTGCCGCCCATCTGCACCGTCGGCGTCGAAGCGCCCATGATGGAGGAGCGAGACGGTCGGCAGCTTCGGACTCGACATCCCGGCGCGAATGCCTGAGTGAGCGCGACGGTCGCGTCACCGGATGGTGCGGCTCCCCCGGGACCGGCGTGAAGAAGGTTGGTGCGGTTCCGCGCAGGATCACCAACGCCGAGGCGGAAGTCGATGCCGACGACGCCGGTGGGCATCTGCTTCTGGAGAGAGCCCATCGCGAATCACGCGCGGCGCATAGAGCTGCGCGGCGGCCGACGGGAACGGTGTCGGTGTTGCCGGCCCAGGTGAGGTCGGGGACGACGGCCATCGCCGTGGTGGCGCGGAGGCCGAGCGCAATGTGCCCGAAGCGGCCGATCACGCCGGCACTCCCGAGCCGCGGATTGCCGCCGTTCATCAGCAGCGCCGCGAGCGGGTGGATCATGGTGATCCCGTCGAGGGCCGCCGTGCAGACCTTGGTCCCCGCCGCGGAGAGGCCGGTCGGGCAGACCACCACGGTGGTATCGGTGGTGGTCTGGGCGGCGGCCCGGGTGGTGGGCACCAGGAGCACGGCAACAGCGAGCAGGACGAAACGACGCACGGCGACTCCGATCAGAGGTCGCCGTGCGAAATCGCAAGAACTACACCGCCGGGAGTGCACCCGTAACCCATTGTTTCACAACCGATTACGGGGCACCCTGGCGGCGGCGATTCCGGCCATCCCTGCCGGAGCGGCAAGAATGGCCGGGGCCTCGGGCTCGGTCCGGGCAGGTAGGAAGACACGCAAGCAGGTGAGCGAGACTTCCGAAGGTCGGCATACCTGATGATTGTGTGGCCCCCGATTGTGCAATTCCCACTTCCACCCGAAAATGTCATTGAAGGCACTAGCACGAGTCAGAGCCACACGGACGGATCCGAGCATGGGCACAACTCCCACCACGTTTGAGAAGGTACTCGCGGTCCCTCTCGTCATCTCGGCGATGGTGGTCGCGGGTCTCTTGATCCGACGGGAGCTTGAGACGACTCCACCGCCGCCATCCGATCTTTCGGTAGCGACGGTGGACGACGACGACTGGAAACGTGATCGACGCTCCGTTGCCTTGGATCCCAGGACGCCCCCCCGGTCACCATCGTCGAATTTGGTGACTTCGAGTGCCCTGCCTGCAAGTCTTTCGCAACAAATACGCTTCCGCGGCTTCGACAAGAGTATCCCGGACACGTTCGAGTCATCTATCGGCATCGGCCTTTACTACAACACCGATTCGCGAGACAGGCAGCTGCGGCGGCGGAATGCGCACGGTCGAGGAGGTCATTTCGAACCTTTCCATGACCTTCTCTGGTTCCCAAGCAGGATTCATTGGGGCTCCTGCCTTGGGGCGGCTTGGCAATCGCGGTGGGGATGGCGGATTCCGCAGGGTTTGAAGCGTGCGTCCATGAAGCGCGCCAGCAGATATTGGCAGTCGACTCTGCGTTGGCGGACCGCCTCGGTGTGGCGGCCGTGCCAACAATTGCTATCAACGGTTTGCGTCTCGGGGGCGTGCCGGATTTCAAGAGACTATCTGGCCTCGTCGACTCGATCCTTGGGCGTCGTTAGGGAGTCCGGCGCTGAATCTTCGGCGCTGGGTAGCACCACACAATTACTCGGAGGTATTCAATGGCGTTGCGACACATCTTGATGGCGGCTGCATTCGTGACAACGGTGGGTGGCAGCTCCCTGCTTGCCGAGCCCGCCGCTCGGGAGTCCGGCGGCGGGGGGTGCCCGCATTACTCCGCCTTCCCTTCGGAGACCTGCGTTGACGAGTCGTCACGCGTTCAGTGGTGTCAGGAGAAGTTGAACACCTATTACCCTGGACAGGGCTGCACGGCCATGTCTCCTGGCAGTGAGCACGCGTGCGGTGTGGCGAGCCAGGGCTACACCATCAACTGCAGGCTCGTGGTCCCGTGAACAGGCCTGCGTGGCGAGCCGGACGTACCCGGCGAGGACCCAGTTCGCGGGGGCTCACTGCCCGCCACGCAGGTACCCGCCTGTCTGCATCACTGCATGCCTTGGTGGGTTTGTGCCTAATCACGACGAGCTTCCATCAAGACTTGCCCGCTCAGGCGGGAAGCCCACCGAGGCCGCTCGCAGTTGCGAGAGATCTTGTGATTGGGGGAAACGAAGTGGATCTAAGCCCCGTCTCCTCGGTCGCCGTCTCTGCACGGGGGACAATCGCGGTGGGTCAGCGAGCCGATGCGCAAATCCGAGTGTATTCGCAGCGCGGGGCGGAGCTCTTCCGGTTCGGTCGCAAGGGGGCCGGGCCAGGCGAATTCCAAATGCTTGGTGGCTTTGTCGGCTGGGTGGGCGACACGCTTGGGCCACAGACGTGGCCCTTCGACGCCTGACTTTATTCATCCTGATGGTGCGCTGCTGCGGACTGTCAGTAATCCGCACCCAACTCTGCCTCACGGAGCATTCCTGCTCCGCTCCAAAACAAGGGGAAATGTACATCACGGGGATTGGCGCAAACGGCACAGCGATGGCCTTCTCGAGCCTCGTCGGAGTATCAATCCCGTCCCTCTGGCGAGCGGATCCCAAAGCCCTCCAGTCAACGATTTGGCTTCAGTTGCTCGACGGCACTGAGGCGACATTTCTGGGTTTCGAGCCGAACCGGACCAACGGCTGCAGCGAAGGGGCGTATAGCTACTACCAATTCGCCTGTCCATTGACCCTCACTGCCTTCAGTCCCACTGCCGACCGGTATGTCGTAGCAAGACCGGGACGAGTCACGGCTAAGGAAGGTAGTTATTGGCTAACGGTGGTATCCGCGCGAGGTGATTCACTGCTTCACCGACAGTTCAGATACTCCGGCACACCGACGACCGCAGCCTTCATTGATAGCAGCAGAGCCGCATGCAAAGCTCGCGAGTCCGCGCCGGCCCGCAAGTCGGCCTGTGACGACGTGTCGCATTCACCGCAATTCAGGTACCTTCACCGCGTCTTTCTAGGTCTGGATCAGACAATTTGGCTGGAACTGCGACCAGACTCGCGCGGCCCGTCACTGGTTGATTCTCAATCCCCGCGGCGAAACGATCGGGCAAGTAAACTCTGCCACCGACCTTCTTCCTATGGTCCGCCTCTCGCTCTTCGGTGTGGGGCACCGAGAGTGACAGTGACGACGTGGAAAGCGTCGTGCGATACAGGATCGGCCCTTGAAATGGTGTTACGGACCGCTTCTGGAACAACAGCGTACGACGTTTCGCGCACCCCTACTTCGCCCTTCGCGCCAGATATTCTCTCATACCATCGCAACACCCCGACTCGCCGAAGCCCACCCAGCCGTTTGCCGATCCGCCGTACCCGCTCCTCGACGGTCCGGTGGTGCAGTTTCAGGCGGCGAGCGATCTCTCGGCCTGAGATACCATCCCTGAGCAGGGCCAACACCTCAAGCTCGGCTGGCTTCGGGACAACCAACTCGTCGCAATCCACGTTGCGCGCCGGGGCAGCGGATTGCCTGGAAGGCGCCACACGGCGTACGGCGGGATGCTTGTAGGGGTTTCCTGCCCCCTACGACCGTGATGGCTTCCTTGATTTCCTCGATCGTCGCCGACTTCGGGACGAACCCCTTCGCTCCAGCCTTCAGGGCCCCCTCCATCACGGCAAAGCTGTCATAGGCCGTAAGGACGATAAACTTCTTCAGCGGATGGCACCGAACAAGGTCGGGGAGTACTTCAGGACATTCTGATCACCAAGAGCCAAGTCGATCAGGACAATTGTGGGTTCCTGCACACGCATGGCCTCAGACAATTCAGCGAGGGATCCAATGCGGTGAGGAACGTCAAAGCACTGCCGAAGCATCGCGGCCAGTGCATCCCCCGTACCCGCGTGATCTTCCACCAGGAGCACTCGCTCACGCTGCTTCATGCGGCCTCCGGAACGGGAACTCGCGCGGTCACCTCGGTCCCCACGCCGATCGTTGACCGAATCTCCAGGCTACCGCGAAGCAACTGGGCTCGCTCCCGCATCGAGTGAAGCCCCAGCCCGGCCGCGCTGCGGCGGCCAAGGTCACCGAATCCAACTCCGTCATCGCGAACGGAGACGATCAGTTCAGTCGGGCTTCGATTGACGACGACCCTGACCACGCTCGCTTTCCCATGCCGGATTGCATTCCGCATCGCTTCCTGGGCAATCCGGAATGCGGCCAATGCGGCCTCCGGAGGAATGCCCACAGGATCGCCTCGGATTTCGAGCGACAGGTCCAGGCAGTGCTGTGCACGCGTCTCGTCGAGCAGTCCTTCCAGCGCCTCCTGGAGTCCTCGGAGTTGGACCAGGCTCGGATGCATCCGGTGGGACAACCCGCGGAGATCGGCGCTGATCGCTGCGACATCCTCTCCCCACCGAGCGCGGTCGGGGTCGTCGGCGGTCCGAAGGAGTCGGGCAACGCCGTCAAGACGCTGAACCATGTCGTCGTGCAGCTCTCGCGCAATCGACGCGCGTTCCCGGTCCTGGGCCGCTAGGAGCCGCCCGGCGATCGAGGCACGGCTCCGCAACAGTCGTCCCTGCTGGATGATGACCGCCGCCGCAATGATCACCATGAGGAGACCACCCACGAGCCAGATCGCGAAGACGAACACTAGGCCGGCTCCTGCTCGCGGACACCCCGCGGTGCAAGTGAATAGCCCAGCAACGCGACCGCGACGGCTGCTACGATGTTCTTGCCAGCGTACATGATGCGCGTTTGGTCGATGCCAACGATGCCGAAGTACCGGGCTGAGAGTGCCACAAGCGTGCTCGGCGCGCCGATCATCAGAAACGCCATTCCCTGGGCAAATCGACGATCGTGATGCATCTCGTGCCTCGCAAACAGGGCGCGGTCAACCACGATAGTGCCACCGGCAATTATCAGAGCAATGCCGTGGACGAAACCTGCCGCCCGTGCTGACTCGCCGTATACTTCGACCGTCAGGAAAAGACCAGCATGGACGACGAGATAGGCGACCGCCAGCAGCAGACGAGCCCGCGATTGCCTCGGGTGGCGAAGGCCTGCCCACAGCGCAAGCACCCCACTGATCGGGTACCATACCTGAGCCACGTATTGGGTGTTGTGCAGTACGACGCGCGCAAACTGCTCCACAAGCGCGAATACTCCAGCGACTATCAGCCAGCGGGCGACAGGCCGCTCGCTTGCGAGGAGGTGACCCAGCCGGGCAGCTGCGAAGGCGGCGACGACGAGTTCGACGCCGACGTACGCCGGCTAACAGCTGCGATCAGAGGTTCAGCGTTCACACGCGGGGTTGTCGCCGAACAGGGGACTGTGCGAGTCACAGTCCGGCGGACAGGGGTGAGCCTCCTCCGCGGAGGCCGCTCGCCTCAGGCGTTGTCCCGGCGTCCGGGAGGATATCCTGGCCAGCGGAGGTGGTTGCCACCATCACGAAAGTCCAGCTCCCATCGGGCTTCGCTCCAAGGTAGACCCGGATCCCAGCGGCGGCGGGGTGGGCCAGCAGGCGGTCGAGGGCAGCTCGCTCAAAGCGTCCGGCCTTTATCGCATTGGGGTGCTGCGCACGCCAGCGGCTGGTGAGCTCGGTCGCGCCTGCAAGGTCAATGATGTGCGGGTCGTTCGACATAGGAAGAATAGCTCCGACAAGTTGAGAATGGGGTGGGCGTACGAAAGCAAAATCCCCCCCCCCCCCTTGTCGGAAAGGGGGGATGTGGGACCCCACAACAATCTCGTAGGGCAATCTGAGCCTACGGCATCGAGTCTCAGCGACCGTTTTCGACGATCCGGTAGAGCCGAATTTCGACCCCGCCACCATCGTCCACTTCGTCGTCGCATGCGAGTGCGAGCCAATGCCCACGCACGACCCCGGCATAGCCGGAACGGTGGCACGCGATCATGTGCCGCCCCAAGAAGGTCGCGTCGGCAAAGACGTCGAGGAACGTCGAATCATTCGACCGGCCGACAACCCACAGGCGGTGGAGCCCGTCGACCGAAAGGCCGAGATATTGAAAGTGCGGCAGCGGTTGTTTGCGCATGAACTTGCGCTCGGCGTCAAACTCAAGACGGATCCGCTTGCCCCCTGGGCCCGGCATACCGGCGCGCTCCAGCTTCACCCACGAGGAATCCAGTTTGGCGAACTCACGCGGTGTGAGCATGCGCGGGGGCACTGACCGCGCAAATCTCACGGGCGCCGACTTACCGCCGCCATCATATCGCCAGATCGTGTAGCTGTAGCCGTCCGCGAGCCAAAGCCGATCGCCATCGGCGACCATGGCGGGCCAGCCTCCAACCCCCATCGGCGGGGACGCCCGGTGAACTAAGCCGAGAATGCTGTCACCGGCACCGAGAACGGTGTCAGCGCACGCTCGCAGCACGCACCAACTCACGACCGGTCGGGTCGGTCCGAGTTTGGCAGGCTCCCGAGCCCCCGCCCCGCCGCCCGTGGACTCCCACCAAAGCACGCGTCCATCGGAGAAGGATACAGGCTTCCCCGGCGGAGGTGACGGCTGCTCGCGGAGGAGCTTCCCCTTCGGCGAGAAGAGCTGCAGTCGCCGACCGTTAACATCCGTCACCACGATGTTCGAATCACCAGAAAGGAGCAATTCATCGCCAAGTACTTCACCTGGTCCCTCGCCCTTCACCCCCCACCGCGCCAGGACGGCTCCGGTGCTGTCCAGCGTGGTAAATTGAGGTGATCGGCGAGGATCAGGCCGGAATGTCAGGGTGCCTGACGAGGTCAGCGCCATCGTCAGGATTCCCCGGGGGGGAAGGTCCATCTCGTTCAGCGAAAAGACGACCTGCGCCAAACTGGGGAACTCAGTCGACGACTGGATCGCACCGGCCCGAGTCCCCACCGGGGGGGGCTCCGCCTGCCGGCACGCGAGCGCACCGGCAAGGAGTGGGATGAGGCGCAGCCACGCCTTCCTCAGAGGAAACACGCGATGTACATGTCTGTTTCACTCTTCCACCCAGTGGTAACCCCGACGCATGTCGTATGAGTCGGGCCAACGTACTGCACATCGCTTGACCAGAGGCCGCACGCATTCGCGAGGTCGTAGCACCACCACGGCTTCGAAGCGCTCCACGATTCCGAGGCATGCGCAACTCCGGCGACCAGGGCCAGTGCAACGGTCACCGCCAGTGCCTTCCGAGCAATGCCACTCATTGGTCACCTCATGGGGTAGGAGATCGCGGAGCGGGCAAGATGCATCTCAGGCACGCCCCGCTCAGTGGAGCTCTGGGGTAGAGCCGCACTCCCCACGGTACAGGCGGGCAACCATTCGAACAATTGTGCGAACCCACAATCGGAGCACTTCACGGAGTGACACCGCCAAAGGTGTGACATGCTCCCGAAAGGAGCACATCACACCGTCGCCGCATCGCGTTGCCGTGCCCTGACGGGGACGGCCGAATGGCGTCCCTGGCTATTCGGCCCGGGGGGCTGCGCACGAACCCTTCGCGTCACTCAGGGCAGGTAGAACCCGGCCACATCCGCTACTGGGCCAACTCCCGCACCGCATCGCCGAGCATGGCGACCTTCGCCTTGTCGCTCGACGCCTTCCCATCGGCATCCACCTGGGTCGCGAGCCTCGTCAGCGCCGTCTTCCGCGCCGCACCGCTGGCCCGCTCGGCCGCCGTCAGCGCACCGCGCACCGCACCGATCCGCGCCGCGCTCAGCCCCTTCGACCGCTCGAGCTGGTCGACGAAGGCGCGCGCCTTCGCGAAACTCGCCGGCCACACCATCTTCGGCTGCTCCTGCGGATTGAGCTCGGTGAAGACCACCGTCTTCGCCGCGTCGATCTCGTTCTGCGAGAGGTACTTGCTCGGCGTGAGTTCGAAGACGTCGAGGCCGCGCGCAATCTCGGAATTCACGATCACGCCGTTGTACCAGTACACCGACCACGAGCCGGCGCTGGTGAGCTCGCCATCCTTGAGCGGACCGCGGTCGAAGAACGCCAGCTCGAACGGCGAGGCCGGATCGGTCCAGTCGAAGATCGAGATGCCACCCTGGTACCACCCCTGCACCATCACCTCGCGCCCCGGAATCGGGATCGGCGAGCCGTTGTGGGCCACGCAGTTCTCCCACTCGGTCTGCCGGGCCGGCATCTTGTAGTAACTCTGGAACACCATCTTCCCATTCTCGATCGTGAACAGGGCGTTGGCACCCCATTCGTACTTGTCCGACGAACGACAGCGCGGCGCACGGCCCCCGCCCCACTCATCGGTAAAGAGGACGGCCTTGCCGTTGTTGTGGAAGGTGGCCGAGTGCCAGAAGGAGAAGTTGGTGTCGGCGACGGCATCGATGCGCCGCGGATTGGCCGGGTTGCTGATGTCGAGCAACAAGCCGTAGCCGCCACAGGCACCGCCAGCCAGCCCAACCGCGGGATACACCGTGATGTCGTGGCACTGGTTCGGGCCGGTGCGCACACGCGGCGCGCCACCCGCGGCCCCACGACCACCTGCACCACCGCGCCCCGCCGCCGCGGAATCACCCGCTGCGCCGCGACCACCGCCGGCTCCGCGACCTGCACCAGCCGCGCCCGCACCCGCGGCACCCGGCGCGCCCGCGCCACCACGCGGCGCCGCGTTCGGCGCCGGCGGCGTGGTGCGCGTCGGTGCCGGGCCGAGGTCGGTGAAGATCCGCGGCGACGAGACAATCGCGGCCTTCGACGGATCGGCGAGCGGCACCTTGATCACTTCGATCCGGAAGAGCGCCGAGTTCGGGTCGGCGTCCGGCGCGAGGGCCGAGCAGCCGGGCAATTCGTCCGGCGACCGCACGCCGGCAGAACCTGAGATGTAGACGTAGACGTTGTCGGGATCGTTCTTGTCCGTGACCACGGTGTGCGTGTGCGACCCGCGACAGGTCTGCACGTTGCCGACGTACTTCGGCCGGAGTGGGTCACGGATGTCGAAGATCCGGATGCCGCGTACCCGGTCCTTGCTGACCGGCTCCGGCACGCCCTGCGTGCCGCAATCCGTCCGTCCGGTCTGCCCTTCAGCGGACACGAACAGAAGGTTCCGGAACACCGAGACGTCGCTCTGCGACGCGGGACAGTACAACCAATTGATCAGGTAGGGCCTGGCAGGGTTGGCGATGTCCCACATCGTCACGCCGTCGTAATTCCCCTGGAAGGCCGTCGTGCCGGAGAAGGCGAGGTCGCTGTTGGTGTTCAGGGCGAACGGCCCCGGCGACGGAGTGTTCGACAGCATCTTCATGTTCCAGATCGCGATGCCGGCGTCGAACTTTCCGGCCTTCAGCCCCTCGCGCGGATCGGGAGACGGCGTGCTCTTGATCTTCTGCTGCGCGGCCGCGGGCACGGCGGCGACGGCGAACACGAGACCGAGCAACGGCAACGCTCGGCGAACGGACCAACGGGAAGTGAACATCACAAACTCCTCGGCGGGGGCTGGGAAAGCGGAGGGACTAGGGACGAGCGACCGGCGGTGGCAGGGCGTCGAGCATCCCCTGCAGGAATTCGATCTCGGTGGTCTGGTCGGCGAAGACGTCGGAGGCGAAGCGGAAGACGAACTCGTCTTGCCCCGCGCCGTACGACGCGAAGAGTTCGTCCACCATCGAGACGGCGCCGCCGTGGTGCTTGATCATTGACGAGAGGAAGAAGCGGTCGAACTCGACGCCACGCAGGCCATCGAGCTTGGCCATCTCCTCATCGGTCAGCATCCCAGGCATCAACATCGCGTGGTCCATGCCGTCCATCTTCATCATCATGTGCGTCGCGTTGGTGTCCGGCACCGGCTGGCCCTGCTGGCGGAGCCAGGTCCGCATCGCGGCGATCTCGTCGCGCTGCGCCACCACGATCCGTTCGGCGAAGCGCTGCAGCGCGGCACTCGCTCCATGCGTTGGTGCCCAGCGCCCCATCTTCACCGCCTGGGCATGATGCGGAATCATCCCGGTGATGAACTTCACGTCGGCGGCCGACGGACCGGTGCGCGTCGGGGCTTGGGCGGTCAGCCCGGGGGCCACCAGCACGGCAACAAGCAGGGCGAACGGCAGAGGGGCCTTCATGGCAGGGCTCCAGCGGATGTGTCGGGAAGAACAGGGAGAATAGCCCCAGGGGCGGGTGGGCGCGAGGCCGCCCCAGCTTGATAGGTCCTTCGACGGCGCAACCATTCGACAAGCTCAGGGCGGGCTCCTTCGGGTTGCTCCGCTCAGGATGACAACGACATGGCTACCGCCGCCGCACCACCACGTCGATCGGTGCCCGCACGATGAAGCGGTAGCTCAGCTCCCACGGCGTATTGAAGAAGGCGATGCTCTCCTCGTCGTCGATCCGGTGCCACCGCGCCTCGGCGTCGAAGGTCACGCCGCCGCCGATCGGCGTGCGCCGCAAGAGGCCGAGCTCGGTGTACTTCCGCTTGCTGCGGTAGAATGCCGAATCGTGACCGGTCGAGTTGTAGTTGTTGTCGCCCGCGGCGGCGACGAAGTCGCGCCCGCGCCAATGGATCGCGAAGACCTCGACCCAGCCGCGCGGCGTGACGGACGCCCGCAGGTAGGTGCCGTGCCCCTTCGCCGGTCGATTGGCCGGGTAATTCGGATCGATGTTGCCATCACTCCAGAAGCGCCACGCCGCCAGCGACGACGCGCCGAGCGTCGGCAGCGTGCGCCGCGCCGTGGCACCGAGCGCGGTGACGCGGTTGTTGCTCACCGGCACGCCAGCGTCGTAGAGCTGCCCGCCGCGGTGTGACCAGAGATGCTGCGCCTCGATGGTGGCCCACTCGGTCGGCTCGACGCGCAAGGTGGCGCCCATCTCGAACGCCTCGCGCTGTGTCGGCGTGTTGAGTTGCTGCCAGTTGACCCACGCCTCGCCGCGGAAGATCCCGCGGGTCTCGATCCACTGGATCCCCGACTCGACCGGCGTCGTCAACTCGCGCGTCGTCACCATCAGCGGCTCGAGGAGGCCATGGCGCCGGACCGTCTCCAGCGTGCCGATGATCCCCTGCGAGTGCTCGGTCCGATAGCGGAACGAGACCACCGGGAGGAGGGTGTCGGTGAACTGCTCGCTGCCGAGTCGGCGGTCGGCGTAGAAGCCGAGGCGCAATTCGGTCCGCCGCCCGGGCTTGGCCTCGAGCCAGGTCTGGAGCTGGGTGCCGAGGATCGTTTCGCCCACCCGGTAGGGGGTGAAGAACTCGGTGTTGTCGCCGTAGAGCGCCACCCGGGCCCGCCAGTCGAGGCGTTGAGCGCTGGCCAGCGCAGGGACCAGCAGGAGCAGCCAAAGGGCCAGGAATCGGGTCGGGACGCGAATGGGAGCCTCGCACGCCAGGGAAGCCATTCCCGGCAGGCGGATGCCGCCACCGGGAGCCAGCACTATTTTAGTCGCCATGACTACTTCGCGAACCGTCCGGGTCGGGCTGGTCCAGCAGCGGGTGGGGGCCACCCCTGCCGGCAACCTCGACCGCGCCATTGAGGGAATCCGGGCCGCGGCCTCCCAGGGCGCCCAGATCATCTGCCTGCAGGAGCTCTTCGGCTGGTACTACTTCTGCCAGCGCGAAGACCACGACTTCTTCCAGCTCGCCGAGGCGATTCCGGGCCCCTCGACCGACCGCCTCTCGGCTGTCGCGAAGGAGCTCGGCGTGGTGATCGTCGCCTCCCTCTTCGAACGGCGCGCGCAGGGACTCTACCACAACACCGCCGCCGTGATCGACGCCGATGGCACGTACCTCGGCAAGTACCGGAAGATGCACATTCCGGACGATCCGCAGTTCTACGAGAAGTTCTACTTCACGCCCGGCGACCTCGGCTTCCGCAGCTGGGACACCAAGTTCGGCAAGATCGGCGTGCTGATCTGCTGGGACCAGTGGTATCCGGAAGCGGCCCGTCTCACGGCGATGAGCGGCGCGGAAATCCTCTTCTATCCGACGGCGATCGGCTGGCTGCCGCCAGAGAAGGCGGAGTACGGCGAGCGGCAGCAGGCGGCGTGGGAGACGATCCAGCGCAGCCACGCAGTCGCCAACGGCTGCTTCGTCTGCTCGGTGAACCGCACCGGCCACGAGGTGCTCCCGGGGAGCGCGGCCGACGCGCCAGGAATCGAGTTCTGGGGCGGCTCGTTCATCGCCGACCCGAATGGCCGCATTCTCACCAAGGCAGGTCAGGACGAGGAGATCCTCGTCGCCGACTGCGACCTCGGCAACGTTGACGTGGTGCGCACGCACTGGCCGTTCCTGCGCGACCGCCGCATCGACGCGTACGGCGACCTGACTCGGCGGTACATTGACTGATACTCCCGCCGCGCGCGGATTCGTGATGCCGGCCGAGTGGGCGCCGCACCGGGGCACCTGGCTGTCGTGGCCGCACCGTGAGTCGAGCTGGCCGGGGAACTTCTTCCCGGTGCCGTTCGTCATCGCCGAGATGATCCGCCACCTCGCCCCCGGCGAGGAGGTGCACGTCAACGTCGCCGACGCCGCGATGGAGGCGGAGGCGCGCGCGGTGCTCGCGGAAGCGAAGGTGGCCACGGCCAACGTCTTCTTCCATCACTTCCCGACCAACGACGCCTGGTGCCGCGACCACGGCCCGATCTTCGTGCAGCGCGACGTTGATGGCGCGCGCGAGCAGCTGATCCTCGACTGGGGCTACAACGCGTGGGGCGGCAAGTATCCGCCCTACGATCTCGACAACGAGATCCCGCGGCTCGTTGCCGAGGAGTACGGCATCGCGCGGCTGTCACCGGGGATGATCCTCGAGGGCGGCAGCATCGAGGTGAACGGCGAGGGCGTGCTGCTCACCACCGAGGCGTGCCTCCTCAATCCGAATCGCAACCCGGAGCTCTCCAAGGCCGAGATCGAGCAGTCGCTCAAGGACCATCTCGGCGTGCAGAAGATCCTCTGGCTCGGCGAGGGGATTGTCGGCGACGACACCGATGGGCACATCGACGACATCACCCGCTTCGTCGATCCGCACACGATCGTCACGGTGCTCGAGGACGACCCGTCGGACGAGAACTACGCGCTGTTGCTTGCGAACCTGATGCGTCTCGAGGCGATGACCGACGTCCACGGCGAGCCGTTCCGGATCGTCACGCTCCCGACGCCGCGCCCGGTGGTCTACGAGGAACAGCGCCTCCCGGCCTCCTATGCCAATTTCTACATCGGCAACGAGGTGGTCCTCCTCCCCGGCTACGACGCCGAGCGGGACGAGATCGCCCGCGCCACGCTGCAGGCGCTCTTCCCGACCCGCACGGTGGTGGTGATCGACTGCACGGCGCTGATCTGGGGATTGGGGGCGTTTCATTGCCTGACGCAGCAGTGGCCTGAGTAGCCGATGATCGACCATCGATGATCGATCATCGATCATCGATCATCGTACCCGGCGTTCCCCGGTTGCAACCATCTGGGCTCCCCGCCCCGTCTCAGTTTTGTGATCGCCACCATGACGCTTTCGACCCCCTTGGCTGGTTCGCCGGCCCTCGACATCGAAGTCTCCCTCGCCAAGGCGGCGGCGGGGGCGACGAGGGGCGTTCGAGCGGCTGTACCGCCGGCATGTGGCCAAGATCCACACGCTGGTGCGCCGGATGGCCGGGGACGACCTGGCCGATGACCTGACCCAGGACGTCTTTATCCGGGCGTGGCAGAAGCTGCCGACCTTTCGGGCCGAGAGCGCTTTCTCGACCTGGCTGCATCGTCTGGCAGTGAACGTGGTGCTTTCGCGGCACCGCAGTGGGCAGAGCGAGCGGAAGTGGATCCAGGATGACGAGCTTGCCCTCGGGCAGGCCGCAGGCCACTCGCCCCACCCGGCGGTCGCAATGGACCTCGAGTCGGCGATCGGTCGACTCCCCGATGGCTCACGCCAGGTGTTCATCCTCCACGACGTGGAAGGATGGACGCACGAAGAAATCGCCGACCGGCTCGGGCTGGTGGTCGGCACGTCGAAGTCGCAGTTGTCGCGCGCGCGCGCCGCGCTTCGGAGGATGCTCGATGGTCACTAACGACGACGACCCGCTCGATCCGCGCCTGATGGAGGCGATCGCGACGCTGCGCGACACGCCGCCCGTCGAGGATCTCTGGCCCGAGATCGCGCCGCAGCTGACGCCGCGCCATCCGGCCGGGACGATGCTGCTCCGTTGGCCCACCGCGATCGCCGCCGGTCTGGTGATCGCGGCGAGCTCGGTCGGCGGGACGTTGTTCCTGCTCCGCTCGGGCACAGAGGTGCCGCCCGCGGCCACATCCGCGCAGGCGGCATTGGTCACGCCCGCCGGTAATCTGGCCGACGCGCACACGCCCGCCGATCAGGCGCTGCAGCAGGCGATCGGGCAGCTGGAGGCGCGGCTGGCCAGCACCGCCACGACGCTCGACCCCAAGACGCGCGAGGGGATCCGTGCCTCGCTTGCCGCACTCGACCAGGTGATCGCCGATGCCGCCACGCTGCAGCGCGCGACCCCCGACGACCCGCGCAGCGCGCATTACCTGACGTCCGCGCTCCAGAAGAAGCTTGACGTGTTGCGCACCGTGACGCGTCGCACGGCCATCCGGACCTGATCGGGTCCCGAGGAGATCGCCATGTTCGCCACCCTGCTCTTCGCCACCACCGCCGTCGCCGGCCTGACCGCGCCGGACACCGCCGTTCGGCTCGGCAGTGGCGCCTCGATCGAAATCAACGCCCCGACGTGTGGCGTGACGGTGCGGGTCGGCACCGACGAGCGACTCAACGTCACCGGCGGTAGCATCGAGTCCGACCGGAACAACGCCGAAGTGAACTGTGACGTGACGACGCCACTGCGGGGCCGGGATGGCGGCCTGTCCGGCATGCTCACCATCACCGTGCCGCCGTCGAGTCGGGTGGAGATCACCTGCCTCTCGGGGGGCGTAACCGTGACTGGCGCGACCGACCGCCTCGACGTCACCACGATGAACGGCTCGATCCGGCTGGTCAATGGCAGCGGGCGTACCTCGCTCGAGACCGTGGCGGGCAACGTGCATGTGGCCGACTTCAAGGGCGCATCGCTTTCGATCACCGCCGTGGCCGGCGTGGTCTCGCTGGAGAACGTGGACGTGGCGGGGAAGCTGGACGCGGAGAGCATCAATGCGGGGGTGCGGATGCGCGGTGTGCGCGCGGCGTCGGTGACCGCCTCGTCGGTCAATTCGACGGTGGACTTCGTTGGCAGCCTCGACCCCGACGGGAACTACTCCTTCGAGAGCCACAATGGCGGCATCACGCTGACGTTGCCAACCAGCACCAGTGCCAGGTTGCGCGTGTCGACGGTGATGGGCAACTTCGAGACCGAGTTGAAGGGGGCGATGTCCTCCGGCTCGCGCCAGGCCCCGATGGCCCCGCCCGCCACGCCGCGTCCGGGCAAGGGCCGCACCGCACCGCCCGCAACGCCGGTGCCGGGCTTCATGGAGGAAACGGACTTCACCATCACCTACGGCAAGGGCGAGGCGCGCGTGAGCGTCGAATCGTTCAACGGCCCGATCCGCATCAAGGCGGCGAAGTGACCCTCAGCTGAACTTGGGCGGGCGACGCAGGTGGATGTCGCTCGCCTGCTGCCACACCGCCGCCAACCGCAACGCCAGGTCCTCCCGCCACAACGCCGCCACGAAGGTGATTGCCCGCGGCGCCCCCTGCTCCGAAAAGCCGCTCGGCACCACCACCGTCGGATGGCCGCTCAAGTTGGTCGCCGTCAGCACGGACCCAGCATTCGTCGGTGCGATGATCACGTCGACCGTCGCGTAGAGCGTGGCGAGCTGCTGCATGAGCAGCGTTCGCGCACGATTGGCCTGGACGTACTGCACCGCCGAGACCATGTGCGCCGAGCGGAAACTGTTCGGCCAGGCGCCCCGATTCTGCGGCGCCATCTGGTCATCGCGATTGCTGCGCGTGAGCTCCTCGAACGCCGCGGCCGCCTCGACGGTGAGGATGGTGCGCATCGCATCGGTCGGCAGGGTCTCGGGCCAACTGATCGGTGTGAGCGTCGCACCAGCCTTGATCAATGCGTCGAGCACGGGACGCTGCGCCGCATAGGCCGCCCGCTGCGCAGCCGAGGCCTCGGCTGCCGGCTCGGCGAGCGAGGGATGCACGCCGATGCGCACGTTGGTGAGCGGCCGATCGGGCTCGTAGCGGAACGGCATCGTCCGTGTCGACGGGTCACGCGGGTCGGCGCCGTGGACCGCGTCGAAGACCAGCGCCAGGTCACCCGCATGGCGGGCGATCGGCCCGACCTTGTCCATCGTCCACGAGAGCGCCATCGCCCCGTGCCGCGAGATCCGGCCGAAGGTCGGGCGCAGCCCGCTCACGCCGCAGCGCGTGCAGGGGGAGACGATCGAGCCGAGCGTCTCGGTACCAATCGCGAACGGGACGAGTCCGGCCGAGACACTGCTCGCGGAGCCTGCCGATGATCCACTCGATCCCTGCTCGGTGTTCCACGGATTCCGCGTCATCCCACCGAACCAGACATCGCCCTGAGCGAATTCACCCAGCGACGTCTTCGCGACGAGCACTGCACCGGCCTTGTCGAGCCGCTCCACGACCGCGGCCGTCTCCTCGAACCGCTGCTCCTTGAAGAGTGGTGAGCCCCAGGTGGTCGGATAGCCCGGCACCGCGAAGAGGTCCTTCGCGGCGTATGGCACGCCATGCAGCGGCCCGCGGAAGCTCCCGCGCTTTGCCTCGGCGTCGAGCACATCGGCCTGTGCGCGCGCTCGCTCCGGCGTGAGCGTGATGACGCGGAGGATCGGGTCGAACTGCGCATAGCGCGCGAGCGCGCGTTCGACCAGTTGCCGCGACGTCACGTGGCCGGCGCGGATGAGGCGGCCGAGTTGTTCCGCCGAGGCGAAGGCCCAATCGGCATCAGTGGTCGGCAGCACCAGCGGATTGGGGCGTCGGAGCGGCACCCGCGCGGTGATCGGTTGGCCCACGGCGGTGGCTCCAGCGGGGAGCGGGTCGAAGTGGAGCGCCGGCACGACCGGGTTCGGCAGCGGGACATTCCGCAGCTTGGCGAGGGACGTGAGCGTACCGTCCACCGTGGTGAGCATCATCTCGCGCTCGGCATCGGTGAAGCTGATCCCCAGCACCGCCTCCGCGGCGGCGAGCTGCTCCTTGGTCAGCGCGCGGAGCGCCAGGACAGCGCTTCGGCAGGCGTCGCAGCCGGCGGGACGGCGTCGGCCCACAACCGGTCGGCCAGGGCGATCGGGAGCCCGGCCGCGGTGGCGAGGCCGAGGAAAGTGCGGCGGTCGAAGTGCTGGGACATGGCTGGCTCCTGGGGTGGCAACCCTGCGGGGGGCTCCGGCGTCAGAG
>JADJAK010000013.1 GCA_016704275.1 Gemmatimonadota bacterium
CATCCGTACGGTACGCCCATGCAAGCTAAACCGCCAAACCGCCGAGTAGGTCGCCAAGACCGCCACCGTCCGCCGGGCTCGTCACCCCCAACCCGCCCCGGTTCAGCACGTGGGTATAGATCATCGTCGTCGTCACACTCCGATGCCCGAGCAGCTCCTGCACCGTCCGGATATCCGCCCCGCTCTCGAGGAGATGTGTTGCAAACGAATGTCGCATTGTGTGGCAACTCGCCCGCTTCGTGATCCCGCTCCGCCGAACCGCCGCCGTCATCGCCCGCTGCATCGCCGACTCATGCCAATGATGCCGCACCCAGTGGCCACTGGCTGCGTCCCGGTAGCGCCGACTCGCCGGAAAGAGCCACTGCCACGCCAGGCTCCTCCCAGCCCCCGGGTACTTCCGGTCCAGCGCCTCCGGCAACATGACCCACCCCCCATCCGCCCCCTCGACACAGTCCCCGCGGTGCAGCGCCGCCACCCGCCGAATCTGCTCCCCGATCGCCCCGCGCACCGCCCTCGGCATCACCGTCACCCGATCCTTCGCCCCCTTCCCCCGCCGGATCCGGAACTCCCCACGCTCCAGGTCGAGGTCCTTCACCCGCAACGTCAGGCACTCCGTCAGCCGCATCCCGCTCCCGTACAGCACCACGCCGATCAGCCGAGCCACCCCGTCCAGCTCCGCCAATACCCGCCGCACCTCTTCCTGCGTCAACACCACCGGCAACCGCTCCGGCTGCTTCGCCCTCGGCAACGCCCCCAACGCCTCCAATGGCTGGCGCAACACCTGGCCATACAGAAAGAGCAACGCCGCCAACGCCTGGTTGACGCTGCTCGCCGACAACTGCCGCGCCTCGGGAGATGGCCTAGGAACGCGCGCACCTCCGCCGCCCCAAGCTCCCGGGGATGCCGCAACCGATGAAAGCGGACGTACCGAACGACCCAGGCCAGATAGACCTCCTCGGTCCGGGGCGAGAAGTGCCTCAGGCGCAAATTGGACTGCATGGCACGCAAGAGGGGCGAATTGTGCTGCACAGAGAACTCCGCGATGAGAACGCGGAACCATCGCCACCTACTCGGACGGCCGTCGGCACCCAGAAATGCGATCCGGGACCCCGTTCACCTTTCACTCCGTGCCTGACGGCCACAGTACGGTCTCACTGGTCACCGGTCACCGTTCACTTCTCACCTTTCACGTTTCCGCGCTGTCCATCCTCCGACCGATTGCCTCGTCTCCATCCTGCACCGACATTCGATCCTCCTACCCAGGAGCACTCCATGCTCGTCCAGTTCAACAGCGATCGTCACATCACCGCCACCGCCGCCCTCACCGAACACTCCGAAAGCTCCGTCCGCGGCGCCCTCGGCGCGTTCGCAGATCAGATCACCCGCGTTGAGATTCATGTGAGCGACGAAAACGGCGCCGACAAGCGCGGCCTCAACGACAAGAGCTGCCGGATCGAGGCACGGCTCAGCGGCCGCCCGCCGATCGCCGTGCACGCCGTCGCCGACAGCGTGGCGAAGAGCGTCGATGGCGCCGCCGAGAAGTTGCGTCACGCCATCGCGAGCATCGTCGGGCGCGACAACCAGCACTGACCACCACCAGGAGTCCCGTCGATGTCCAGACCGAAGAAGCCGCGCCGCAAGTTCAGCGATCTGCCCAGGGCGCTGCGCCGCACCGAGCCGTCCGATGATGGCACCACGATGGCGCCGGGTATCCGGCACTCGAAGGGCAGGAGCCACTCCCCGAGGAGATCACCGGCCGCGCCTCCGGCACGCGCGATGACCTCGTCTCCCTCTTCGACAGCACCGATCGCGATCACCTCGCCGACGGCTTCCGCGGCGGCAGCGAAGACGACGATGACACCAAGGATTCCCCCACCTAGCTTCCAGCATGCTCGCCACCACTCCGCGCCATCTGGCAACCGCCCTCCTCCTCGTCGCTGCGCCGCTCACCGCGCAGCACTACGATCCGCTCGCGCTGCCGGCCGCGAAGCTCGCACCACCGATCGACCTCACGATGCGCGACGCCGCGCGGCAACGCGACATCCCGATTCGCGTCTTCCTCCCGGCCACCGCCGCCGCTGCCCCCGTCGTCCTCTTCTCGCACGGACTCGGCGGCTCCCGCGAGAACGCCGCCTACCTCGGCGAACACTGGGCCGCGCGCGGCTACGTCGTCGTCGCGATGCAGCATATCGGCAGCGATGAGTCGGTGTGGAAGGGCGTGCGCCCGGTGCAGGCCATCGCCGCGATGAAGCGGGCAGCATCCGCCGAGAACCTGATGCTCCGCCTCGCCGACGTGCCGGCCGTCATCGATCAGCTCGCGCGCTGGCAGACCACGCGCGGCCACCCACTCGCCGGGCGGCTCGACCTGACGCACGTGGGCATGTCGGGGCATTCGTTCGGCGCCGTCACCACACAGGGCGTCAGCGGCCAGTCGATGCCAGGACGCGGGACGCAGTTCACCGACGCGCGCATCGACGCGGCCTTGATCCTCTCGCCGAGCGCACCTCGTGCCGGGAGCGCCGCGCAGGCGTTCGGGAAGGTCGCGCTGCCGTGGCTGTTGATGACCGGCACGGAAGACACCTCGCCGATCGGCGACATCGACGTGGCCGACCGACTCGCCGTCTATCCCGCCCTCCCGCCCGGATCGAAGTACGAACTCGTCCTCGATGGCGCGCAGCACTCCGCCTTCGGCGATGTACAGGGGATGCGCACCGCCAAGCGGAATCCCAACCACCACCGCGTCATCCTCGGGCTCTCGACGGCGTTCTGGGACGCGTACCTCAAGAACGACACGGCCGCCCGCGCGTGGCTCGACGGCGACGGCCCCCGCACCGTCCTCCAAGCGAAGGACAAATGGCAACACAAACCGTAGGGCGACGCATGCGTCGCCCTTCGTCCGCGGCGTGGTGTGGCTCACCATGATCACGGCATGCGCCTCACCCACCTCGGCCGACACGGTTCCCGTCGACGGAACGATCCTCCGCGGTCCGCTCCAACCAGTCTGCCAGGTCGACCAGTCATGCGACGGGCCGCTGGTCGCCGACTTCACCGTCGTCCGGAATGGCCGCACCGTGCGGAGCTTCCGCACCGACGCCAACGGACACTTCGCCATCGCCCTCGCGCCCGGCAGCTATCAGGTCATCCCTTCGGTGGATGCGCCGATCATGGGCGCGGGTACCGTGTCGCAGCCGCTGACCGTCGTCGCGCCGGAAACGCGCGGGGTGACGTTGCAGTTCGATACTGGGATCAGATGAGGGGTGAGGGGTGGGGGAGCCCATGTCATCCTGAGCGTAGCGGCGGCGTAGCCGACGCGAAGTCGAAGGACCCCTGTCCGGCGCGAAGTGATCGAGGTCCTTCGACTGCGCACCCCTTCGGGGTGCTCCGCTCAGGATGACAACCCCCCTCACCCCTCACCCCTCACCTTCCACACCGTTCACCGTTCACCCATCCACCACCCTACCCTCAAACGTCCCGTCCAACGATCTTCCGCGCACCTTTTTCCTCCGAGTTTCGCAGTCATGGATTTCAGTCTGACCCCCGAGCAGGAACAGATCAAGCAGATGGTCCGCGACTTCGCGGCCACCGAGATCCTCCCGCACGTGATGGAATGGGATGAGGCGCAGCACTTCCCGCTCCCCACCGTGAAGGCCCTTGGCGACCTCGGTCTCCTCGGCGCCGTCTTCCCGGAGCAGTACGGTGGTGCGGCCCTCTCCTATATCGACTACGTCAACATCCTCGAAGAGCTGGCCGCCGTCGAATCAGGCATCGCCCTGATCGTCGCCGCGCACAATTCGCTCGGCATCGGCCACATCAACGTCGCCGGGTCGGAAGAGTTGAAGCAGCGCTACCTGCCGAAGCTCACCACCGGCGAGTGGATCGGCTGCTGGGCACTGACCGAGCCGGGCTCCGGCTCCGACGCGTCGGGGATGCACACGGTCGCCGTGCGCGATGGCGATGACTGGATCCTCAACGGGACCAAGAACTTCATCACCAACGCCACGCACGCGCAGCTCGCCACGGTGCTCGCCGTGACGGACCGCAACGACCAGAAGCACGGCATCACCGCCTTCGCGATCGAGATGAGCACGCCCGGCATCCGCGCCGGCAAGAAGGAGAACAAGCTCGGCATGCGGATCTCCGACACCGCCGAGCTGATCCTCGAGAACTGCCGCGTCCCGAACGCCAACGTGATCGGCCAGGTAGGCTACGGCTTCAAGGACGCGATGAAGACGCTCGACGGTGGCCGCATCTCGATCGCCGCGATCGCCCTCGGCATCGCGCGCGGCGCCTACGACGCGGCCCGCAAGTACGCCTCGGAGCGCACCGCCTTCGGCCAGCCGATCGCCGGCTTCCAGGCGATCCAGTTCATGCTCGCCGACATGGCGACCGAGATCGAGGCCGCGCGCCTCCTCTGCTACAAGGCCGCCACGATGAAGGACGCCGGCGAGCGCGTCACCACCGCCTCGGCGATGGCGAAGTTGTACGCCTCGGAAGTCGCGGTGCGAGCCACCGAGAAGACGGTGCAGATCTTCGGCGGCTACGGCTTCATCAAGGAGTTCCCGGCCGAGAAGTTCTATCGCGACGTCAAGCTGACGACGATCGGCGAGGGCACCTCCGAGATTCAGCGCATGGTGATCGCCCGCGCCATCCTGGCGATGTAACGCACCATGGACGGCGGACCGGTGCTGTTGTACGACGGCCAATGCGGCTTGTGCAACGGCACCGTCCAGTGGATCCTCCGGCGTGACCCGCACGGCTCGCTCCGCTTCGCGCCCCTCGAGGGGTCGCTGGGCGGAGCGCTTCGCGTCCGGCATCCCGACGCCACCGCCGATTCGCTGCTCTGGTTCGAGCCCGCCACCGCCACCACCCCAGAACGGCTGCTCATCCGCTCCGACGCCGCGCTCCGCCTGGCGCGCTACCTCGGCGGTGGCTGGCGACTCGCCGCGCTCCTCGCGATCATTCCCCGTCCGCTGCGCGATGCCGGCTATGCCGTGATCGCGACGCTCCGTCACCGCCTGGCCGGTGGCGCCGACCGCTGCCTGCCCCCGACTCCGGCCCAACGGGCCCGCTTCCTCCTGGATGGTGCCGATGCGTGACGCCACTGCCGTACTCCTTCTCGCCACGGTGACGGCGCTTCCGCTTTCGGCCCAGCATCCGGCCACGCGGATCATTCCGAAGATCGAACAGGTCACACCACGGGCGGGATCGTGGCGCGTCGGCGACACGCTGGTCATCGTCGCCACCGATTCGCTGTCGCGCACGGAGGCGCAGCGCTTCGCGGCCGCACAACTTCGTGATGCCAAGCGCGTGGTGCGCGTCGTCGCCAGCACCCAGCCCTCGGCACTCCGCCTCGCGATTCAGGGCGGTGTGGCCACGGACGAATCGTACGCCCTGTATGTCGACAGCATCGGCGGGTTGATCACGGCGCCGAGCGTGCAGGGCATCCGGTACGGACTGCAGACGCTGCGGCAACTGCTGCCCGCGCAAGGCGGTGGGCGCATCGAGGGCGTCGAACTCCACGATGCCCCACGCTACCCGTGGCGCGGCGCGATGCTCGATGTGGGGCGCCACACCTTTCCCGTCGCCGACATTCTCCGCTGGATCGACCTGCTCGAGCGCTACAAGCTGAATGTCTTCCACTGGCACCTCACCGAGGACCAGGGATGGCGGATCGCGATCGACAAGTATCCCAAGCTGACCAGCATCGGGGCGTTCCGCACCGAGGCCGACAGCAGTCGCTACGGCGGCTTCTTCACCAAGGCGGACGTCCGTCAGGTCGTGGCGTACGCGGCGGCGCGTGGCATCACCGTGGTGCCGGAGATCGAGATGCCGGGCCACGCACGGGCGGCGATCGCCGCCTATCCCGAACTGAGCTGCACCGGGGCGCCGTTGCCGGTGCCGACGACGTGGGGCGTCTTCGGCGATGTCCTCTGTCCGACCGTCACCACCTTCCGCTTCCTGGAGGGGGTGCTGACCGAGGTGCTCGAGCTCTTCCCGTCCCACTACATCCACATTGGTGGTGACGAAGTGCCGAAGGATCGCTGGAAGGCATGCACCGAATGCCAGGCGATCATGCGCCGTGAGGGGCTCAAGAATGAGCACGAGTTGCAGCGCTGGTTCATCGCGCTGATCGGCAGCTGGCTCTCGGAGCGCGGTCGGTCGCTCACCGGATGGGACGAGATCCTCGACGGTGGGCTGCCCAAGGGCGCCACCGTGCAGGCGTGGCAGGGGAGTGACCGCATCGCCGCGGGGCTTGCCGCGGGCGCCGACGTGATCGCCTCGCCCTCGGAGTGGGTCTATCTCAATCGTCCAGCCAACGAACTGCCGCTCGCGCGCGTGCTGCAGTTCGACCCCTCCGCCAAACTGGGCACCGTGCCGGGGCCAGGGAAGTTGCTCGGCGGCGAGGCACCACTCTGGACCGAGCATGTGACCTCGCCGGCGAATGTGGAACTGATGTGGCTGCCACGGTTGCTCGGATTCGCCGAGACGATGTGGCGCGGGCCGGCGGAGATCGCGGAATTTCAGGCGCGGCTGGATGGCGGAGAACTCGCCCGTCTCGCCCGTGCCGGCTACGCCATCGGCCCGGCCGACGAGGACCTGCTTCGGATCACCTTCGACTGGGACAGTGCGGCGGGTGGACTGCGCGTGCGCACCAAGTCCGTCCCGGGCGTGACGCTCGCGATGCGGCGCGCCGACAGCGAGACATTCGCGGATGTGGCCGACGGCGCCCTCTTCAAGGGGCGCGGCGAGTGGATCATCGAGGGGCGCTACGACGGGCGGATGGTGCGAGAGGCACGCCGCGTGACGATGGTCTCCCACCTGGCGGTCGGCAAGCCGGTGCAAATCGCCCGACCTGCCGACCCCAAGTACCCGGGGACTGGCAACTTTACGCTCACCGACGGCGTGCAGGGGACGAGCTTCGCTGACGGCTTCTGGAACGGCTGGTTGGGGATGGACGTCGATGCCACCATCGACCTCGGCGTCGCCATGCCGGTCAAGTCGGTCGTGGTCTCCATGCTCGAGGAGGTCCGGTCGTGGATCCTCCTGCCGAAGGAAATCCGCGTCTCGGTCTCGGAAGATGGTGTCCGGTGGGAAGATGGCGGTGTGCGGTCGGTGCAACAGGAGGTCACCCCGGATGGGCGGTCGCGGCCGCGCATCACCCTTGGGCTGCCGGCGGCGACGCGCGCACGCTACATCCGGGTCGTCGCAATCAATGGCGGCCGACTCCCCCGTTGGCATAGCGGCGCAGGCGAAACATCATGGGTCTTTCTCGACGAAATCGAGGTCCACTGACCCGCGCCCTACAGGCACGCTCCTTGAAGACGATACTGGCTTATTCGCTGCCGCTCCGACGGGAGGCTCCTCGGCAGCTCCAGCAACATCCTCCTGGAGATCCTCATCATGACCATCGCCCTTCGCCAACGCGTCTCGCACGCGGGCATGGTCGGTCTCGTCGCCGCCGCCCTGGCAGTGTCGATCCAGTACTTCGTCGCATTCCCGGTCGGCAACCAGCCCAACTGGCTGGCGCTCTTGAGCGCCGCTGCCGCCGCACCCTCCGCCTATGTCGTCGTCCCCGTCCGCGCCCCGATCGAGGGGTGGATTCAGATGGAGATCGGCGGAACCTCGCTTCGTGAAGCCACGACGCCATTCGGCCCGGCGCTTCGCGGCGGGACGGATGACTTCCTCCTGATCGCGCTCGGAACCATCATCATGGTGGGGATCGTGGCGTATCTGGCGGAAGGGGTGCAGGAGATGGTCACGGAGCGGGGGACGACGGGCCGGGAAGGGGTGCAAGGGCGAGTCGAAGGCCCTCCGAACCGCGAAAAGGAAGAGGTCCTCGACTGCGCAGCCCTACGGGCTGCTTCGCTCAGGATGACAACATTCGACCCCCTCACCCCTCACCGTTCACCGTTCACCCTCCCAACAATCTCCCCGATTCGACCAGCATCCGTCACCATCCTGACCCGCTCATCCTCCGGCCAGTTCTTCCGGAACGGCACTGGATGCGAATTGAACGACATCATCTCGTGCAACGGCGCGGTGCCGCGCACGTGGATCTCGTGCACGCCGGTGGCGCTGATGAGCTCGGCGGCGTTGTGCTCGTCGACCCCACCACCCGCCATGATCGAGATGCGGCCGGCCGCCTGAGTGACGCCAGCGGCGAGGTTCGCGCGGCCGTCCCAGGCGTTCTCGCGCTGGCCGGAGGAGAGGACGCGCTGGACGCCGAGGCGGATCAGTGTCTCCAGTGCACCCGCCGGATCGCGGCAGACATCCCACGCGCGGTGGAAGGTGAGCGGCAGTCCGCCCGCGGCCTCCTTCCATGCCAGGACCGCCGCTTCGTCGACGTCGCCCTCAGGCGTGAGCGCGCCGATCACCACGCCATGGACGCCGCACTCGCGGGCATGCGCGACATCGGCGGTCATGATGGCGATCTCGTCGGCATCATAGATGAACGAGCCGCCGCGGAGCCGGATGATCGGGAAGACGGGAATCCTGAGCGCCTGCACGGCGGCGACGAGCACGCCGTGGCTCGGCGTCGTCCCGGCGTCGGCTAGGTTGTCGCAGAGTTCGACCCGATGCGCGCCGCCACGCTCTGCCTGAACCGCCGAGGCGACGCTGTCGACACAGGCCTCGATGGTGATCAGAGCGACCATCCCGCGCGGTAGGTCGGGGTGATCCACTCCGGCGGCAGCGGCGTCTTGATGACCCCCTCAGGCGAGATCTCGATGATCCGGCCCGAGCGCACCGCGAGGCAACCGTAGAGCACCATCTCGGTCAGCGGCCCGGAGTAGTCGACGAAGTTCGACAGCGGCGCCGGACCCTTCCCGGTGATCGCGTTGATCCACTCGGCGTAGGCCCCCGGCGACCGCGCATAGGTCGGCTTCGGCGGCGTCTTGAGCCACTGCGCGTGACGCGTCGGATTCAGGATGCGGAGCGAGTCGCCATAGGCATCGGCGACCATCGCGCCGTCGGTGCCCACCCACATCTGTCCGCCCACCTCGCCGATCGGCCACTGATCCTTGTCGCCGAGCTCCATCGGGCGCGCTGGCCAGATCGAGCCGTCGCGCCAGACCACCTTGACCGCGGGGCGCTTTGCCGTGGCGGGGAAGTCGTACTGCACGCGCGACTGCTTCGGTGCCGTCTCCTCGAACATCTGGCTCGACTCGGGGGTGATGCGCGCCGGATTGCGGAGATCGAACGCCCAGAACGCCGCGTCCATCGCATGGCAGGCGATGTCGCCGAGGGCGCCGGTGCCGTAGTCCCACCAGCCGCGCCAGCGGAACGGGGCGTACGCCGGGTTGTACGGCCGCTCCGGCGCGGGGCCCTGCCAGAGGTTCCAGTCGAAGGTCGGATGCGGATTGTGCGCATCGGTCGGCCGCTCGAGGCCCTGCGGCCAGACCGGACGATTGGTCCAATAGTGGATCTCGCGGATCTCGCCAATCAGGCCGGCCTCGTACGCCTCGCGGATGATCCGCGTGCCGGCGCCGGCATGGAACTGGTTGCCCATCTGCGTCGCGACCTTGCGGACCTTCGCCTCGGCCACCAGGGCGCGAACCTCATGCATCGTCCGCGTCATCGGCTTCTGCGTGAACACCGGCTTGTTGAGCTTGAGCGCCGCCATCGTCGCCACCGCGTGGGTGTGATCCGGCGTCGACACCGACACGGCGTCGATCTCGCTCCCCATCGTCGCCAGCATCTCGCGGTAATCCTTGAATTGCTTGGCGTCGGGGTAGCGCGCGAACGACTTCGCCCCCGACCGCCAATCGACGTCACAGAGCGCCGCGACCGACGCGCCGGCCTTCACCATCTCGGTGATGTCGGACTCGCCCTTGCCGCCGATGCCGATGGCCGCGAGCCGCACCGTGTCGCTCGGCGCCGTGAAGCCACGCCCGAGCACGTGCCGCGGGACGATGTGGAAGGCGGCGCCGACGGCGGCGGCGGATTTCAAAACCGAACGACGAGTTGGCATGGGGAACTCCGGAAGCAGGATGATCGATGGTCGACGATCGATGATCGATAGCTGACGGTCAGGGGAGACATGTCGCCCTGCACGGCGCCATCGATCATCGACCATCGATCATCGATCATCGTTTCGTCAATGTGCCTCGACAACCGTCTTCGGCTTGAACGCCACCGCAAAGATCAGGAAGATCACCGCCGCACCGATGGCCGGAACCTTCCAGATGGCGGTCCAGTCGTGGGTGCCGTCGGCGAGCTTGTGCGCGTCGACGATCCGTCCCGAGAGCCAGGAGCCGGCGAAGTTGCCGAAGCCGAGGGTCACCAGGGCGATGAATCCCTGGGCCGCGGCGCGAACCTTCGGGCCCGCCTGCTGGTCGACGTAGATCTGGCCGGAGACGAAGAAGAAGTCATAGCAGACGCCGTGCAGCAGCAGGCCGGCATAGATCAGCCACACCTTGCTGTCGGCGTTGCCGTAGGCGAAGGCGTAGTACCGCGCGGCCCAGGCGACCATCGCCACCAGCAGGATCGTCTTGATGCCGTGCTTCCGGAGCAGGACGCCGATGAAGAGCATGAAGAAGACTTCGCTCATCTGGCCCATCGTCATCTTGCCGGCCGCGCTCGCCACGCCGATCTCGTTGAGGAACGGGTTGGCAAAGGCGTAGTAGAACTGGAGCGGGATGCAGAGCAGGAAGGAGCCGAACAGGAAGACGGTGAACGACCGGTCCTTCATCAAGGCCAGGGCGTCGATGCCGGCGGCATCGCGCCACGAGAAGGGCTTGCCCTTGCTCGGCGGCGGCGTGTGCGGCAGCAGGAACGAGAAGAGACCGAGCGCCACCGACGCCATCGCGGCGATGCGGATCGGGGTGGCCGTGGCGTCGACGCCGAGCTTGCCGAGCAGCAGGCCCACGGCGATCCAGCCGATCGTGCCGAGGACGCGGATCGATCCGAACTCGGCGGCCGGGTTCTTCAGGTGGCTCATCGAGAGGGAGTTGGTGAGCGCGAGCGTCGGCATGTAGCAGAGCGCGTAGAGGAGCATCCCGATGTACATCGAGTCGAAGGTGCTCAGCGTCGAGACATAATAGAGCAGCGCCGCCCCGGTCAGGTGGAGGGCGGCGAGCATCTTCTCGGTCGGGAGGAAACGGTCGGCGATCGTGCCGAGGCCGAACGGCGTCACGATCGCGGCGATCGCGGTGGTGCCATACATCAGGCCGATCTGGGCCCCGTCAAACTTGAGCGTCTGCCCGAGATACGTGCCGAGGGTGACCGCCCAGCTCCCCCAGATGAAGTACTGGAGGAACATCATGATCTGGAGTCGGAGGCGTGTGCTCACTTGATCTCCCGGATCTTGATGTTGCGGTACCAGATGGTGTTGCCGTGTTCCTGCAGGCCGATGCTTCCCTTCCGCGCCAGGCCATACGTGGGCCACTGCGCGAACTTGGTCTTCTTCACGGCATCCTTGAAGGCGCGCGAATCGAAGTCGACCTGGTCGGCGATCTTCGTCCCGTTGAACCACGTCTCGACGATCGCACCATGGGTCATGATCCGCATCGTGTTCCACTCGCCGAGCGGCTTCACGAGGTCGGGGGATGCCGGAGCCAGCCCGTAAAGCGCGCCGGCGGAGGTGAGCGGCGAGAGGCCGTCACGGTGGCCGATGTTGTCGAGCACCTGGATCTCAGGGGCGTTCTGGTACACCACCTCGGTGCCTTCCGTGGCCCAGAAGAAGATGCCGCTGTTCCCCTTCGACTCGATCTTCCATTCCAGGACCAGCTCGAACGAGTCGAACTGCTTGTCGGTCATGATGTCGCCGGTGGTGGCGGTCTTCACCATCATCCCATCCTTCGCCTCCCACCCCGTCATCTGCCCCGGCTTCTGGTAGAGATGCCATCCCTTCATGCTCTTGCCGTCGAAGAGCAGCGTCCAGCCGGCCTTCTTCTCGGCCTCGGTCAGGGTGTTCGGGGTGGCATGCATGGCGCTCATGTCATGTTGGGCGTGAGCGGTTGCCGCACCGGCAAGCATCGCCACGGCGCAGGAAACGAGCACGCGAGCAGGCGCGCGTCGGAACATCGGCTGGCCTCGGAGCAAAGGGGAGTGGAGGGAACCCCGAAGCTTACGGGACCGAGGACACTGGCGCAACGAGACGCCGAACCGCCTCCGCCCCGACCGGCCGCAACAACCCGAACGTCTTCCCCTCGATCGTCTTGAGCGTCGAGTCGGTGGTGGCGAGCCACCCTGCCGACGGCTGCACCTTCCGCATCCGGTAGTCGAGGGCCTCAAGACCGATGCGGCCCAGGGTGTTGAGGGCGCGGGCCACCAGGAGTCCATCCGTCGCCATCGGGGTCCGCCCAACCATCGCGTCGAGCAGCGGCGTGAAGCCCTGCATCGCCCGGAAGTGGTCGGCCAGGACGCCCCCGGCGCGCGCATCGCCCTGCACGGCCTGCTCGGCGAGCGCCTGCATCCGCCAGCCATTCCAAGGGTCGGGGCGCGCCGCGTCGATCAACCGGGTGAGTGGCGAGAACTGATTGGTGCCGCGCCCCGCAAAACCGCGCGGCCGGGCGTACTCCAGCAGTCCGACCAGCGTGGCGGCATCGTCGCCCTCGGCAAAGCGGCGCACCATCCGCGCCGTGTGCGACTCATGCACCGGCCCGACTTCCTCGAGCCGACGCGAGAAGACCTCGAGCCGGCGATACATGTCGGGGACATCGCGCACCGACGCCGGCGACCAGAAGCGCTCGGCCACACCCGCCAGCCGCGGCCAGAGGCGCGAGTCGATCGTCTCCTGCGTGATGTACTCCCCCCACATGCACGCCTCGCCGCCCAGCACCAGCGCCTGCTGCGCCGGCGTGAGATCGTGTCCCGCGGGGAGCGGATCGCTCAGGTACATCTCGGTGGTGGTCTTGATGTGGTCGAGGTAGTACGGCGCCGAGAGGATCGCCTGACGGCCCTGCTTCGCCGCGGTGATCAGGTAGTTGGTGCCGCGCCACGACTGGATCACCGCGCCGGCAGGGAGATTGGGGGCGAGGATCTCGTCCCAGCCCACCGGCTGGCGGCCATGCTTCTTGAGGATCGCGAAGAGCCGGGTGTTGAAGTGGGTCTGCAGCGCGTGCGCATCGGCGATGCGGTTCGCCTTCATCCACGCCTGGATGGTCGGGTTCGCCTTCCACTCCGTCGGCTCGACCTCGTCGCCACCGATGTGCCACGACTTGTCGGGGAAGAGGGTGACCATCTCGGCGATGAAGGTGTCGAGGAAGCGGTAGGTGCTCTCGACCGTCGGGTTGATCGCCGGATGCGACACGCCCCACTTCCGGTCGATCTGGTACGGCCCCTTGCCGCTCGCCAGTTCGGGGTAGGCCGCGAACCACGCCGTCATGTGGCCCGGCATGTCGAACTCGGGGACCACGCGAATGCCGCGATCCGCTGCGTAGGCCACCACGGCCTTCACCTGCGCCTGCGTGTAGTGGTCGCCGTCCGAGCCCAGTTCGTGGAGCTTGGGGAACGCCTTCACCTCGACGCGGAAGCCCTGGTCTTCGCTCAGGTGCCAGTGGAGGACGTTCAGCTTCGCCATCGCCATCCCGTCGATGGTGCGCGTGATCACCTCGACCGGGATGAAGTGGCGGCCAGCGTCGACCAGGACACCGCGCCAGCGGAAGCGCGGCGCATCGGTGATCGTCGCCATCTGCAGCGAGGCCCCGCTGGCATCCTGCTGATAGAGCTGAAGCACCGTCTCCAGGCCGCGGATCGCGCCAACAACCGTCGGCGCCGTGAGCGTGACGGTCTGTTTGGTCACGTCGAGTCGGTAGGACTCGTCGTCATCGAGCGACGGCACCGCCGGCGAGGCCCGCCCCACCTGAACGATCAATCCTTTGGTCGGCGCCGTGCCCCCGATGCTCCGCGGCAGCGCCACCACCATCCGTGCCTCGAGTCGCCGCATGGCCCGCTGTACCGCCCGCTCCAGCCGCGGGTCACGGTAGCCGGTGATCGCCGCGGTGAACGTCGAGTCCAGCAGCAGGGAGCCCGCCCCCATCGTCACCGAGGCCGGGACCGGGAGGAGGTTGTGCTGCTGGTCCGGAACAGGCTGGCCGAAAAGGCCTGCCATCAGGGCAAGGGGTGCGAGGCGCATGGTCGGTCGGGGTTGGAGTAGTCCTCAATATACGCAAGGCGGGCATCGATCATCGATGATCGATCATCGATGATCGATAGCAGCCCCGGCCCCCCCCCCCCCCCTGAGCCTACACAAGACTCAGACTATACTTCCCGAATGCACCTCACCTCCCTCCACCGCTACCCCATCAAAGCCTGCCGCGGCCACGCCATCGACTCCGCCGTGGTCGATGCGCTCGGCTTCGTCGGCGACCGTCGCTTCATGCTGGTCGACAGCAACGACCGCTTCGTTTCGCAGCGGGAGGCCGCGGTGCTGGCGACGGTCACCCCGACCTTCGACGGCAGCATCCTCACCGTCGAGGCGCCCGGGGTCGAGACGCTGGTGCTTGAGCTCGATCCGCAGGGCGCCTCGCGCGACGTGACGATCTGGAATGACCAGGTCACCGCCACCGACCAGGGTGACCATGCCGCCGAGTGGTTTGCGGAGGTGGTCGGCCATCCCTGCCGGTTGGTGCACTTCGGCGGCGAGGCGACCAGGCGGCTCGATCCGCGCTACTCGCCCAGGCCCGACGCGGAGACCGCCTTCGCCGACGGCTATCCGGTGCTGGCGGTGCTGCAGGAATCGCTCGACGACCTCAACCACCGCCTCGAGCATCCCGTGCCGATGGCCCGCTTTCGCCCCAACATCGTCCTCACCGGCGCGCCGGCCTGGAGCGAGGACGCCTGGACCACGCTCACGCTGGGCGACGTCACCTTCGATGCGGTGAAGCCGTGCGCGCGCTGCACTGTCCTCACCGTCGATCAGCAGACAGGTGCCCGCGACCCGCAGCAGGAGCCGCTCCGGACCCTCGCGACCTTCCGAAACATCCCGGGGCGGGGAACGATGTTCGGGGTGAATCTGGTGGCGAGGGGCAACGGAGTCGTAAGTCGTAAGTCGTAAGTCGTAAGTCAAACTCGGCCACAGCCTGCGAGCATGAGCAAAGCACCATCCTGAAGGACCTACGACCTACGACTTACGACTTACGACCAGCGACTCTCAACCGACATCCCAACAATGACCCTCCGCCTCTACTACACCTCCTCCACGCTCCTCGACTTTCCGGCCACCGTCATCGATCACGACGGCGACCTCACGCGCGTCGTCCTCGATCAGACCGCCTTCTACCCCACCTCCGGCGGGCAGCCGCACGACACCGGGATGCTCGGCGGCGTGCCGGTGATCGACGTGATCGACGACGACGAGCGGATCATCCACGTCCTTGCCGCGCCGCTCCCGCTGGGTGAGGTGCGTGGCGTGGTGAATGCCGCCCGCCGCACCGATCATATGGAGCAGCACACGGCGCAGCACCTCCTCTCCGCGATCGCCGCCGACACGTTCGGTTGGGAGACGGCGTCGGTGCACTTCGGGGCCGAGCATTCGACCATCGAGTTCGCGGTGGCGAACGGCAGCGAGGCGCAGCTGGCCGAGCTCGTGGAGCGGGCGCAGGCGGCGGTGCGGGCCGCATTGCCGGTGACGGTGTCGTTCGAGGCGTCGGCCGATGCCGTCGCCGCGGGACTCCGGAAGGCGCCGCCGCGCGACGGCGAGTTGCGCGTCATCACCATCGCCGGGCTCGATCGGAGCGCGTGCGGCGGGACGCACGTGGCGACGACGGCGGAGATCGGTGCGATCGTCATCACGGGCGTCGAGAAGGTGCGTGGGCATCTGCGGGTCGGCTTCCTCGCGGGCGGACGGGTGCTGGCGCATCTGGCCGAGCGTGATGCGCTCGTCGCGGCGTTGGCGCGAGCGCTGTCGTGCGCGGAGGATGAGCTCGCGGCGCTCGTCCCGAAGCGACAGGAGGAGTTGCAGTCGCTGCGGGCGCAGCTCGCGGTGCTCGAAACCGAGCTCGCGGGGCACCGCGTCCGCGCCCTCCTGGACGCGGCCACGCCCGATGCCGAGGGTGTCCGCCACGTGGTGCACCACGCCACCACCGAGTCAGCGGCACTGCTCAAGGCGATGGCCCAGGCGGCGGCGGCCGAAGCGAAGGCCGTCCTGATCCTCGTCTCGCCCCCGTCAGTGGTGCTCGGCAGCAGCGCCGACAGCGGGGTGGACGTCGGGGCCCTGCTGAAGGCCGTGATCGCGGCGCACGGCGGCAAGGGTGGCGGCTCGCCGCGGCTGGCACAGGGGGTCGTGCCGTCCGGATGGCCGATGTCGTAGGGGCGACGCATGCGTCGCCCTTTCCCCACCCCGATCGAGATCCCGTAGGGGCGACGCCTGCGTCGCCCCTCCACCCATCGGAATCCCGATGTACACCGCCAATCCCGCCACATCGTCGACACTCTCAACGCCAGGGCTGCTCATGTCCCGTCGCAAGGTCAATCGTCGTGATTTCATCGCCACCTCCGGAGCCGCCGCGGCGAGCGCCATGATCGTGCCGCGCCATGTGCTCGGCGGGCAGGGCTTCACGGCGCCGAGCGATATTGCCAACATCGCGGTGGTCGGCGCGGGTGGCATGGGCGCGAGCAACACGACGCAGATCCTCTCCGAGAATCTGATCGCCGTCGCCGACGTCGACTTCGACTACGTCGATCGGCGCGTCGGGCCGGCAGTCAATCGCGACGGCACCCCGAACAAGCTTCATCTTGCCCACGCCAAGGCGCGTCGCTACGCCGACTTCCGCGAGATGCTCGACAAGGAGAAGGGGATCGACGGCGTCATCATCGCGACGCCCGACCACACGCATGCCGTCGTCGCCAAGGCCGCGATGGAGCTGAAGAAGGCCGTCTACGTCCAGAAGCCGCTCTGTGCCACGGTGGCCGAGGCGCGGATGCTCGCGAAGCTGGCCGCGTCGAGTGGTGTGGCGACGCAGATGGGCAACCAGGGCCATTCGCGCGAAGACACTCGCCTGATCCGTGAGTGGATCCAGGCCGGGCTGATTGGCGCGGTGAAGGAAGTGCACATCTACACGGACCGCCCGCTCGGCTACTGGCCGCAGGCCGTCCCGCGTCCGATCGCCGAAGGGGCGAAGATGCCGCCGATGCCGGCGCCGGGCTCGCAGTGGAGCCAGGGCACCATCAACAACATCCTCGCCAACGGGATGTCGGCCAATGTGGTGAAGCCCGACGCGCTCAACTGGGATCTCTACCTCGGCCCCGTGCCCGAGATTCCCTATCACCCGATCTACCATCCGTTCACCTGGCGCGGTTGGCTCGACTTCGGCGGCGGCGCGCTCGGTGACATGGGCGCCCACCTGGTCGACGGCCCCTTCTACGCGCTCGGCCTCGACTACCCGACCACGGTCGAGGGATCGTCGACGCCCTTCGGCGGACCGCGCACCAATGCGGCCTCCTTCCCGATGGCGACCAACGTGCAGTGGGAGTTTGCAGCCACAGCGACGCGCCCGGCCTTCAAGATGTATTGGTATGATGGCGGCCTCATGGCGCCGCGGCCGGCCGCGCTCCCGGACGACTTCAAGTACGTCACCGAGGGTGGTGTCTTCATCGTCGGCGAGAAGGGAGTGCTGGTGCACCAGACGTATGGTGCCAAGCCGCAACTCTTCCCGGCCGCCCTCATGGAAGAGGCCAAGAAGGTGCCCAAGACCGAGCGGCGCGTCACCACGACGCACGAGATGAACTGGGTCAACGCCATCAAGGGCACCGACGTCGCCTCGTCGCCAATTGAATACGCCGCCAAGCTCGTCGAGACGATGCACCTGGGCGTCGCCGCGGTGCGCCACGCCGCCGCGCTCAACTCGGGTCCGCAGAAGTTGCAGTACGACGCGGCGAAGATGGCCTTCACCAATCAGGTCGGTGCCAACCAGTACCTCACGCGACCCTATCGCGCAGGTTGGAACGTGGTCTGAGCCTGACGGACTCGCTCCCCGCCACCGGTGGCGGGGGGCGTGCGAGGGTATCGTAAAGGAAGTAGTTCTCACCCCTCTCGCGCAGGTGCCACATGCGCCACTCGTCGTACCTTCTGCCGTGCGCTCTTCTTGCGGTCCTCGGCTGTGCCGAGGACCCTGTCGTCGCGCCGCCTGTCGCCACCTCCCTGCAGGTCGTCAGCGGGAACTCGCAGAGTGGCACACCGGGTTATCGGCTCGGCGCCGAGGTGGCGGTCCGGCTCGTCGATCAGCGCGGCGATCCCGTCGCTGGGGCGACCGTCAACTTTGCCAGCACCGAAGCAGGTGCAGTGGCCGAGCCGAGCAGTGCCGTGACGGATGCCGACGGTGTCGCGCGCAGTGCCTGGCGACTCGGCGCCGGTATCGGGACGCAGCGGCTCGCGGCGACCGTCGCCGGTCAGGAAATCCCTGCGGCGAACTTCACCGCGGCGGCGTCGAGTCAGTCACCGAGGTACGTCACCGGTGGTGGCCCCGGGATGTGCGTGGTGTATGCCGACGGTGTATTGCGTTGCGGCCTGCCGCCGACACTCGGTGCGGCGAATCCGACCTGGGCCGCTGTGGGCGGGGCGATGCGGTTCACCGAGGTGGTGTTGGTCGATGACGTCTTGCCGGGGATGAAGGGGTGCGCCGTGGCGGAGTCGGGGCGGATCTCCTGTTTCACACTCGGCGTCGATGGCGTGGTGACTGGACTAGCCGAGTTGGCCGGCAGTTACCCGGTGCTCCACGGACTCAGCGGGAGTGGCGTGGCCGTTTCCCCGCCGGCGTATTGTGGTCTCAGCGCCACCGGGGAGGGATTCTGCTGGGGTCGCAATGACAAGTTCCTGCTTGGCGTCATCTCCGACCAGGGTGTGGTCGTCTCCCCGTTGCCGATCAATACGCCGGTTCGCTTCGTGTTGATCGAGGTCGGCTGGGAGAATGTTTGCGCCCTGACCGCGGCGGGCGAGGCGTGGTGCTGGGGGCGGAATACGCGAGGACAAACCGGGCAGACGGGTCCGGGTCGGACCATCTATCCGGCACTCGTGCAGACTCCGACCAGGTTTTCGCGCATCGCGCTCGGTGACTGGGAGGACACGGCGTGTGGTGTCGCGATCAGCGGGGTCTCTGGTGCTGGGGGCGGGGCGCGACATGCTCGGCGCCTCCGTGACCACGCCGCTTGGTCCGGTGCCGGTCGCGATCCCCGGTCGGGAGAACGCGACTGACCTCACGCAGATCGCCTTTGCGCTCGTTACGCTCAACCAAAACCGGAGCGGCTCGGTCTGGGGCGGCCTCTCGTTCGTCGAGTCGGCAACCTTCAGCACCGAGTTCGTGAACTACACTCCCGTCCCGATCAGCGACCTCACCAATCGCACCGGCCGCGACGTCACCTGTGGCACGGCGGCTGGCGCCGCGGGGACGCTCTGCGTCGCGGCGCGCGGTCTGGTGACCGCCAAGTATCCTGGCGCGGGGCCGTTGCCGGCGGTCTTCGGGATTCCTGCGCAATAGCCTTCCGGAGAGACTGCCCCGATGCTCACCCGCCTACTCGACCACCTGATCTGGGCCGACCTCCGCACCGCGGACGCGCTGGCGACGCTCCCCATGCCCGACGCCGAGCTGCTGCGGCTCTACGCCCACGTCCTCGGCGCCGAAGCGGTGTGGTTGGCCAGGATTGCCGGCCGGAGCGGTGATGTGCTGGTGTGGCCGACGCTCTCGCTCGAGGAATGTCGCCAACTCGCAGCCGCCAACCACGCCGAGTTCGTGATGATGCAGGGTGCCCTCGACGATGGTGATGGCGAGCGGGTGGTCAGCTACGCCAATACCCGCGGCGAACGATTCGACAACACTGTCGCCGAGATCCTCCACCACGTCTGTCTGCACGGGATGTATCATCGCGGCCAGGTGATGCTCGGCATTCGCCAGGAAGAGGGGACGCCAATCTCGACCGATTTCATCGTCTTCGCCCGCGGCGCATAACCCACCCGCAGGACCGGCGGCCGGGCAGGGAACTCCCCCGCCTCGGCCGTTTTATTCATTGGCGCATGATCACCCTCCTCCTGGCGATGAGCGCCCTCGCGCCCGCCGACACGGTCAAGACCGTCAAGCTCACCGTCGATGCCGGCTTCGTGAACACCACCGGCAACACCGAGATCACCTCCGTCAACCTCGGCAACAAGCTCGAGGCCACCCAGCGCGGCTGGAAGTTCACCCAGACCGGCGGCGTGGTGTACGGCAAGAATGACGGCGAGGTGAACACTTCGCTGTGGATCGCCTCCCTGCGTGGCGCGCGCGACCTCTCGTCAAAGGTCTCGCTCTTCGTGGTCACCGAGTTCGACCGCAACACCTTCGCCGGCATCTCGTCGCGCTATGCGCCGCAGCTCGGCGTGGCCGCGAAGCTCGTTGACGCGGAGAAGGACAAGCTCCGCGCCGAGATCGGCGGCGGCTACACATGGCAGAATGCCGTGGCGGTCGGCAAGAGCGTGGAATTCGCGGCCGGGCGCGGGGCACTGCTCTATGCCCGCCAGCTCGGCCCCAAGGCGAGCTTCGGGCAGACGCTGGAGTTCCTGCCCAACTTCAAGACCAGCGACGACCTCCGCATCAACAGCGAAACAGCACTCGCCGCCCCGCTCGCCAGCGGCGTGGCGATGAAGGCCAGCTACGTGATTCGCTACGACGGACTTCCCGAAACGGGCTTCCGCAAGACAGATCGGATTCTCACCACGGGACTGCAGCTGGCATTCTGATCAGACCGGGGGCGTCCGGGCCGCGGAAGGGGTTACTTTCTGGGGATCCGGGCGCCTGGCAGGTGGCGGGCGTCGTCCTGTCGCGTCGTGCCCGCCGGAGCCACTCCATGTTCTCCATCGCCCGCCGTGCCCTCGTCCTCGCGCTGCTGCCCGTCGGGCTGGCGGCGCAGGCCGGCACGACGCCTCCGCCGACTGGTGCCGTGGCCCCGCCGGTGGCACCGACGCCCGCGCCGAAGCCCCAACGTGATCAAGTTCACCGGCGACCTCGGCTACGTCAGCACTGCGGGCAATTCGTCGGTGCAGACCTTGAACCTCGGCGATCGGGTCAGCGCCAAGTTCGGCGTGGTCACCATCTCGCAGCAGTTCTCGCTGGTGCACGGGCGCAGCAAGGGGAAGACGGTGACCTCGCTCTATCGGGCGCAGCTCCGCTCAGGACTACTCACTGCAGACCACCTTCGGCATCTACGCCCAGGTCAACTACGAGCGCAACGTCTTCGCCGGCCTCGCGTCCCGCATCGCGACCAACACCGGGTTGACGGCGTTGCTCCACGCCGACCCGCGTCACCGCCTCACGCTCGAGGGCGGCGTCTCGGTGACGGCACAGCGCTCGGTCGACCCCGCCAAGCGCCCCAACCAGGACTTCCTCGGTGGGCGCGCGGCGACGGCCTATACCCAGAAGCTCGGCGCCAGGCCTCGTTTGCACAGACGATCGAGTTGCTGCCGAATTTCCGCGAGAAGGAAGACCTCCGCATCAACACCGAGAGCACCGTCGTTGCCCCGATCACCAAGGAGGTCGGTGTGAAGTTGAGCTACGTGATCCGCTACGACGGCTTGCCGCAGCCAGGCTTCCTTTCGACGGACCGCCTCTTCACCTCCGGCATCCAGATCACGCTTTGATGGAGGCGCGTTCGATGCCTGGTCGCGGGTCCCGCGCATGACGTCGCCACGCCCGCCGCTGGCCGAGCCATCCGATCTGCGGGCGGCGCTCCGAGCAGAACCGGCGCTGCGCAAGGTGTTCAGTGCGCTCGCTTATACCCATCAGCGGGAACACATCGAGGCGCTGCTCACCGCGAAGAAGCCGGAGACGCGGGCGCGCCGGCTGGCGAAGACCCTCGACATGTTGCGCAGCGACCAGCCGGCGCGCGTGGCCACCAATTCGACCCGGCCGACTGTCGCCAAGATGAGCCTCCGCGCCGGGCAGCGGCTGCTGGTCCTCGATGCCGACACGGCGGCGCGCGCGACCTTCGCCGCACTGCCCGCCGGTGTCGAACGCGTCAGTCGAGCGGCCACGGCCAACGCCGACGTGGTGGTCCTCTACGCCCTCACGGCCGAGGCACTCGCACGCCGGCTCCCGACGGCCCTCAAGGCGCTCGTCGCTGGCGGCACGCTCTGGGTGGCGTACCCGAAGCAGTCGTCCGGCCGCGCCACGACGCTCACCCGCGACCATGGCTGGGCTGCGGTACACTTCCGGCTGGCGCGGCATCAACCTGATCGCCTTCGACGACCACTGGTCTGGAGAGAAATGTCGCCATGGTGACCCACGCTACCCGATCGGACCCTTCGTCGCGCCCACCGGCTGGGACGAGCATCTCGTGGCCATGTGGCGCGGCGCCATCGCCGAGCTGCCGCGCGCACTCCGCGCGACCGTGTCGAGCCTCGACAATGCCGCGCTCGACACGCCCTATCGCGA
The DNA here is from genome assembly GCA_016704275.1 of Gemmatimonadota bacterium. Classification (NCBI taxonomy): domain Bacteria; kingdom Pseudomonadati; phylum Gemmatimonadota; species Gemmatimonadota bacterium. Next base: position 22,341 of record JADJAK010000013.1, read on the forward strand.
CGGCGGCTGGACCATCCGCCAGATTGTTCATCACCTGGCCGACTCGCACCTGAATGCCTACCTGCGCTTCAAGCTGGCGCTGACCGAGGAGAATCCGGTCATCCGCCCCTACTCGCAGGAGGCGTTTGCCAAGCTCCCCGACTCGACGCACCTCACGGTGGCGCCGTCGCTGGAGATGCTCGAAGGACTCCACGTTCGCTGGGGGATGCTGCTGTCCACCCTTGACGACGCGGCGCTGCACCGCACCTTTGTGCACCCCGAGTACAACAAGACCTTCCACGCTCGGCTATACCCTGGCGCTCTACGCCTGGCATGGTCAGCACCATACCGCGCAGATCATCGCCCTGTGCAACAGCCGGCGCTGGTAGCGGCACCGCAGCTCACGCTCGTTTCTTCCTTACCTGGAGATCGCAGATGGAGCGACAGAAGGTCGTCGGGATCGGGGCATCGTCCTCTTTGCCGACAATGCGGATTCCCTCGCGCACTGGTACGAGCGCCACCTCGGCCTCTTCTTCACCCGCGAACCCGGCAGCCACGAGTGGTGGTGTGACTTCGGCGGCCTCTCCTTCTCGATTCATCAGGCGAAGCACCCGCTCGCGCACGACCGTCGCCAGGTCGAGATCACCTGGTACGTGAACGACCTCGACGCCCTCACCGAACAGCTCGGTGAACTCGGCGTCACCCTCGCCGAACGACAGGAAACCATCGACGGCGACTTCGCCTGGCTCGATGACCCGGAAGGGAATCGGGTGGAGTTGTGGCAGGCGCCGGGCAACTGAGCCGATCTGCAGCGACTGGTTATCGATCATCGATGATCGATCATCGATGATCGATGGCCAGAGTCACGACCCCGGACGCATCCTGTTCCGATCCGGAAACTCACTCCTCAGCTGTGCCGTCCCCTCGATCATCACCCGCATCGCCGCTTCGGGCAGGGCACTCACGCCGACCACGGTGAGGGCCGGTGGTGCGTCCTTTCCGAGCACGTCGAGGATGGCGGTGCACGGTCTCGACGGCCTCAGTCGAGGATCGCGGAGAGGTAGACGGTGGGCGGACCACGTCGCCGGGGACGCCCGCGCGCGGCGTGCGACGGTGACGAAATTGCCGAAGTGCCGCCCGGACCTGGCCGTTGAGGTCGGTGCCGACGAGGCGACCGGCCGAATCGACCGGCACCATCCCCGAGACCTGCACCGTGAAGCCGACGCGAACCGCGGCCGGCATGCCGTCGAAGCGTCGGGACGGAAGGCGCGACGATCCGCTCCGGCGTGGCGGAGGGCGTCGGCATCACGCCCGGCG